>CAZZDD010000090.1:0-6222 GCA_964652185.1 uncultured Candidatus Peribacteria bacterium | reverse complement strand
AATTCCCCGCGGCATCAGGAATGGGTGATGGTCAAGAACGGCGAGAAGGAGATCCGCACGTTCGTCGTGTACCCCGAAACGGACGGACCGTCGCCTGTCGTCATCGTCATCCACGAAAACAAAGGCCTCAACGATTGGGCCCGCGGCATGGCCGACCAGCTCGCCGAGGCGGGATACATCGCCGTGGCGCCGGACCTGCTCTCCGGCTTCGACGCGACGCATGCCGACACAACGGCATTCGCGAACGACGACGAACGCACGCAGGCGATCATGAAACTTGATCCCATCCAGGTGCAGGCGGACCTGCACGCCGTCGCCGACTGGGCGGATACCCTGCCGGCGAGCAACGGGAAGATGGCCTCGGCTGGTTTCTGTTGGGGCGGGTCCCAGTCGTTCGCGATGACGACCTCAAGCGACAACCTCGATATGGCGCTCGTGTTCTACGGCACGGGACCGACCGACGCCTCGGTCTATTCGAACGTGTCGGCCCCCGTGTACGGTTTCTACGCCGGAAACGACCAGCGCGTGAACGCGACGATCCCGATGTCGACCAACGCCATGGCGGACGCCAACAAGACCTACGAGATCGTGAGCTACGACGGCGCGGGCCACGCGTTCATGCGCAGCGGCGAGGATCCGAACGGAGACCCCGCGAACGTCGCGGCGAGAAACGCGGCGTGGGAGCGGATGAAAGACCTGCTCGAAACGCTGTAAGAAGCCTACAGTGTGATCATGGATGAGCTCTTCACCATGTTGATCGCGCTGGCCGACACGGTGTTCACGCCCCTCACGAACTCTTCATGGGCGCCCAAAAGCGCTCTGGGAAAAGTCATCGTAGGATTACTCATCCTCGGCCTCTTCATCGGAATCGTCGGCTTCGTCATCCTCTTCTTCCTCCCCATCCCATGAGTCTTTTCCACTGGTTCCGCAAAAAAGAAACGCGCACTCCCCTGTTGCCCGTCGCGCTGTTCACCGCCGCGTACTTGGCACTGGCCACGCCCTTCGCGATCGCGAATCAAAACACCGAATTTTTGTTCTACATCGGCGTCGTCATCGTCTTGGCGATCGTCGTCGTTCTCGTCCATCGAAAAGTGAACCTCTCACAGACCGCGCTTCTGATGCTCAGCGTCTGGGGACTGCTCCACATGCTCGGCGGCCTGCTGCGCGTTCCCGTCGAACTGACCGACAACGGTTCCGGCGTGCTCTACAGCCTGTGGCTCATTCCGAACTGGCTCAAGTTCGACATGGTCGTGCACGCGTACGGCTTCGGCGCGGCGACGTGGGTCACGTGGGAATGCGTGCGCACGATTCCCGGGGTCAAACCGACCACGGGAATCCTCACGCTCTGCTGGCTCGCGGGCATGGGCCTCGGTTCGCTCAACGAGATCGTCGAATTTGCGGCGGTCCTCGCGATCCCCGGCACGAACGTCGGCGGCTACGTGAACACGGGGTGGGACCTCGTGGCTAACGCGGTTGGCGCGCTCACTGCGGTGAAGATCGCGAGGCTCGTCTCTTGACCGCCCCTTCGCGCGAACTGTACAGATGCATCATGCATACGCGTGTGATCGCCAGCCTTGCCTTCTGTGTTTTCGCCCTCTCGGCAACGGAGACCGTCGCGGCCGCTTCGCCGCGGGTTGAAGCCCAAACACAGACCCCCTCGGTGCTCCGTCGAGCCGAGCGGCTGCGCCTGCGCTTGTTGCGCCGCGCCGCGGTCGAGCGACGGCTCCACGAACGCATCGACGCGCGTTCCCGCACGGAACGACTACCGGCCGACACAGCAGCGCGCGCACGAACGGACCGCGTCTTCGTACTGGTCAACGACGCACGAAAAGATGAAGGATTACCGCCTCTCGCTATACACACAACCCTCGAGCGTACGGCCCAAGCGCACGCGGAAGACATGGCCGCGCGCGGATACTTCTCGCACGATGATCTCGAAGGGCGTTCGTCAGCCGAACGCATCCAGGCGGGCGGCTACACGAAGCCGACGTGCAACTGTTCATGGGTCTACGGCACCGGTGAAAACCTCGCCCACGGGCAAGAAGCGGCGGCGGACGCCGTGCGCGACTGGCTCGCGTCGCCCGGCCACCGTGACAACATCATGAGCCCTGATTTCGACGAGACGGGCGTCGGCTATTTCGACGGATACTGGGTCCAACACTTCGGCGTATCGAACGTGCTACCGTGAGCGCCGTGCCCCACTTCGCCTACATCGCCCGCTGCGCAGACGATTCCCTCTACGTCGGGACGTGCGTCGACCTGGCCGCGCGCGAGGCACTGCACAACGAAGGAAAAGGCTCGAAGTACACGCGCTCGCGGTTACCGGTGACGTTCGTCTACCACGAAGAACACCCGACGCTCTCGGCGGTCAGAAAACGCGAAGCCGCACTAAAAAAACTCTCGCATGCGGAGAAGAAAAGACTCATCTCCTAATTTGTCATGCCGAGCCCTTCGACATGCTCAGGACAAGCTCCGTCGAGGCATCAGGAGTAACACGGATTCGACTGATAGTCGATGAAGTTGCCGCCGCTGTCACACGCGGGAACCTGGCGACCATCCGGACAGGTGTACGGCTGGCAGTTGATGCCGCCGACGCCCGTGGAGTTCGTGGAATTCGACGAACTGTTCGTGCCGAAGCTCGAAAACCCGCCGCCGAAGATGTTGCTGGAGCTGGAACTTGAGCTACTGGAACTGCGCGAGCTGGACGAGCGTTCACACGTACCGGCACACACCTGGATGCACGTGTCGGCGCCCTCCGGGCACGACTGCTCGCACACGCCGCGCTCGGTGGTGCAGATTTGGTTGGCGCGGCAATCGTTCGTGCTCAGGCACACGCCCTTCACGAAGCGCTTATGATCGTTGAATGTGTTGCGGCATGCGCGCTGCGCGTCGCGCGATTCATTACGGATCTCGCGGATACGATCGGCATATTCGCGCTTCGAATCGCGGGAATTCTCGCGGTAGCGGCGATCAGCCTCGCGGATCTCGTTCTTACGATCGGCTTCGATCGCCATCTGCCACGCGCGGCGAAGGTCGTCGCGATAGATCTCCTGATCCTGGATCTGTTTATCGTTGAACTCACGCTGCGCCTGAATGCGGTCTTCCCACTCGCGATTGATCGCATCGCCGGTACATATGCGGAATTCGTCGTCGACCCACGCCGGGGGCGTCATCGCCAACGCCACGGGGACCGTGACGCCGATCAGGAAGGCGACGACCGAGAAGGAGAGGATGCGAGGCGACATAGTGTGGAGGACGGAGAAAGGACCGTATTCTTTCATAGAACACGCTAATTGACAATAGCATGTTTGCGTAGTGAAACGCTTTTTAAGCGGCATGCGCTATGCTCCCTCCATGGCCACCACACTCATTACGGGAGCATCGGGCGGGCTCGGAGCGGCATTCGCCCGCTTGTTCGCCACGGAAAAGAACGATCTCGTGCTGGTGGCGCGCTCCAAAGATGCGCTGGAGGCTTTGGCGGCGGAACTCCGTACAACACACGGCATCACGGTAACCATTCTGATCGAAGACTTGTCCGATCCCCTGTCGGTCGGCCGCATCGTCACCGCTGTGAAGGAACAGGAAATCGACACGCTCGTGAACAACGCCGGCGTCGGGAAGCTCTCGCGCTTCGCCGACATGGCGGAAGATGACGTACGCGCCATGCTCTCGCTGAACGTCGACGCGGTCACGCTCCTCACGCGCGCGCTGCTGCCGGGCATGATCGCACGGAAGCGCGGACAGATCCTGAACGTCGCATCGACCGCGGCGTTCCAACCGGGTCCGCTCATGGCGGTGTATTACGCATCAAAAGCGTACGTGCTCCACTGGTCGCTCGCGCTTTCGAACGAACTACGTGGCACGGGCGTCACCGTCACGTGCCTCTGCCCCGGCCCGACGAAGACCGGTTTCCAAAAAACCGCCGGAATGCTCGACTCGCCGCTGTTCAAGAAACTCCACACGATGGACGCCGAGACCGTGGTCCGGATCGGCTACGACGCACTACAACGCGGGAAGCCGATGGTCGTTCCGGGCGCGATCAATGCCATCGGCGCGTTCTGCACGAGACTCATCCCGAAGACGCTCGCCGCGCGCATCGCGCGAAAAGCCCAAGAAGTTCGCTAATTCCTGTACGCTGCATCCGATGAAAGTCGCGATCGTTCACGAACTCCTCACAGTCCGCGGTGGCGCCGAACGCGTCGTCCGTGCATTCGCGACGATGTACCCGGACGCCGATATTTTCACGCTGCTCTATAACGAGAAGAAGCTCGGCGACTGGTTCCCGCCGCATCGCGTGAAGACCTCGCGGCTGCAACCTTTCGCGGCGCTCACGCGGCAATTCAACCACCACCTCTATCTCCCCTTCTTCCGCGGCGCAGTCGAAGCGTGGGACTTTTCGGGCTACGATCTGATTATCAGTTCGTCGTCGGCATTCGTTCATGGTCTCAAGGTTCCGCGTGGCACTGCGCACGTCTGCTACGTCCACACGCCGGCGCGCTTCCTGTGGGACATGACCATCCCGGTGCAAGAACGCATGTCGGCACCGGTCCGATGGCTCGCCTCGCGTCTCTTCCACCACCTCCGCACGTGGGATGCCTCGGTCGCGGATCGCCCGACGACGCTCGTCGCGGCATCGAAGATCGTGCAGCGCCGCATGCAGCTCTACTGGGGCCGCGAAAGCACCGTCGTGCATCCCTTTGCCGATAATCCCTGGTTCCTCGTGCCGCCCAAGCACGACGCGACGCCCCACGGACCGTGCGTCGTCGTCGCGAACCTCCAGCCTTACAAGCGCATCGAACGAGCGATCGACGCGTGCGCGAAGGCGAAGGTCCCGCTCGTCATCGTGGGCGACGGACCGGCGAGAGTCAGCCTCGAATCGCGCGCGAAAGGACACGACGTAAAATTCCTCGGACGCCTCGAGGGCGAAGCGCTCCGCGGCGCATACCGCAACGCCCGCGCGCTCCTCATCCCGAACGAAGAAGACTTCGGTATCAATGCCATCGAAGCATTGGCCTGCGGCACGCCGGTGATCACCGTGCGCGGCGGCGGAACGGTCGACGCGATCGACTCTGCGATCGGGGCTGTCTGTGACGCGACGGATGCATCCTTCGCCGAAGCCGTACGCACGGCACACCTCACCATCGACCCCACGGTCTGCCGGGCGCGCGCGGAACGGTTCACCAGGCAGCAATTTGAACAACAAATGTATTCGGCAATCCAAGCGGCGATTTCCGCAACGGCAAACGCTTCGCGCTGATCACGCCTCGGCGTATCGTCGTCCCATGCACTGCTGCACCCTCCTCGTCGCGTTCACGCTCTCGATGGGGTACGGCGATCTTCCGATGCGCTCGGAAGGCATCTTCGCCACGCCGATGTTCCTCATGGGGCAGCCGGTATGGGTCACGCGCGTGTCGCGCCGGCAGCTGCGCATGAAGATCGAACAGCCCGAAAGCGCGCCGGTGAAAACGATCGAGACCGAGGTGGCGGTGTTGGTCTAGTCATGGTTCGACTCCGCTCACCATGACAGCGACATCACGCTGCAAGACCCAACTGACCCTGTGACTCCTCCGGCAGCACCCTCCCCAATTTCTCGTACGCGCGCTTCGTGACGTTCCGTCCTTTCGCCGTGCGCACGAGGTACCCCTGCTGCATGAGGTACGGCTCGTACATCCCTTCGATCGTCTCCTCTTCTTCTGCGAGCATCGCCGCCAAGGTCGAGAGGCCGACCGGTCCACCATTGAACGAATCGATGATCACCGAGAGCAATGCGCGGTCCGTCGCGTCGAGACCCGTCTCGTCAATATCCAACGACGACAACGTCTCGCGGACGCACGCGTCGTTCACGGATTGTTCGTCGCGGGAATGCGCGAAGTCGCGGACGGCGCGGACCAGGCGGTTAGCGATGCGCGGGGTCGCGCGGCTCGCGGTGGCGATGAGACGGGACGCGTCCGCGTGCATCGGCACTTCGAGGATGTTCGCGGACCGCTTCACGATCTGCTCCATCTCCCCCACTTCGTAGAACCCGAGCTTGAACGCATGCATGAAGCGATCGCGCAATGGCGCGCTCATCGCGCCGGCCTTCGTCGTGGCGCCCACCAAGGTGAACGGCTTGATCGTAAGGCGGACACTGCGCGCGGTCGGGCCTTTGCCGATCACGATATCGAGCACGTTGTCTTCCATCGCGCCGTAGAGAACTTCTTCGATCGCGGGGCGCAGGCGGTG
>CAZZDD010000089.1:0-8573 GCA_964652185.1 uncultured Candidatus Peribacteria bacterium | reverse complement strand
GGCTTGTAGTTCTTGGCCCACTTTTCGGCTTTCTTCAGGATCTCCGTGAGGATCTTTTGATCGACGTCATCGAGCTTCTTGAAGCGGATGCAGCTCTTGCCGATTGACGCCTTCGGCAGCTGTTTCTTGTACGCCTCGGCGATGTATTTCTCGTCGTCCACCGCGCAGACGTAGAGCGAGATGTAGTTCGCGCGCGAGCTTAAGAGCACGACGCCCCAATCGACGCCTTTGCCGCTCCGGGGCGACACGTAGTGGATCTTCCCGTACGCGACCATGCCGCTGATCATGAACGGTTTCAGTGACGGCACCGTCTTGCGGATCAGTGAGTCGAGTTTCTTCAGTTCGCTCTTGCGCGGCTTATCGAGCATATCGAAGTACTCCTTCGGTGTTGTTGCCGATGTCGGTGCGAACATGTTTCCCATATCAGATGTGGCAGGAATCCAAACCGCGCTTGCGGAGGTACTGCTGATGGTACTCCTCCGCAGGGTAGAAGACGGATGCGCGAGTGATTTCCGTCGCGATAGGTTTTGCGAATCGTCCGCTTTTTTCGAGCGCCGTTTTCGATGCTTCGGCGGATTGTTGTTGCTCCGGTGAATGCGTGAAGATGGCAGAGCGGTACTGATCGCCGATGTCGAGTCCTTGTCGGTTCTTTTCCGTCGGATTGTGGTTATTCCAAAAGACGTTCAGTAATTCGTCATAGGATACGACAGAAGGATCGAATTCCACCTGCACGACTTCCGCATGTCCGGTCGTGCCGCTGCACACATCTTCATATGTCGGATTCTCCAGCGTCCCGCCGAGGTACCCAGCCGTCGTTTTTATGACGCCTTTCGTGCGCAAAAACGTTTCTTCCACGCCCCAGAAGCATCCGGCGCCGAACGTCGCGAGAGACGATGACAGTATTTCATTCGTCATGCGTCTGATTATACACTGATGACCACTATGCAGCGTGTCTTCGTCTTCGGCGGTACCGCGCTCGTTGCCGCGATCGCCGCGGCGATCCCGTTTTTCAAAGACAGCGTCGTCGCCCCGACGCAGCAAGACGGTTCATCGGCCTCGTCCGTCCCGTCGTTTCTTGAGACGCCCGGCCGTAACGACACGCGCTTGCCGTTCGACGTGTACCCGGGGTACGTGATCGAGTTGCTTGCGGACGTTCCCGGCGCGCGCGTCATCGTTCGCGACGGGTTCGGCAATTACTGGGTCAGTCAGATGGCGCAGGGGACGGTAAGCCACCTTGAGATGAGCGGTGCGACCGTGCGCACGGTGTCGACCCCGCTGCGCGGATTGAACAAACCCCACGGCCTTGCGATCGGTCCGGAAGAAGGAGGGTTCACGCTGTACGTGGCGGAGCAGGACAAAATTTCACGCGTGCACCTGTACTCCGACGCGCCGATCGAACACGTTGCCGATCTTCCTGCGGGCGGCCTGCACGTCTCGCGGACGTTGGGCTTCGGTCCCGACGGCCGTTTGTACGTCTCTGTCGGATCGACGTGCAACGCGTGCGACGAGAAAGACGAACGGCACGCGGCGATCTTCTCGATGTTGAAAGACGGCACCGACCAGCGGATCGAAGCGACGGGTCTGCGCAACGCGGTGTTCTTCCGCTGGCATGATAATGGAAAACTGTACGCGACCGAGATGGGGCGCGACATGCTCGGCGACGGTCTGCCGCCGGAAGAGGTGAATATCGTGGAACGGGGGGCGCATTACGGCTGGCCGTACTGCTACGGTGACCGCGTGCGCGATAGGACTTTCCGGAAAAACGTTTCATTCGATTGCGCGTCAACGAAATCGCCGTTCGTTCAGCTGCCCGCGCATATCGCGCCGCTTGGGTTGGATTTTCTTCCGGACGGCAATCTGCTCGTTGCGGCGCACGGTTCCTGGAATAGTTCGGTGAAAGTGGGCTACAAGGTCGTGCGCATCCCGCTCGACGGCAACGGCAATCCCGACGGAGAACCGACCGATTTCCTCAGGGGTTTCTATGATGGGTCGACCGTGCATGGCCGCCCCGTCGACATCTTAATCGAAAAAAACGGCGACATTCTGATCACGGATGATCACAACGGCGCCGTGTATCGAATGCAGCAGCTTTGATTATTTGATGCACGTGCCGCCCGCGTCGGGGTAGGCGCCGTCGTACTTGCAGAAGAGCCCCGGTTCGCATTGGAAGCCCGCGATGCCGCCGCACATCTCTCCTTCTTTGGAGAGCTCGCGCTGCGTGACGCTCGATGATGCGCCCGAGCCCGTGATCGCCGAATCGGAGGAGGATGCGTCGTATCCGTAGTCCTCGATGATGATGAATTCGGTGACCATGACGTCGTCGCCGTTTTTCACGATGTCGGTCCGGCCTTGCAGGGCGATGTGCCCGTCTTCGTATGAAACGACCGCCGTGTCGTCGTCTTGCCATGCGATGTCGGTCACCATGAAGGTGCCGCCGAGCACGGCGGGCGTGGGCGAGAGGTCGGTGACGTTGGCTCGGATGTAGGCTTCTGCCGCCGCTTGGTCGTTGGCCGCGGGGGCGCAGGCCGTAAGGACGGTGAGCGTGAGGAACGACACTGCCGCGAAGGCTCCGATGCGATGGAGGGAAAGCTTGGTCATGGGAGAGATGGGGGAATACGAGATACTACGAACGAGGGGGCGAATCGTTACGGAATCGACACACGGATGCAAGAAAAAAGCGGTGAATCGTTGTTTACTTTCCGAGTCCCCGGAAAAATTCGACCATCGACTTTCCCGTGCCCCGCGGCCACACGTGGGGGTAGAACGTGCCGCGTTCGTCGGTATCGATTTCGTGCGGGCACCAGAGGACGACGTTCCCCCCCTGGCAGCCGGAATGTTTCACGCAGTTCAGGTTGCGGGGCGTCGCGTTGTCGACGTCCCACGTGCAGGCGTTTTCTTCCACCCTCGCTTCGCGGATGCGCACCGACCCGGCGTACGGCGACGATTCGTCTTTCGGATTGTGCGCGATGAAGGCCGCGGCCGGTCCGGTGCAGTTCGTCGAGATGCCGTCGCCGCCGAGGGACGCGGACGCACGCACGACGCCGCCGCGCAGGCATGCGACGGAATTCGCCATCCACGCGCCGAGCGAGTAGCCCGCGACGTAGATTTCGTTCATGTCGACGCAGTATGCGTGGCCGATGTGTTCCACGAGCGCGTCGAAGAAGGCGATGTCGGCGCCAGCTGCGCCCGCCCAGGTGTAACCGCCGTTTGCAGGCATGCCAGCGGGGTAGACGACGATCATTTCCGGCGCGTCGCGCTCGAAGCGCATGTAGCTCTGTACGCGCTCGTTGCTGTTGGTGCGGCCGTGAAACGCGATGAGCAGGGGGGTGGGCTCGTCGCGCTTGGCACTTTGCGGCGCGATGACGATGAAGCTCCGCTCGTTGCCGTCGACCGTGAAGGTCGTGTCGAGCTTCGTATCGTTCCCGGTGCAGCCGGGCGAGCGCTCGAAGGTGCGGCCTTGTTCGAACTGCAGCATGCGGTAGACGAGGTCCGACGCCCGTTCGCGTGAAAGAGCGGTCCATGGCACGTAACTGTATTCGGCGAGCACGTCGCGGCGGTCGAGTGTTTCCACGAAGGGTTCGTACCAGCGTTCGCCGCTTCGCTCGTCCACGTCCCAGCCGTAGGCGCGGGAGATGAGCGCGATCGCTTCGGCCCAGTTCACTTCTTGTTCCGGCTTGAAGGTTCCATCGGGATACCCTTTCGCGATGCCGCGGCGTTCGGCCGCGCAGACGAATGGCGCGAACCAAGCATCCAACGGTACATCCGAAAAGCATTGTTCCGCCGTATCGATGACGTCGTGCGGGTCCTTTGCTGCGAATACCAGTTTCAAAAACTCCGCGCGGTTGATCGTTTGTCGAGGTTTGAAATTCCCGTCGGGATACCCGCCGATGATCCCGCGGTCGCGCAGCACGTTCACCGCTTCGCGGTAGCCGTACCACGAGTGTTGCATGTCCGCGAAGGGCGCCGGAGTGGCGGCGATCGCCGGAGTTCCCTGCGCGAGCAGCGCGCCGACGATGATCGTTGCGACGAGCTTCAGAGAAAGCACTGTGCGCGACCGGCGCGCGTTTTCCGCTTGCGGCGAGTCGCAAGCGATGGTTCCGCGTTCGTGAAAAGCGGTACGATCTGCCCATCTTCCTCCTTTCGACCATGAACCTTCGCCCCTACCTCGCGGAATTGATCGGTACGTTCGTCCTCGCGCTCTTCGTGTGCGTCGCGGTATCGGGCGCTCCGACGTATCCCATTTCGTACATCGCCCCCATCGTCCTCGCGACGTTCGTTTACACGATCGGTTCCATCAGCGGCTCGCATCTCAACCCGGCCGTCACGATCGGGCTTGCGAGCATCAAGAAGATTGCACTCGTCGACGCGGTCTACTACGTGCTCGCACAGATGCTCGGCGCCATCCTCGCGATGGTCGTGTGCCGTTTGATGCTCAACACCGTTCCCGCGCTTAGTGGCGATATATCGATCCGCGTCGCGGTCGCCGAAGCGATGGGTACGTTCCTGCTCGTCTGGTCGATCATGGCCGTCGTCGAGAAGAAGGTGCATGCGGCGGCGTCCGGCCTCACGATCGGATTCGGTTTGCTGCTCGGTATCATGCTTTCGTCGTCCGTCGGATCGTTCGGCATCATCAACCCGGCCGTCGCCTTCTCGGTGAGCGCCTTCTCGGTCGCGAACCTGGTCGGGCCCATCGTCGGGGCGGTCGCCGCGGCATGGTGTTACCGCGCATTGGTCGAAACGAAGCAGATTTCGGCGCACTGAAGCGTACGATGGAGTGGGTTCTAGGTCCCTTGTAAAAAAGAGGGATTTCTGTCTCTATGGCGGAAGTCCTGATCTTTTTCAGCATCGAAAGGAAAAAGATCTATGTTCACGTATCTGAAAAGGCTTCGAAGTGAGAATCCCCAGTACCAAGACGGCTGGAACGTGCCTGTCATTCTGTTGATCATCGGTTTCTACCTGTTTGCGTTGGGTGGCATGTGCTTTCCCTCTTGGGAAGGTCTCGCGCTGCTCGTCGTACTCTACTGGATCACCGGGCTCGGCGTGACGGTGTGGTATCACCGCTATTTCACTCATCAATCGTTCGAAACGACGTGCGACTGGGTGTGGATGGTCGGTGCAGTTGCCGGTTTGTATTCCGGCGAAGGGGCAGTGTTGTTCTGGGTGTTGTTTCACACGTTGCATCATGCGAAATCGGACACGAAGGATGATCCTCACAGTCCGCTTCACGGCGGGTTCTGGCACGCGCATCAATTATGGATGATGGCGCTGACGGGACCTGAGCGATTCACTCGGTTGTACGTCAAGTACACGCCGAAGGAGTTGCGGAGGAAAAAGTTTCTCGTCTCGTTGAACGTGTACTACAAGTATTGGCATTATGGCCTCATCGCGGTTCTCTCTCTTGCGGGATTCGCGTATGGCTACTGCGTCAGGTCGGAGGTGTTCCTCTGGTTTCGATGGGAGACGGTTGCACTGTCCCCCGCGTTATCTGGCGCATACTTCGCCGCATCGTTCCTCGGGTATGGATATTTCCTTCGTATGATTCTCGTATTGAACGCGACGTGGTCGGTGAATTCGTTCTCGCACCTGTTCGGCAGTCGTCCGTACAAAACGGATGACGGCAGCCGCAACAATTGGTTGGTCGCGCTCTTCACGTTCGGTGAAGGGTGGCACAACAACCATCATGCTTGTCCTACGGCGTACAGCCATGGGCAACGGTGGTGGCAGATTGATATGTCAGCTTGGATCATTCGTGCGATGAAGTTTTGTCGTCTCGCGAAGAATTTGAAAGAGTTTAAACCGCCGAGGCGTTACATTCGTAATGCATCGGCACAGACCGCAGCTATGGAAGAGGCGGTCACATCGGATCAGGACTAACATTAAGCCTGGAATCACTCGTAGTGGTTCCAGGCTTTTTGGATTGTGAGCTCCGTACACGAAAAAAGACGAGAAGTGGCTATAATGTCTGTTACGGCCACCTTATCGGCAAAATGGCCGGATCGCCTCCATTGGTGAAAAATCCTTGCGTCGCCTGGCCAACTTCTTTAGACTCTCGCGGCTTTCCTATGTTCGCAATCGTCCACATCGCAGGCTTCCAGGAGAAGGTCCAAGTCGGCGACACGCTCAACGTGCCGCTGCAGGACGCCAAAGAGAAGGACAAGCTGACGTTCGACAACGTCCTCATGGTCGTGTCGGATGCGGGCGAACTGACGCTCGGCACCCCGACGGTGAAGGGCGCAAAGGTCGAAGCAGAAGTCGTCGAACACGGCCGCGAAGCCAAGCTGACGGTCTTCAAATTCCGCCGCCGCAAGCGCTACATGCGCACGAAGGGTCACCGCCAGGACTACACGACGATCAAGATCAGCGGGATCACGGTCGCTTGACCCGTCCCTATGAAATCAAATTAAATCCCCGCCGCACTGCGCTTCGGGGATCGGTTCTGAGGGCGTTGCCTCAGAGAGTTAGGCGACTTTTTCGCCAAGCATTTTTTCGAGGCGTTCGCGTGCATACCTGTTTGAATCTACGAACGCTTCTACTCCCTTGTCGTGCCGCTGCCATCCGTAGCGGGAGTCATCTATGAAGAGCTTCAGCCCCTCTTCGTCTGGGGCGATCCCATACATTTCGCCATATCTGGCGATCCATCGCAGTCTTTCAAGTTCGGAATGCACTGTATCCAAACCTAAAAGCCACAAAATTAGCTTTCTCACGAGAGAATCTCCTATATAAAGAACATGAAACTAAACGCATAGTACATATTTTATTGGTAATGTCAAGTTTTCAGCGTCAATTTTCAGTGATGCTTTCCTTCAGTTTCCGCATCTCATCGAGTGTAATCGCTAAATTTTGCGTGCAGGCGATCGTCTCCGCGGCGCGTTCCTTCGCGCGGAAGAGGTGCGCGAGGTAGGCCTTGCTGTGGTCGCGGGCCATCGCGGCCGGTGAGGCGGCGTCGATGGGGGAGTGATCGGTGCGGAATGCGCTGTTTAAGATGTTGATCGTCGTGCCGTCGCTCTGGTGGATTTTCCCATGGCGCGCTTCGCGCATCGGAAGGACACAATCGAAGAGATCGATGCCGCGCTTCACCGCTTCGCGATGTTGGCCGACCCGTCCGACCCCCATCAGGTAGCGCGGTTTGTCTTCCGGCAACACGGGGCAGACGGCATCGAGCACGTCGTACATTTCATTTTCCGTTTCGCCGACGGCGAGGCCTCCCACCGCGTACCCGTCGAAGCCGATCGCGATGAGCTCCTCCGCGCATTTCTTCCGCAGGTCTTTTTCCAGCCCGCCTTGGACGATGCCGAAGAGCAGGGGATTCTTTTTTGATTCGGCTTTAAGTTTTTCGTGCCACGTTTTGCATTCCTTCGCCCAGCGAATGGTGCGGTCGACGGCTTCCTCTTGCGTGGCGCGCGGCGCGGTCGACGGCGGGCACTGGTCGAAGCACATGATGATGTCGGACCCAAGCTTGTGCTGAATCTTCATCGCTTCTTCCGGTCCGAGGAACAAGGGCGATCCGTCGAGGTGCGATTTGAATTTCACGCCGTGCTCTTCGATCGTCAGCAAATCCTGCAGCGAGAACACTTGGAAGCCGCCGCTGTCCGTGAGGATCGGTCCGTCCCATCCGATGAATTCGTGCAGACCCCCAGCCGAAGCCACGATCTCTTCGCCGGGTTGCAGGTGCAGATGGTACGTGTTGCACAGGAGCACCTGCGAACCGAGCGCGCGCGTGTCTTCAAGCGTGAGGCCGCGCATCGCTCCATCCGTCGCCACGGGGAAAAATACGGGCGTTTCGATGATTCCGTGCATTGTCTCGATGCGTCCGCGACGTCCGAGTGCCGTTGATGCGTCTAGATGGAACACGCGTGAAGCATACAGGTTTCGAGTTTTCGGCAACATCAAGTGGGCGCGCGCACTTGTCGCGCACGGGCATGCGCGTTCACACTGTTTGCCAACGCTTCCCCTTTTCTTTCTATGCATCACTCGTCGATTTCCAATCCCGTCGTGGTCGCGAAGCACGTGATCCGCATCGGCTTCGGAGTCTCGCTCGCGCTCGTCGGTATCGCGCATTACATGGACGCCGCCACGTTCGCCGAAGCGGTCGGCCGCGGACTCGGAGTTCTCGAACAGGCCGGTATGGTCTGGGGCTATGTGCTCCCGGGTCTCATGATCGTCGGCGGCGTGCTCATCGCCCTCGGCTTCTTCCCCGCCGTAGGCTCGCTCGTCGCGGGCGTTGCGCTCGTGTCGATCCCCGCGGGGCTCATGCTCAAGTCGGTGCTGTCGGGCATTTCGCTCAACGACACCATGCCCCCCGCGATGAACGCCATCGTCTGGTTGCTGTATTACGTCGCAGCCGTGCGTGGATTCGGTGGTCATAACCATCACTGCCATTGTGAACATCCCGCCGCCAAGGCTACGGCATTCCCGGCACCGCGCCCGATGCCCCCTGTCAAGGCCCCGGTCGCTCCGGCTCCGAAGCCCACACTGATCGCCAAGGCTCCGGCGAAGAAGGTTCTTCCGGCCAAGAAGAAGAAATAAGGCGATCCAATCCAGGATTCAAAAAGGCGTCCGTATGGGCGCCTTTT
>CAZZDD010000088.1:0-9077 GCA_964652185.1 uncultured Candidatus Peribacteria bacterium | reverse complement strand
TTGGCAGTTTCTTTATCGTTCCACTTGCCCAAAGGGCAATGTGTGATTTCGTTTCTTATTTTCTTGGCGTTCCAGTTTGTCTTTGCCCCGGTTTTCAAATCCAAAAAGCAATCGCAGACAGTGCAAGTATTCTCTACGTTGTTGCGTTTGGGACATTCAAGGCAAACACGCATCCGCTCTTTTGCCACATCCGCCGAAACCTTTTCTTTTACGATAACCGTTTCGGCCAAAAGGTGCAACACCTTGTTTTTTATCTCCTGAATCCCCATCGCCTTACGCTGTTTGTTTGTGGCTTGCATAGCCCGTTACAGTTCAACATTTCAGTTAGTGGCATCCCGCCGCAATCCGTACCCGCGTCCACCTGCTTTTTAGCCCAACGGAGCATCGTCCTAACCCGCCTGTCAATGTCCGCAATCAAGTCCGTTTTGTAATCCGCAAGTTCGTTTTTAGTTGCCGACTTGAAACCCTGCCCGCCAAATTCAGACATCCCCGCAAGTGTCGTCAGCCCGTTCGCCCCTGTTTGCCGCGTCGCGTAATTAAGCGAGGCCGCGTATATTTTCAATGCCAAAACGGGCTTCAAATGGTTGTCCCAAAATTCGTTCGCGCAGTCATTCGTGCCAAACTTTTTAAACGCCTCCCATGTGCCGTCCGGGTCGTCCAAAGGGTCGTTTCGGTTGCACCCCAAAAGGCTTTCAAATGTGCATCCGTTCCTAACCACAAAATCGCCGTCCGCATATTCCGCCCCGCTCACCCATTCGCTCACCGTCGGTGCGGCCTCCATATTCTCCAAAAGCCATTCGTACAAATCCTCCCCTAAACATTCATACCCAAAATCAGGCTCAATATTCGGTATCTCAATACAAATAACGTCACGAGGGAAACCGCTACCCGCCGGGCTGTTCTGTTGCACCTCCGCCGCCGTTATTATCGTTTGCAATGCCATTTTGTGCCGTCACCGTTTTGAATTGTTCTATTTGAGAGGCAATCGGGCTTCGGAAATTCAGCGCGTAGTCGTTCAGTTCTTCGCGCCCAGCCGTTTCCCAAATCGCCGTCAAAATCTTGTTTACAAACCCCATCAATGTATTTCGCTTCTCGTTCAGCACAGGTTCAACATTCATAACATAGTCCGCAATAAAAGTATCCGAACTAAATCCCGTAGAAGCATCGAACCCCATAAAGCGAAGCGTCAAACCGTACGCCCTCAAAATCCTTTGCTCGTTCATTTCGCCCGTCACCTTGTACCAATTCTCGTTTGTGTTCGGCTTCACCTGAAAAACAAACATTGGCCGTCCGCCCGCTGGCCTCGCTGTCACTATCACGCTTGAAGGGTCGTCGCCCTTGTTCGTGTAGTTTTGCTCCATCCTGTCAACGAAAGAATCAAACCCCGCCCGCTTTGCATCTTCGTCGTTTATCGCCGGGTTGTTCGTCGGGTCGTCGTCCTCTACCTCGATTATCAATTGCCCCACGAAATTGCCCGCGCTTTGGCGAATCATATAAATACTGTCCTGAACCTCCCGGTATTTGTAAAGGTCTGCACCTTCGCTTTCCGGCCTTCCGTACCATGCGTTTTGCCCTGCTTTCAGGTGAAAAACCGTGCGGTACGTCCCTGTTTCGTCCTGAAACCAAATCGGCTCTTTGCCAGGTTCGCTCACTGGCAAAATAACGGGCGGAAACTTTTTTAGGTAGTCGTAAGTCCATACCGCACTGATTGCTACCTGCCGGACTTCTCCCGGTTTTGTCAGCCTGTAAAGAACTTGCGTAGTTTTCCGGTATTTCAAGTTGAACCGAAATTGACCGTTCACTACCGAATAACTCACCTCGACAAAGGCGTTCCCCGTCGCGTCGTAACTCCATTGAAGGTTTTGCGCAAATTTCCGAACGCCGCCCTCGAAATTTACCATTTCGTTGAGCGTGTCCCGAAACCTCACAGCCTCCGCCGTCGTTACCGCCGCCCTTTCTTCGCCCGTGTCAAAGTCCGAATCTTCGCGCCTTTCAACTACCGCTTTTGAACCGACCACATACTTTTTTACCTTCTCGATACAGGCCGCGTTCATCGGTGACAATTGCGCCAACATCAAATACCAGTACAAAAGCGCGTGTCCTGTGCGTTTGTCCCGCGCCGCGAACGGCACTAACCTAAACTCGTTGAACATCTTTTCAATGTCCCGCGTGTCGGTTATTTCCGCCGGGATAGGGTTCTCTAATTCAAACAACTTCAATCCCCGTGTCTTTCGCTTGCCCCTCAATTCCGAAAACGGCGGTGTCACCTGTGTAGGCGATTCGTCACAGCATCCGTTTACGTTGTTAAGGCTCATTTTCTTTTGTCATTTCCGGCTCTTTGTCCGGCTCGTTTTTTTCGCTTTTCGGCTTTGCCGTCGGCTGTTTTTCTTCGTCGTACCGCTCAATCGTCGGGTCGCCGCGCTCAAACAGTGCCTTCATTTCCGCCTGTGTCGCGAGCGGTATTTGCACCGTTTTCGGCGGCGCAGTTAAAGTGCCTTTTGTCTGCTTCGCGTGTGCGCCAACAAGTGCAACCGCTTTGCCGTTCAACACCGTGCGAAGGTTCGCAATGTGCTGGAATTGTTTTTTTACCCTGTACGGCATATGAGTTCAATTTTACAGTGCTTCGATTTCAGCGTCCGTAAGGTCGGTGAACGGAGCAAGTTTTTTTGAAGTCCCGCGAACGAGGTACTGCAAAAAGGCTTCCTCTGCCGCCGTGTTGCTGTTCATCGTCGGCGTTACCTTCGTATCGCGAATTTTCGTGCCAGTGAAGCCGCCCGTTGCAGCCGCGTCCAGTTCAATGCCCTGAACCACGCGCTGCCCGTTCGTCAAAACGTGGATGAAAACCAATTTGCAGCAATCACTGGTCGAATCGGCTGCCAGCGCGTAGGCCGCATTGAACCCGCCGAATTGCAAAAGGGCTTCCTGTGGATAGCGCAACGCGCCAATATCGTTGACCCGTTCGCCCGGCTGGTTGAAATACGACGTTTCGTTTTTGTCGTATTCCAGTTTTTCCCAGTCCGTCGCGCCGGACATCGTGATTGCCGTAATAAGGTTGTCGGTTGCCGTTACCGATGCAATATTTTCAATCAGCGTGTAATACGAGTATTGAATCCCGCCCGTGTTGTCCGGGCATCCTGTCGTTGAATTGAGTGCTGTTAGTGCGCAAGCCATTTTTTAAAGTGTTTGTTTGTTGTTTGAAATGGTTGCCGTTCCCTTAGGACTT
Organism: uncultured Candidatus Peribacteria bacterium; assembly: GCA_964652185.1. Taxonomy (GTDB): domain Bacteria; phylum Patescibacteriota; class Gracilibacteria; order Peribacterales; family Peribacteraceae; genus DALYDP01. The sequence goes on along the minus strand of CAZZDD010000088.1, from coordinate 5,854 downwards.
GCGCCCGTAGGTAACATATTCGCTGTCCGCAAGAGCCGCGCCCCAACGGAGCGTAGTGTCCATGTAGATTTTCCCGTTATCGGGTGGGTCGAGTTTTTGAACCATGCGAAGCCCCATGCCCTGATATTGGCGAAGGTTGCGGACATCCGAAGCTACACCGAACGCGCCGGGCGCGACCAAAGCAATTTTTGTGCTGCTCGTTCCAACGATTTCGTCAAAGGAAGTGATAGCGTCCCAAGACACCACCGGGATACCGTTCCAGTTCAGGACACCGGGAACGAGCGAAACGCCCGCGCTTGCGCCTGTCAGGAAATATTGAAGCACCGTCGGAATTTGCGGGAAAGTGGTAACGAGGTAATCCCGATATGCTTGGTAAAGGTTTTCAGTCACCAGCATAACCGGGTAGCGGCGGTTTGCGCCCTGCCCAACACCGCGCCGCGCCATCGTGCGCAGTTCCGGTTTTGCAGCGTTCACCATCTGATTGAACAACGCCACAATATCGCCCGTGTAGTTGTTGTCAGCGTCCACGTCGCCCGCCGGAATGTCAACCGTGTAGCCCGGCTCTCCCTCGTTTGCGAGTTCGTCCAAGATTGTCACCATGCCGGAACAGTTCACGGGGCGAGACGCGCTGCCAACCATTTGGGCGTAGTAATCCTCCCAACGGTCATCGTCCACGTTGTACGTTCCGTTCGTGTCAGCCGTGACAATGTCCGGGTGAGAGGCGAAGTTCCACAACTCGAAAAACGAATTGCCAAGCCCGATTGCCAGTTGCCGCAAAGCAGCCGTTACGACCTCTGCAATTGCGCCGCTTTCCAAGTCGCGAACGCCGCGCCCCTCGGTGAACAGGCTTTCAAAGCAACTGTTCCAAAAAGCGTCCGGGCATTGCTCGCCCTGATATTCAATCGGGCAGGTATCAAATTCGGTCAACCCCATTCGGAGTTTTCCGTTCGGATTCCATGCGCAACCGTTTTGGCGGGGGCGGAAAAGATGGTGGGGCGTTTTGATAGTCCCGAACTTTGCTTTGCCTTCGCCGTCCACCAAAAGGCGGCTATAAAGGCCAAGCGTGTCGTTCGTAATATCGCCCTCGATAATGGCCGCTTTGTTGAAGATGTGCAGCCAAGCACCCGTGCGGACACGGATATAGTTATTTGTGCCAATTGTGTCAATCGTGAGCGCATCCATCGGGGCATCCAGTCCCCACGCGCTACCTTGTACCGTTCTCATAATGTCGGTATAGTGTTTGTTTATTGTTCTTTCCCGAAAACCGGGCGTGTTTTTCAAAGAATCAGTTTGCCAAAGCCGCTTCCAGTTCCTGCATCGAAACCACCCGCGCCCCGTTCGAGCCTCCGCCGTTTTCAATCGGCTTGCTGCTATCGGGCGGCGTTTGCTTGTCAATCGGCTTGCCCGCTTTCATCGTCGCGACTTCGCCGGAAAGCGTTTTAATCTGCTCCAAGTGCTGTGCAATCGCAGCGTCTTTCGCAGATACGTCACCTCGCACTGTCTCCAATTGCTGCTCCAATTCCGTCACTTTTTCGCCCTTGCTTTCCGCATCGGCTTTCAAGTCGTTGAATGATGTTTGCAGCGTTTCAAGTTGCGTTTTGAAGTCCGCCATTTGAGCCGCCACCGTGTCGTTTGCCTCTTTCAGCGCAGCCGCCCGGATTTCCGCAAGGCTTCCCGCTTCAATCAATTGTTGGTGAAGTTCAGCCTCCGTAGTTTCGTCAGCGTTGAGGCCAAAAAAAGAGGCCAAGCCGTTCATCATTTCGCTGTAAAATTTCGCGCTTGCGATATTCCAAGTTTTCATGCTTGTTTGTTTTTGTGCCACTTACGCGGCCTTTTTTCTTTTACCTTTTTGCATCCACGCAGCCGCCCGGCTAAGGGCATAGTTCATAGTGCCGATGCCGTCCACCAGACCGCGCCGACGGGCATCAACCGCGCCGAACATTGCGCCTGAAAGCGTCGTTTTTTGATATGCCTCGCCGCCCGTTAGGCCGCGCTGCTTAGAAACTTGTGTTTGGAAATTTTGCGTTGCTTCGTTCGCCGCCTTTTGAACCGGGGCAAAGTTGCCCTCCAATGCAGCCCTCCAAATCTCGTTTTTGTTCGGAGCGTCGTCCCCGTAGAACGACATAAAGTTTTCTTTGTAAAATTCGAGGAACGCCCGGTCAAGGGTGATAACCGCGCCAACGCTGCCAAATTCGGCCATTTTGTTCGAGGCAATTATTTCGTCCGTTGCCGCCAATGTGCCGTATGCCGCCGATGCCGCAAAGTGGCCGAACCCGATAACAGGCTTGTTCCTGTCCTCAATCGCGCCCACGAGCAATTGCATTGCCGTCACCTCACCGCCGGGGCTATTCGTTTCGATAATCACCGCGCCGATGTTGTCGTTAGAATACGCTTGCCGCAATTGGCTTTCAATAGTTCCGACCCCATAGGACGAAATATCGTCGGCCATTGTCATCGCACCGGAAAGTTTCAGGATTGCAACGCTTTGCGGGCGAGTGAGCGTCGTATTGGACAAAAGCCCTTTGTCTTGCACCATTACACCGCCATCGCCCATCGGGTTTGGCATCCACACAGAAACCGCGCAAGATGCTTTGCGCCGCTCACTGATACCCAATTCTGAATAAGGGACACCGCTCGCGACGAGCGACATTTCGTGCAAATAGCCATTCAACAGCCTTAGCCCGGCCTGTGCCTCAATGCACATAGCACCGTAAGAGAGCATTTTTTCGACCGCCCTTTCGGATAACGCTGTATGAAATGTTGGATTTTGCACGTCCGGCATACGGCAAAGGTGAGGCCGAACGCCGTTTTTTAGGGCATTGCAACGCGGTATGTCCTACCGTTTTGGTAGGGGAAAAGAAAAAGGGCTTCCCGGCGCGAAGCCGAAAAGCCATTAAAATATCCCGTCTAACTGTCGCCTCACGGCCATTGCCGCTATGCGCGGCACGGCGTAGGGCTTGGAGTTAAATGCAATTACGGCGATTCTTCCAAGCATGGATTATTGCCGCCAACAAAAGCCCGATGATTGCTTGTAGAATCATATCCAAATGTCCGGTTCAAACGGTTTTCCGCATTTTGAGCAAGAAGCACACGCGCCAGAAATTTGGTGTAGTATGTAAAACTCGTGGGCATCTCTACCGTCGTTTAATTTTTTGTCTGGAACCTCACTGTCCGCGAAGTATTCGCCTTCATTATTGAAGTGAAGCGTTTGTCCGTCCCAAACGTGTTGGCAATTGTCGGGTATTCCGTCAACGAATGCGACTGGAGTGCCTGTTTTGTTTGTTAGTATTGCTGAATGTGTATTCATTTTTTAGACTTTTAAAGTGCATTTAACCCCGCTTTCCCGCCCATGCTTCTTACACAGGCGCACGGCGGGAAAGCATCAGTTAAATATCTTTCAACCCGTATCGCGTCCCCGCGATTTCATTCAGCGCGTTGAGCATTTGAAACACACTGTCAAGCGTCGGGCAAAATTTGCGGTTTAGCATCCCAGTCACCGATTGGCGGCGAATAGGCTCACCCGTTTTTTCGTTCGCGATTCGGTCGGCAAGTTGCTGGTGCGTTACGCCGTGCTTTTCAACGAGTGCGCGAAGGTTGGCGAGAGTTTGCGTTGATTGCCTACGCGACATTTCTTGTAATGCCATACCCTGTTCAATGGTTGAAATGTTGCGGACAATAACACTACCCCTTTTAATTCCGGTCTTTGCCGACGAAATTTTTTTGTATGTATCCTTTGCCCTGCCCGATGAATGAAAATGCCTCATGTTTTCAGCACCGCTAACTATTTCTAAATTTTCAAAATAGTTGTTCGCTTTGTTAAAGTCTTTGTGATTTATCTGCCGACCTTCTATGTCTCCAATAAAATGTTTTGCCACAAGCCGATGAACAGAAAACCTCTTTGCCATTCCCCCCATTCTAACCTGCAAAACAACATACCCCTTGTTTGCTACAATTGTTTTTACAATTTTTGCAACCCCCTTTCTTACCCTGCCGTAATTTGATATAAAAAAGCCGGGACAGCCATCAATAGGGACAAATAATTCTTCTTTCATTCGTTTTTAATTTGCTACAAAAGTATATCATTTTTGATATAATCAAAACTTTTTTCAAATTATTTTTCATTACATTGAAAATCAACGCTTTACAAAACAAAAAGCCGCCCACCCCGAAGGGCAGACGGCTCGAACATGGAGGGAGGCCAACAAATTATTTCTTTGCCGAATTTGCTCGACTGTTTTCTTTTATCCTAAAAACCTGCCTTTCCGTAAGGCTGTAACGCATCGCAACCCTCCGCATTGAAAGACCTTTGTTCAGGTCGCAAATTACAAGGTAAGAACAAACCCGCGCAAACCCGATGCACTTGAAAAAGCCCTGAAATTCCGGCGGCAATTGCTCGAAAGTTTCGGCCTCTTTGCCAAACTCCCTTGCCAATTGCAGACAGCGTTTTTCAAAATCTTCGTGCTGTGAAGTTCCGTTTTGTGCGTTTTCAGTCATCCTTTATTTTTATCGGTACGCATACCGTTGTTTTATCCGTCTCATAATCAAACCAATTGTACCCGGCAAAATCGTATGTCACGCCGTTCAAAATCAGCGTTTCCGCAATATCGCCCGGCAATTCCAGCACCACGCCCCAAACAGCGATTTTAGGCGGCTTGCCCGACATCTGAACTGCCGTCTCCACCTGTGTTTTCAACCATTCCCTCGTTCGTTTTATTTCCATCGCGTTTGATTATTCCTTGCTCTATTGCCCATGCCGCCCAACTTTGCAGCCCCTTCACGTTGCAGCAACAATACTCCGAAACATTGAACATCTCGCACACCTTCGCCACTTCGCCCCACCGCGCCGCATAAATGTGCGCTATCAGTTCTGCGTGTTCGCTTTCCGGTACGTTTTGCCAATTCCAGTACATTGCCTTTCAGGATAGTTCAGGTTTTTTCCCAAATCGGAATTGCAACCATTTCATTCTTTAGCACTCGCACCCGCACACGGTCTGTATTTTCTGGCAGTTCGCAAACGGGCTGCGCCGTGCTGTCCAAAATCAAAAAGTCAAAGTCGCTTTCCTGTTTGTCTTTCATGCCCGCCACTTTTCTTGCATCCCGAAGCAAGCCCCCGTCTCCCGGCTCAACATAATCGCCACGCACCCGCGAACCTACCGCCCACACCTGAACGCCTGGAAAACACTGCGCCACCTTCAAATAAACAGCCTTTGTGCTTTCCGGCATTTCTTCAAACGTCTTTACCCCGCGCAACTCTCGCAATATCTCAACGCCCGAAAGGTCGCGGGACATTGGCTCGCCCTTTGGCGCGTTTTCGATTTCGCGCTGCCTGAATTGTTCGGATGTCATATTGCTTTTATCATTTTGCTTTGTACCTTTGCCGTGCATTGTTTCATTTCAATATCCTCACTCGCATAGGACGTGCGAAGATTCAGGCTAACCTTAAACTGGTTGGCCTTTTTTGTTTTCCGCCTCTTTTTCCAGTGTTTTAAGCCGAAAATAATCGTACAAAATCCCCAATATCTCAAAAGCATTTCCATTCATACTCAATCCGACCTCATGTGAAATGCTGCCCATTGCGTTTGGGATTTCACAACCATTCCAACCCAATTTTCTGCTTTCCCGAACGATAAAAGCGTTTAAGGCATTTATATCTGAATGTGCGTTGATAAACGCCTCTGGAAACGAAACATTTAAAATAACACTTTTCGGCACATCCCATTCTTTTGAATCAATTGTTTTGTCCATTTCAAGATATGAATTTGTTTTCAATACTCAACCGTTGTAACACAGCCCAACGGTTCGCTCACCGGGTCGCCACCGTAACCGAACGGCTCCCATGTCACATCAAACCACA
>CAZZDD010000087.1:0-9187 GCA_964652185.1 uncultured Candidatus Peribacteria bacterium | reverse complement strand
GCGTTCACCTTCATGTTGCCATTGATGACGGTGACGATGGTGCCGCATTGCATCTTCAAGGCAAAGCCGATGAAGGGCGTGCGCTTGGTGTTAGCCATCCTTGATCCTCGTTTTTCGCTCGGCGTCGAGAGCGGCCAGCACCATGAGGCGTGGCGGCGGCTCGTCGTCGTCCTTGGCGTCGCCGGCAACCAAGCACGATGAGCAGACGCCAGTCTCGTTGTGGATGACGAGGCCACACTTGGCGCACGTCGTCCAGGTGCAGATGTCGATGATTCTCATGCGAAGTTTGCTTTCACGATTGCCGAAGCGAGCGGTGGGCAAACGCTATTGCCGATCATGCGCACCTGCGCCGTCTTCGTGATCGACAAGGGCTCTTCAGTCTCATCGGCAGGGAATGGATCGCGGTCGCCATCGCCGAGGACGTAGCTGTCGGGGAATCCTTGGGCGCGAGCGAGCTCACGCGGCGTCAGCATCCGCATGCCGATGTCGACGATGACGTGGTCGACGCCGTCGACGACGACCAGGCCGAAGCGGTCGCGCGTCGTCACCGTGTCGAGGGGCTCAGCGAGGTTGGCGGCGCCACCAGTCCCGAAATATTTCACCAAGAAGGCGCGCACCTCAGCGATGTGCGTGCCGCCAGCCGTCACTGTCGGCATAGGTGCGTCGACGGCGACGGCGTCGCAGTTGTTGCGCAGCACGGCCAGATGCGAGGTGACCAGAGCGTGGTGGTCGACTGTCGTCACCGTCGAGACGGGATCGGCAGGGCTGATGCCTGGGCTTTCGTTGCCGCCGTAGTGTTTCGCCAAGAAGGCAGCGACGAGGGCGTGCTTGGCGCCACCGGCGACGACGGTGCCCAAGGGCTCATGGAGGTCGAGGGAGCGAGGCGCCTGCCCCTCGCGCTCGCCGTAGCCCGTCTGGATGAGCGTCGGTGCGACGACGGCGTAGAGGTCGGAGGCGATGACGGTGGGCAGCGGTCGGTCACCAGACCACGAGCCGCTGTCCTCGCGGTCCCAGCCGTTGCTCTTCGCCTTGATGACGACGGGCGAGCACAAGGCCAGCTCGCCACGCTTCGCGGCCGTGATGGTCGCGAGGGGTTCATCAACCGATGGCACGCGACGTTCACCGGTGTGCGTCAGCGGGACAATGAACGGCGACGGCGACTCGAGGACGAAGCGGCGCAGGCCTCGGGCGATGCGCGCCAGGGTTTTCTCGGCGAGCGGACGCTTGCGGTCGAAGATCGACGGGCAGGGGATCGACCAGTCGATGCACTCGGCGGCCGTGCGCCATGGGGGCAGCGCCGCCGAGAAGAGGTCACGCGGCGCGTTGGGGTCCGCATGCGTTGGCTCTGGCCAAACGATTGGGCGCCCGTCGCATCGGGCGACGACGAAGAGGCGCTTGCGCGACGTCGGCGCGCCATAGTCGCAGGCGCGAAGCTCACGCCACTCGACGACGTAGCCAGCGCCGCGCAGGTAGCCGACCCAGCGCCGGAACGTGAGGCCCTTGCGCTTGGGGTCTGGCTTGTCGTCGGCGCCGAGTGGGCCCCAGGTTTGGAACTCTTCGACGTTCTCGACGACGATGACGGCGGGCTTGACCTTGCGGGCCCAGCCGACGACGACCCAGGCGAGCCCTCGGATGCCTTTGTCGACGGGCTTGCCGCCCTTGGCCTTGCTGAAGTGCTTGCAGTCAGGCGAGGCCCAGAGCAGCTCAACGTCGCCGGGCTTGGCGACCTCGCTCGGGTTGACGGTCCACACGGACTCGCAGGCATGCCTCGTGCCAGGGTGGTTGGCCGAGTGCAGGGCGATGGCTTCCGGGTCGTGGTTGACCGCCAGGTCGGGGGAGCGACCAAGCGCGATCTCGATGCCCGTGCTGGCGCCGCCACCGCCGGCGAAGAGGTCAACGATCATCATGGCGTTCTCCGGTTGGTGAAATCTCGACGTCGAAGAGGCCGAGTCGACCCTTCAGAGGTATCGGCGTGATGACGCGAGCGTTGGCCAGGTGCCAGTGCTTGCATCCGGACATCGCCCACCTCGACGTCGAATGCTTGATGTCGACGAGATCGGCAACGCCGACGATGGCGCCGCGAGTAATGACGTCTCGTGCTGGCGGCGACAACTGATAGCGTTCAAATGCTGCCCAATACCCATCGGCGTCGACGGCGAGGCCAGCGTGGATGGCGAGAGGTCCGCGATAGGTAGTCGACCACGAGCGGTTCTCGATGTCCTTGAAGCCGTTGACGATGAGCCAGGCCCAGGGCTGGCGAACGCTGATGCACTTCATGGGGCCTCTTGCTCGATGCTTTCGAGGATGTGCTCGATGTCTTCCATCACGGCGACGCGGATACGCTCGCGAAGACGGCGCCCAACCTTGACGTCTCGGTACGATGAGCCGACTCGAAGAAGCGCCTCCGCTTTGTCGTTCTCGAGCCAACCCATGAGATACGACACCTCGTGCAGCCGCTCTTTGTCGGCGAGCACCTTGGATTGCCGATTGCGGATCGTTTCCATGAACTCGGCGAGGTTGCTCATGGCTTCACCGTCGTCGGCATCTCGCGGATGCGGAGGTCGGCCGGGATCTCCGACAGGTCGCCGCCCTTGCTGTCGAACATCTTGAGCCGCCATCGCCCACGATCATCGAGACCATCCAGCGGGACGCCATAGGTGCCGGGATAGCCGAACTCCTCGCTCCGCTCATGGGTGTCGCCGACGACGTAGGTGCCTGCCTGCTTGAAGAAAAACGCGACCCCGGTACGAGCGCACTGCGTTTTGATGTCGCGAGCCCAACGAAGATCGAACGGTCGCGCACCATGCCCGCTCTCGCCTCCGACGATGACCCAGCCGATGGGCCCCAGGATGTTCTCGTTTGGACCGACGCCGTTCTCCTCGAAAGCGATCGCGATCTCGTCTAGGCCAAGGTCGACGCGCTCAAGCAGTGGCTCACACGAGAGGAACCGCACAACAGCGGGCACCTTGAGCAAGTGTTCGATGCGCTCGGCGCGCTTCTGGTCCTCGACGGTGCAGCCGACCCACACGTTGGCCGGGACGCGCTGGGCACTTGTCCAGTCGTAGAGCCAGTTACTCAGCGCGTGGTCCCTTTTTGCCAGGGCCGCGTCGTAGTCGGCGATGAGAAGCTTCAGGATGGCTCCTGGCCTCTTCGTCAGCAGGAGCCAATCGAGGTGCGGCGTCGAGCGAATCAGCGCCCACAGGCGAAGACGGTTCGCCTGCTGGTCCTCTCGGCCCTCGAAGACGTCGGCCATGCTGGCGCAGAAGACGCGGCGACGCACACCAGCCTTCGCGGCGGCTCGATCCCACTTGAGCGGCTCGGTCCAATACTTCGCGCTCAGCTCTCGACGAGGGGCGTCTTTGCCCCAGACCTTTTGTCCGACGCGCTTGGCGAAGACCCTGGCATAGCAGTTGTCGCAGCCGGGGCTGACTTCGGTGCAGCCCCACCACGGATTGAAGGTGTGGTCGGTCCAGGCGATTTCTGTCTCTTGGCCCATGGTTGTCCTCGTCGTTTTGCGTGCGATTACTGCTGTCGACCTCGACCACCGCAGAGGTGGCAGATGGCGCCGCCCCAGATGCCCTTGCAGTGAGGGCAGGGCTGGCGAGACTTCGGCATCTTCTTGTGGTTCTTGCGCTTGCCACCCTTCACGGGGTCACCTCTTTGATCTTCGCGAAAGCTTGCTCGAGCTCGTCGATGGCCTTGCATTGCTCGGCCGAGAAATCGTCCTCCCAGTTGCAGTCGTCGGTGCCGAATGCGTCGACGACGGCTTGGCTTGCCCTCAGCAATTCACCAGCCAGAGGGTCTGCACCCAAGAGGGTGGCGGTAATCTGCGCGAGCTTCTTCTTTGGCGCCTGATCCAGAAAGGGTGGAAGGATGGCGTCGTAGGCGCGAATCGCAGCGGTGAGCTGCCCATCGTTTTCTTGGTGGGCTCGCGCTGCCTCAACCACCACTTTGGCGCGACGCAAAACTGCGAAGTCTTTGTCGACAGCGTCGATGATCTCCCCGGAAAAACGAATGCACTCGCTGCGAAGTTCCTCAGACGAGAACCACCTTTGCCTGACGTTGTTGGTGCTTTCGATCGCCGCAGCGATCTTGTCGGCTGCATCCATCGCGGCGGCCATCTCGTCTTCGTCGCCGGTGGGAACGACGACGCCATGCTTCTGGGCAAGCAAGAGCACCTCGCGAAGGTCGCACGTCTTTTTCTCAGCGACGTTGATGGCTTTGGCGGCGACTTGGAGCTCAGCGATGATGGCGTCGACATCTGGCGGCGTCTTGATCGCTTCTTCGATGTCTTCCAGAATCTCGGCGTCGCCCATGTCGTCGCAGTCGCTGGTGACCCAGGCTTCGACGGGGCCCTTGGCGTCGTCGAGAGTGGAGAGTGCAGCCTTGTAGGCGGTGAGGGCTTCGATGGCTCGAGTGATGGCGTTCATGTGGACCTCAGAGTCGATCTGCGTTTCGGGCTGCCAGCTCAGCGAACCAGAGCGCCTGGTAAGCCTTGGAGAGCCGGTGAAGGGAGGCCTCGACACGCACCAGGGCCTCAGCGCCCTCTGGCGTGTACGAGGCGACGGCGTCTTCGACGCGGGCGACGTCGGCCATCCATTCAGCCCGAGCTCGGTGAAGGGTGTCCTGGGCGGCGTGAAGGCGTGCCCTGGCGTTGGCCTTCAGCGCCGCGGTGAGCTCGGCTGGAGTCGTTCGATCGATCTTCATGCCACCAACCTCAGAAGCTCCCAGGCCGTCTTGATGACGTCAGTGACCTTGCGCTCGCCGCCGTCGTCGAGGGCGACGTTGCCGTTGAGAACGAGGTCGGGGATGTCGCCGTCGAGGGCCCAGAGCGCCCCGACCAGGAAGGCAAGAGGCATCTTGTCGCTGGCGTAGCCGACCACCGAAGGCTCGCTGGTCTCTTCGTCGACGGCGACCACCTCAAGGGTAGCCAGCATCTTCGCCAGCAGGCGCTTGGTTGCCTTGGCCTCCTTGTCGCCGGTCTTCGCCTTCAGCTTCGCCTTGGTCACGCGCTTGCCCTCAGGGGCGGCTGCGACCGTGGCCATGGCCTCCTTCTGCTCGGCCTTGCTCTTGGAGGCCAGGTCGAAGGCCAGAGCCATGGTGATGCGGCCTTCGCGCAGCGCCTTCTTCACGTCGGCGGCGGCGCCTTCGACGATCGCAAGCGCCTGGTCGACTTGGATCGGGTGCCAGCGGTTGTTGCGCGCGATCTTGCTCTTGGTCGCGGCCTCGCCATCGGCGTCGACGAAGCGCAAGGCGTGAGCGGCCTTCTCACACTTCGTCATCTGGTCTTCGGCCTGGGCAAGCCCGTTGAGCTCCATGCCCAGGAGCGCGTGACCGGCGTCGTCGTAGCCGCGAAGGGGCGCCGAGGTGTAGATCGAAATGCGGCGGTCTGAGCCAGCTTCGGCTAGGCGCCGGTTGCCCTCGCGGCCAGCCCTCACCCGTTGGCGGCCGTCGTCGACTTCGCCGACATCGTCGACGTTGACGATCGTGACCGTTTGGATGTTGCGGCCGTGCTCCATCATTGAGAGCACCAAGGCCTCGTCGATGGGCAGCTTGACGCGGGGGTCATAGCGAGGGTGCTCGGGGCCGTCGATCGTGCCGTCGGGGCGCTTGTCGATGCCGACGATGAAGAGGGCGTCGGGGTCAAAGGCGAGGGCGTCAACGCGGCGTGAGCCGTCGAGAAGTTTGAGGGCCATGTGTTTCTCCGTGTGTGGTGGGGTTGATGGTCAGGCGAGGCTGTAGCCGCTGCGGATCAGGCGCTCGGCATCAACCGGGCGAACCACCCAGTATTTTCCGTCGTCACCGAGGATGATCCACATTGGCTTCACGCATGAGCTTGCAAAGCTTGCAGCGAAGACCATCGAAGAAAACTTTGAAATGTGCATCTGGCTACTCCTCACCGGACCGATCCGGTGTTCACAGCCTACGCGATCTGTCGCGTTAGCGCAACTGTTAGAGTCGTGAGAACGAAACACCGCAACACAAAGCCAAACGGCGCCCAAGATCCGCAGATCTGGGGCGCCGTTTCGATCGGGTGGCGATCTCAGAAGGGGAGATCGTCGTCGATGAAGCCGTCGGAGGCCGGGGGCGCGTCACCGCTGGGGTCGCTGAAGGGGTCGGTCGACCCCGAGCTCTGGGTCTGCGCCTTGCCAGTCGGGCCGCCACCTTTGCGGGGCTCGCGCTTCTCGGCGACCTTGATCCGGTCCTTGGGGTCGCCGACGATCTCCTTCCACTTCGGCGTGTTGTAGACCTGCTTCTGCTCTTTGCTCAGCAAGGCCATGTGGACGGGGTCGATGTCCTTCGTGGTCTTCTGGTTGCCGTCGCCGTCGGTGTAATTGCGAGGCTTGACGTCGATCGTGATCCGGTAGGGCTTGCCGGTGATCGCCTTCACAACCATGTCGTCGTCGTCGATGTCGAAGTCGTCGAGCATCGCGTCGTTGCCGTGGGCCATGATCATGTAGGCAAACTTCTTCGCCGACATCGCCTTCGAGAGGTCGCACCAGAAGTCCATGCCGAACTTGCCGCCGACCAGGTCCTTGTTCTCCTCGTTGATCGTCGTCTTGCCGCTGTCGTGGTCGACGTCGACGGCGGCGAGGATATAGGGCACGATTCGCAGCTTCTTCGCCCCCTTCGCCGTCTCATCGCGTGTGAGCAGCACGTTGACGACGTCGTAGGTGCCGCTGCGGACGTCGGCGCCGCCGCTCAGACCCTGGTCCTCTTTGCCAAAGCCCTCTTTGTGTCCGCTCAGATTCACTTTTGCCATGTGTTTTCTCTCCGTGAATGAGCGCTATCAGCGCTCGGTGTTGTGCTGACCTGCGTCAGCGATCTACTCGAAAGCGGCGGCGTCCGTCATCGGAGCCTTCTCGCCGCCGCCAATCGTCCCTGCCTCACCCTGCGCCTCCCAGATGGCAACGCGCTCGAGCACCTCTGCCGGCGCCGCTTCGCCAAAGACCTGCTGGAGCAGCCAGAGCGGCTCTGGAGGCTCCATCACGCGCAGGCCCTTCATCGACTTGGTGAGATAGAGGGGGCCCGCATCGAAGACCAAGCTGTGGCGCTTGGGGGCCTCGTGAGCGACGAGCTCCTTCTTGGTGAAGGCCGCCGCGTTAACGTACTGCGCGAGCTCGTTGGGCAGCTTCTTGCCGCTGACGCCAGGCCGGTGGCTGACGCCGTCCATCGTCGTCTCTTCTTGGTCGACGGCGACGATCACCGTGTGGACGACGGCGTCGCGAACGACGCGAGCAAATCTCGCCGTCTTATCGATCAGGACTTGCCAGGTGTCCATGTCGGTGACGTCTTGCCGCTTCGATTGCTGCGCCGTCAGACCATCTTTGAGGATGCGCTGGATGTCGGTGAGGCTGTCGGTGATCAGCGCGTCGCATTGCTTGTAGAGCGATGGGCTCGCGGCGATCGCTTGGGCGTCGTCGATGTCCTTCAGCGATTCGACCATGAAGATTCGCGCCTGTGGATTCGCTGCGCGGATCGTCGGGATCGCTTGCCGCTCCGTGAGGAGGAACAACGGCCGCTTGAACTTGGCGCAGAACTCGCTCTTGCCGCTGCCGCTCGGGCCCGTCAGCAGCAGCTTGATCCGGTTGTATTGGGGAAGGTCGGTGACGGTGTGGATGCGATCGAGGATTGATGGCGCCTTCACCGCTGGCTTCGCCTTGTCGGCGGCGTCGCCTGCTTTCGCTGGCAGCGCTTCTGGCTCTTTTGCTTTGGTCATCTGGTGCTCCTGCCCAGCTTTCGCCGGTGCGTTCGTTGTATTTCAGTCGTTGCCTAAACGCAACTCATGCAAACGGATCGTCGTATTCGGCGTCGGTGGGCGCCTCTTCGCGGGAGGCCTTCAGGCGGTTGTAGCTCGCCTGGAGCCTGTCGACGGGGTCGAGGTTGACCAGGCGCTGACCTTCGCTGGTTGCGATTCCCAGGGCCACCCGATCGGCGAACACCGATGGCTCACCGAGCTCGCCAGGCAACTCCTCGTGACGCACCGTCTTGATCCGATAGTTGCGGCGGGCCTCGGTGCCGTCCTCGACGCACAGGCTCGCAAACTCGCAGACCCGGTGCCATTCCATGCAGAGCGACGTCTGGCGATGCGGCGGCGACGACAGCGGGCGCTTGCTGTCGGCCAGCACCGAGAGGGTCCAGTGCCCGTGGTCGATGATCCAGTCGTCGAGCTCGCGATCGGTGATCGGGTAATAGTCTCGAGCGAAGAAGCGTTTGCCTGCGAGGTCGTTAAGGATGTCGGTGTAGTCACCTGGGTCAAATCCGTTTGCGAGGATCGTCGCCAGGTACATGTCTCTCGTCGTGTCGATCTTCGCCCTCGACAGGCCGGTGCTGACAGGGTTGGGATTGTTCTTCGTCGGCTTCGCGGGCTTCAAAAGCGGCGGCACCCGAGGGACCGACTTCCGCAGAGCGTTGTAGATCACACCGGTGATCTCGATGGGCTCCGTCCACACCGACGACGACGGGTCGAGCTTCATCGGGTTTTTGAGGACCCAGGCGTAGCCACGAATCTGTGTGTCGAGGTGAAGCTTGCGGAAGTAATCGAAGAAGTCTGACTCCGTCGTTGACTTGTGCTCGACGAACCAGGCAAGACCCGTCTCTCTGTCGCGGACGATGAGGTCAGCTTGGCCACCGTGCACCCAGAGCTTTCTTTTCTTCGACCCAGGGACCGCGCTGGTGATCTTCTTGCCTGTCACCGGGTGCGGAATGGGGCGGGCGAAGGCGACCTCGACGGCGAGAATCTCCCACCGCTCACGGTCGAGATCGCCGTAGGTCATGACGTAGTGGGTGACGATCCCCATCGCCTCGTCTCGGATCTCCTGGTCCTCGACGAAGCGCTCGCCGGCGATCTCTGGCGGCAGGTTGTCGGCGACGTAGCTGGCGCGCTCCACCGCCCAGGTGTTCGCGATGTCGTTGAGCTCGGCGATGCTCATCGTCATGCCGCTGCCGTACCAGGCGGCCAGCAGGCGATGAATCAACGAGCCCTGGCGCAACGGTGCTGCGGCGTCGAATCCGGTCATGCCGAGGTCGTAGCGGTAGTGCCGTCGCCGGGGGCAAGCCGAGGCTGTGCGCTCGCTGTTGGTGAGAACCCTCAGCAGGCGCGACTTGAGCTTCTTGGGCGCCTTCATTGGCCTTCACCTTCGCGGACGTGCTCGATGACTCCGTCGGCGTCGGGCTTGTTCCACTT
>CAZZDD010000086.1:7061-9238 GCA_964652185.1 uncultured Candidatus Peribacteria bacterium | reverse complement strand
GTGGCGCGCTTTGGCGACGACAGCACCGTGACCGCCCGGCGCGTCGGCAGTACGCTGGAAACGCTGGATTACGCCGCGCAGCAGGACACGATGGAGACGACGGGGCGCGTTATTCTCGCCGTCAAGCACGACACCGCCACGCCGATTTTTGTCGACGTGATTGGCATCGGCGCGGGCGTGGTAGACCGCCTGCGCGAGCAGGGTTACGCCGTAACGGGCGTGAATGTGAGCGAAGCGGCAAAGGACGCCTACGGGCAGCCGCTCACGGACGCCTCCGGTGAACTCGGCTTCGTCAACCTGCGCTCGTGGTTGTGGTGGATGCTGCGCGAACGGCTTGACCCGCGCCAGCCCGACCCGATGGCGCTGCCGCCCGATGATCGTCTGACGGGCGACCTGACCGCGCCGCGCTGGAAAGTCACCAGCGGCGGGCGTATTCAGGTGGAGAGTAAAGACGACATTCGCAAGCGCATCGGGCGCTCCACCGACAGCGCCGATGCCGTCGCGCTGGCATTTGCGGCGCAGTCGGCAGTCTTTTTCGCCCGCACGTCCCGTTCCGCCGTCTGGTAACGCGCCCCGCGCTGAGGAACTTCATGTCCATTCCGCCCACCGACGAGACGCAAATCACGGTGCGTTCCTCCGCGTATCGCATCCTGTACACGCGCGGCGATGACGTGTTGACGCCCGCGCAGTACCGCGCCAGTTTCGAGACGCTCTTAGACCGGGCGTTTCACAACCGCCCGAACATTGCCGACGAGACGCTGGCGATTGCCCGCGCCGTGAGCGCCACCGCCTTCGCCTGCTCCGAGTATTCCGCCGCCGCCACCGCCGCGATTGAACTCACGCTGGTGGACAGCGCGGGCGCGCCGATGGACAGCCCGTACTTCGCGCATTTCCAGAGCATGGCGTCGCGGCTGCTGTATCAAATCACCATCGGCTTGCAATTGTTCGGACGCTGCTACCTGCGGAAACAATACAATGACGCGGGCTACCCGACGGGACTGGAATGGGTCAGCCCCGCCGACGTGCGCGAACGCACCGACGCCGACGGCGTGGTGCAGTGGTACGACGTGCGCCAGATCAGCGGCGCGGTGGAAAAAGTCCCCGTTGAGCAGATGATCTATATTCCGCTGTTCGATGTGCGCGCCGACGGCAACGGCTTGAGCAAGTTTGAAGTCGCGTGGCGCGCAGTGGGCATTGAGCAGGGTTTGGCGACGCACGTGGCGGCGTTCTTTGTCAACAGCGCCCGCCCGGACGGGATGTTGACGTTTGACCAACCGCTGACGGACGACGACTTTGAGGACGCGCAAACCAACTGGCAGCAGTTCAAGGGCAGCGGCAACGCCTACAAAACGGCGGTCATGCCCGGCGGCGCGCGCTGGACGCCGATTCAATCCAGCCTCGCCGACCTCGACACGTCCGCCATCCGTCAGGAACAGCGGCGCGACATTGCCGCCATCTTCGGCGTTGACCTCGCGCTCGTGGGCTTGGCGGATGTCGCTGACCCGTTGAGCGCCAACAGCACGTTTACGGCGAAGGAAGTCAACCACCTTCGCAACGTCGTCTTGCCGCGCCTTCGCATGACGATCTTGCCCGCGCTCAACAATCAGTGGGCGCAGCGCGACTTTCCGCCGCGCAATACCTACACGCTGACGGTGAATGAGCGCAACATCCCGGCGCTGGCGGACGCGAACCTGACCAAGAGCCAGACGGCGCTCAGTCTGACGCAAACGCCGCTGCTGGATTACAACGAGGGGCGCGAACTGCTGGGCTACGCCGAACGCGCCGACTACCTCACCCGTGACCCGAAAGACCCGCTGGCGCTGTTTCAGGGCGGCGGCGTGTTGCTGAACGAAATGCGCCGGATGGTCGGCATGTCCGACTTTGGCAACAACGGGCGGGTGCTGCTGATTAACGGCACGCTGCTGCCGATTGATCGCCTGTATGAAATCGCCAACACCAACGCCGACAAGGTGGCGCAGCCCGCGCCGTCGCCGTTCGGCTACCCGCTGTCGGAATTCGCGGCGGGACTGTCCTCAGCGGAAACGCCCGCCCTCACCGCGCCCGCCGAACTGCAGCCGCCCGTCCCGATGGACGCGCCGGCGCAGCGCAGCGGTTTCCCGCTGGAACTGGCGATTGCCTTTCCAGACCATCAATTCATCCGTTATGCCCGCCGCGCC
>CAZZDD010000086.1:0-6961 GCA_964652185.1 uncultured Candidatus Peribacteria bacterium | reverse complement strand
CGTATGCGCTGGTGGCGACCAACGTGGCGCTCTACATGGGCGGCACGCTGCATCACCAGTGGCAGTTACGCGGCGTCTCGGACGCGCAGGCGCGGGAACTACGGAACTGGCGGCACGTCGCCCGTCGCAAGGGAACACATCATCCGTTCGCCGTCCATGCGCTGGACGGGTCGCCCGTCGTCAGGCTGGTGCGGGATGCACTGGACGCCGATTGCGACCTTGAGGGCGTCTTCGACGCGGCGGATGCCCTGCTGCGCGGGGACGTTGCCAGTCCAGAAGCCGCCCGCGCGCGCATGACGGCGCGGGAAGCGACGCCCGATGAGTTCACCGCCTTCTGGAAAAGCTATGACGCCCTGATGCCAGAGATTGGCGAGACGTGGTTGCGCGAGTACATGGCGCAAGCCCTTCAACGCATCGGGACGATGGACACGCCCAACGACATTCAAATCGCCAATGTCCTGAGCGCGCTGGAAAACGATCTTGTGGACGCATGGACGGGGACGGACGCCGCGCCCGGCGCGCTGACGAAACTCGTGCTGGCGGGCATGGCGGCGGGCAATGAAGCCCTCGCGCGGGACCGTTCCATCAATCCGAAGCGGGCGCTAGACGTCACGGTGGATTGGACGCTCTTGAGCAAACAGGCGTTGGAGTTTGCGCGCCAGTACTGCTACAGCCTCATTCGCCGCCTGAATGACACCACACTCCAACTCGTGCGCGAGGCGGTGGCGACGTGGATGCAGTCGGGTGAACCGATGGACACGCTGCGCGCCGCGTTGACCGTCCTCTTTGAAGATGAGAACCGCGCCCGCCTGATCGCGCAGACCGAGACCACCCGCGTCTACAACGAAGGCGCGTTTGAACGCTGGCGCGAGGCGGGCGTGACCCGCGCCAAATGGCAGACGGTACGCGACGGCGCGGTCTGCCCGGTGTGCGAACCGCTGCACAACAGCGTCGGCACACTGTCCGGCGGCTGGCGCAGTTCGGCGGGCGACGTGAAACCGCCCGCGCATCCCGGCTGCCGCTGTTTCTCGCGCCCGGTGCTGGAGGATTAAGCCATGATCGCGCCTGAATTGTCCGGCTCATTCCGGCAGGACTTCGCCCGCATGGAACGGGCGTTCAGCCCGGCGACGTTGACCCGCATCATGACGGCGGGTGCGCGCAAAGCGGCGGTGGCGGCGGAAAGTGTCGTGTCGCCCTACCCGCGCCCGTCGCGCAAGCCCCTGCCCGCGCTCTACACGCGCCAGCGCAAGGACGGCACGACGTATAAGAGCAAGTTCAAAAGCCTCAAGCAGCAGCGGATGGTGTTTCACCTGCTGGCGCTGGGCAGAATTCCCTACAAGCGCACGGGCTTGCTAGGGCGCAGCATCACCAGTGATGTCGCGCGCGCCGACGCCCGCGAAGCCGTGATTGTCATCGGCTCAAACGCGCCGCACGCGCCGCTGGTCATCGGGACGCCGCCCGTGCAAGCCGCCTACCATCGCGGCAACTGGCGTCCGCTGGCGGACGACATCCAGCGCGGGCTACCGACCATCACCCGCGCGTTTGAGGACGGGGCGTTGGACGCCCTGCAAGCCGCGCTCAAAGGCTAAACCATTGTTGTGGATGCCGCGCCCTACGGGGCGCGTTTTCGTTTCCGAACCGACCACGAGTAGCGGCGGGATGTCGCTAGAAGGGAGGGCAAACCAACTGTAGAGGAGTACCCCGATGGGCGACAAAGCCTGTACCAACTGCGGGTGCGTCTACCCGCCAACCCCCGACCACTTCTACCCGTCCGCCTATACGGAGGACGGCTTGAAGGACTGGTGCAAGGTCTGCGACAACGACCAGTCCAGCATCTACTACTACAACCATCACCAGTTGATTTTAGAGGCGCGGCGCGAACGCTACTACGCGGCGCACGACGACCACAAGGCGTATTTCCGCGCGTACCGCCGCCAGCGACGGGCGAAGCCTGTCGGCGCGACGGCGTGATGTTCAATCACGATACCGCGCAAAACGCCACGACACTGAGGGCAACGATAACGCTGTTCAGGAGCGTGTATGTGTTGAACCCCTCCCCGCCGCCTTGTTTCCGTTTGTCCATGTCTCCGATGAAGGCGTGACCGATGTTGACCCACACACCGCCGAAAACCTATGCCACCCACCGCGCCGTCCACCTGATGGACGAGGCAGTCGGCGAGGTGCGCGGCTACATCTTCATCTGGGGCAGCGATGCCGAGCGTGACAGCTACGGCACGTACTTTGACCGCGAACGCCCGCCCGAACTCTCGTTCAGCGGCGACCTCGCGGGGCGCGACATCTGCTACGAACACGGGCAGAACGAGATCGTCGGCAAGCGCGCGATTGGACAGATTACGCGCACGTGGTACGACGACACCGGGCTTGCCTTTGAGGGCAGGCTGGATCGTTCCCACCCGCTGTTTGCCCGCTTCATTGGCGAACTGCGCGCGGGCGATCTGTTTACGTCGAGCAGCACGGGCGAACACGTTGCCGAGTTCACCGATGACGGCGCGTTTCGCAACTGGCTCTTGACCGAACTCTCGTTTACCGCGCAGCCCGCCGAAAGCCGGATGCCCGCCGTCCAACTGGTGCGTTCGCACGAACGCGCCGCCTTTTCACCCGACCCCGAACGCACACATGGAGAACACATTCCAATGGATATGCCACTGGACACCGCCGCGCCGCCGACACCGCAGGCGCGCACGATTGAAGACATGCTCGGCGAACTGATGCAGCAGTACAGCTATGACGAAATCATGATGGCGCTGGAAGCCATGAAGCAGCCCGACGAGGAAGTGGCGTTGAGCGACGCCGCCGACGCGCCGCGCAGCAAGGCGTTCCTTGCCGACCTCAAAGCCGCGCTGGACAGCCGCAAGCAGGGCAGCGACATCGCCAGCCTGCGCGCCGAAATCGCCGCCCTCAAGACGGCGCAGGAAGCGCAGCGCAGCGCCCCGCCCGCGCAAGCCGCCGCGCCGACGGTGCGCGGTGGACACGTCAGCGTCAGCGAGCCGCGCAAGTACTGGCACAACGACGATCTGGACATGATTTTCGCCTACCGCGTCATGCGCTCCAACCGCATCCAGCCCTCTGACGACTTCATGCGGGTGCTGGGCGGGCGCATGGGCGAAGCGGTAGAAAAAGACAAGCCGCTGGTTAAAGACCGCATGGTGCGCTCGCTCATGCCGTCCACCCGCGCCAACGAAGTCGCCATCAGCACGGCGGCGGGCGGCGGCGACGAGTGGGTGTCCATTATGTGGGACACCGCCATTTGGGAAAAGGCGCGCTCCAATCGCATCTACCAAGAACTCGTCAATAAGGGGATGCGCGAGGTGGATGTGCCGCAGGGCAGCGAAAGCACGTACATCACCACCGAAGACGCCGACCCGACGGTGTATACCATCGCGCAGGACGCCGACCTTGCCGCCAGCGGACGCCCCGACGTGAATGTCGGCGCAACCCGCATCGGCACGGGGCGCGTGCTGCTCACGCCCGGCGAACTCGGCATGGCGGTGGTCTACAGCGACGTGTTTCAGGAAGACAGCATTGTCAACGTCGCCAGCCAGTACAACCGCCAGATGCAGGAGAAGGCGGCGGAGACGATTGAGCAGTTGTTTATCAACGGCGACACGCAGACCAGCACGACTAACATCAACTATGACGACGGCACGCCGGGTACGGGCTTGTCCACGCCGTACTACATCGCCTCCAACGGCGCGATCAAGTACGCGCTGGTGACGGGTTCAAGCACGTCGCGCAGCGGCGGGGCGTTGGACGAGAACGACTTCCGGCTGACCCTCAAGCTGCTCCCGTCCGCCATTCGCACGCGCAAGAGCCAACTGGCGTTCATCCTTGACCCGGACACGCACAACACGGCGCTGGCGATTGACGCGCTCAAGACCGAAGACGTGCGGCGCACCAACGCGACGATTGAAAGCGGCGTGCTGACCAACGTCTACGGCGTGGACGTGTTTGAAAGCGGGTTCATGGAACTGGCGGCGTCCGACGGCAAGATTACCTACAACGCCGCCGGGACGCTTGGACGCCTGCTCTGCGTCTACGCGCCCTATTGGGCAGTGGGCACGAAGCGCGCGATTACGATGGAATCGGATCGGGACATCCTCAGCGGCACGAACATCATTGTCGCCAAGATGCGCGTCGGCTTCCAGTATCGCGGCGCGGGCGCGTCGGTCATCACGTACAACATCACCATAAGTTAGTCGGTATCGACTAACATGCCCTTGATGGTTCGAGATTCGCAGCGTAAGGCTCTGGCGATATGAGCAACTTTCCAGCCAAGTCCGTACAAAATTCGGGCAGCTTCGATAGTTTCAGGGTTAATCGAGTGAATACGCTGATTTTTGAGCTTGCTCTCAATCTTGGCGTGTTCACTGGCGGTCATAACCTGCAAATTGTCGGGGGAGTTGTTCAGCCGATTACCGTCTTTGTGATGAACCACTTCACCGGGCAGCAACGGGCGACGGATCATCTGTTCGGCAACGACGCGATGCTCATACAGGTTGCTTTTGCCGATACGGGAAATGACCTTGTACCCGCTGCCCGTAATGTGACCACCTTTGTAAGCGAAGTGATCCGCGCCGTAATTGCGCTTGATCTCGGTAATCTTGAAGTGCTGCACAAGTTTGTTGCGGCGGTTCAAACTAAGCGGTGTATGCCCCATCGCCCTGAACTCAGCCATCGTGATACCGTGTTTCGCGGTCAAATGCGATGGTTGAATCTGGCTGGTGAATATCTTGTCACACAGGGGACATTGGACGCAATCATCATTAATCGGTTGTGCCTGACGTTCGGCAAAATCTCGGCGGTCTTGCGCCTGACACTTTTTACACTGCGCTTTAAGACCATCCCTGCTTTTACTAGAACGGTAAAAGAACTCAGCGGTAGCAGGAAAATCACTGCCGCAGACAGGGCAATGCTTAGACGGGGCGTTCATAGCGTCTCACCTTCGCTATCTCACAGAATGTTGGCGTCAGACGGTGTGAGTAACCGCCGTTTCGGGTGTACATCCCTAGACGCCAATGTGCATTATAGCACGACTCAAGGGAGAAAACAATGACAACTCTCAATCGTGAGGGGGTTCAACATGGCTAAAACGCATATTGTCCGTCAGGGAACGGACGCCGATCTCGGCGCAGTCTCCGCCACCACGCTTGCCCTCAGCGGCGTGAGCGTGGTCACGGCGCTGCTGCTGGCGGAAGGCGAAGCGGCGGACTTGAACGGCGAGGCGGCGGGACTGATTTTCGACGCTGACGCCGACACGTCCATGAGCGCGCCCACCGACGACCAGATTGACATCGAAATCAGCGGCGCGGACGACTTCCGGTTCACCGCCAACACGTTCACCGCCCTCAGCGGCTCAACGATTGCCACCAACACGATTGCGGAAACGACTGCCGCGTCGGGCGTGACGATTGACGGCGTGCTGCTCAAAGACGGCGGCGCGGTCTTTGCCGACGCCGCCACGATTGAGATTGACACCATCAACGAAGCGACAGCGGCGGCGGGCGTCACGATTGACGGGATGCTCGTCAAGGACGGCGGGCTGGGCGCGGTGCAAGCCATCACGGGCGACGGCGCAATTACGATTGCGAACAACGCGCTGGTGGTGCTGAGCAAGGGCAGCGCGGCAGCCATCACGCTTGCTGCGCCGACCAGCGGCACGCATGACCGCTACCGCATCACCGTCGTCGCTACCAGCGCGCAGGCGCACGTCATCACCGGCAGCGTGGACGGCTTCAACGCCAAAGGCTCAAGCGGCACGCTGACCTTCGGCGGCGCGATTGGCGACAGCGTGACCCTGGTGGCGCATGGTGGACACTGGTACACCGCCGCGCTGGTCAACGTCACCCCGGCTTAGTCAGGAACGAGGGGCAAGGGAAGCCTTGCCCCTCCCTGAAAGGACACGCCCATGAGCAAACTTCTCAGTCTGGTGCTGACAGGGACGACCAACGGCAGCGGCGCGGCGACGATTGACGCGACCATCGGCGTGTACGGACGCCTGTACGCCGTGCAGTGGATTGACGGCGACTTTGACAACGGCGTGGATGGCACGTTCACCATCCAGAACGCGGGCGGGCAGGGCGTCGCCTACACCTTCCTCACCCTGACCGACGCCAACGATGACGCATGGTACTACCCGCGCACGGTGGTTCACAGCGAAGCGGGCGTGGCGTTGACCGGAACATCCGGCGGTGACCGTGACCTGTTTCTGCTGGATGGCACGCCGCGCCTTGTGATCGCACAGGGTGGTAGCGCCAAGACGGGCGGCGCGGTGCTGTACTACTTCGACAGGAGCTAGGCATGTCACAACTTCGCATTCTCAAGGAATACAGCGGGCGGCGCACGCACGAGCAGTTCATCAAGCCCGGCGACTATGACGCCGATGACCCGCGCCTGTTCGGACTGGCGGCGTATCTGACGGAACACGAACCCGCCCGCGCCGTCTGGCTGACGGACGAGGTTCTCGTGTCGGAGACGGTGGGAAGCGTAAAGCCGACGCTGGCGCATGACGACGAGACAATCCGTGTGCCCGTCACGCTGTCGCACGACGAGGCGATGGACGCGCTGGGGCGCGACCTACCCGACGAACCGCCCGCCAAACCCGGACGCAAGCCGAAGGGCTAACGCATGACCGCGTTCTACACGCCCGATCTCGTCACGCTCCCCTACGTCAAACAGCACCGCAAAATGACGGCGACCACCGATGACGCGCTCTTGACCGCGCTCATCCGCGAGGCGTCGGCGGATTTCGCCACCGCCTGCCAGCGCACGTTCATGCCGTATGTGGACACCAAGTCGTTTGGCGCGGGGCATCTGAATAATTCGCTTGACCTTGACCTGCGCGACGATTTGCTGGCGGTAACGAGCATCACCAACGGCGACGGCGCGAGTATCACGGCGGATTACGCCCTGCGTCCCGACAACGCTTATCCCAAATCAACGA
>CAZZDD010000085.1:7774-9260 GCA_964652185.1 uncultured Candidatus Peribacteria bacterium | reverse complement strand
GGAACGCTTCGTCGAACTTTTTCACCGCGGCGTTATCGTCGCCGAAGGCGAAGCCCCGGGCGCTCGCGCGCTTGGCGTAGAGCTCAAGGAGGTCCTTCGCGATCTCCTGCGTTTCGGCCTTGATACGCTCCGTGACGCGCTTCCATTCGGTTTCGCCGAGACGCGTGAGGTGGGGAACGGTACCCTCTTCGTGCACGTATTTGCTGAGCTTGTCGGCTTGGTCGACCGGGACGAAGAGTTTGTCCCCCTCCGCGTACGTCAGTTCCAAATATTCGCGCGTCGTATTGTCGATCACCTTCTGCGTCATGCCCTCGAAACGGCCGATGCCGTGCTCCATGTGCACCACGTAATCGCCCGCCGAGAGCGACGTGAGGAAATCGAGCGCGAGCTTCTGCATCGACTTCTCGCGGCCAGCTTTCTTCAGCGTGAAGATTTCGCGGTCAGTGAGGAGCGCGCAGGAGAGATCGGGGTTTTGGATCGAGTGAGGCAGCAGGTCCCCCTCTTCCGCGGCAACCATCGTCACGGCACCGGGCACCCGCTCTTTGTGGACGAATCGCACGCCTTCTTCCTTGAAAATCCCCTCCAATTCGGCCGCGCGGCGGGTCACGATGAGCAGGCTCCAATTCTGCTGCAGCTTGTCTTTGAGGTCGTTGAGGAAGTCCGTGAGGGTGTAAAACTTGAGGACAGAAAGATAGCGCAAGTGGGCATGATTCTTCTGCGACTCGGGGAACGACGTGTAGCGCAGGGTCGAACCGGTCTTCGGCGCCTCAGCGTCGTCTTGGTCATCGAGCACCAGCAGCGCCTGAGCCGGAAATTGCCTCTCGAGCGGACGCGTTTCGCCGTAGGTCACCGGAAGCAAAATAAGAGTTTCGGAATGCTCGCCACCGAAGTGAATTTTCTCAACCGTATCGAAACTGAAATCGACGCGTGCGGCGCTTGTCGATTGGATCGGGAAAATATCCAAACGGTCGCCCGTGCGGCGGTATTCGCCGGGGGACAATTCTTCAAAGTCCGCGTGGGAATATCCGAGTTCTATCAGCTCCTCCACGAACGACGTGAAGTTCATGTCGTCGCCCTTCTTCACCGTGACCGCGCGCTGCAGAAGCTCTTCGTAGTACGGAAATTCGAGGTTCCAGAGATGGCGCGGGATAAGGAAAATCTTCTTCTCGCCGCCACCCATAAAGCGCAGAAATTGCTGCAGCGACGTCATCGAGAGCTCCTCCTCGCCGGCGGGGAACGCTTCGGCCTCGCATTCGAAAAACTGCAACCAGTGACGGATCGATTCAACCTGCGAATCGTCCTCGGCCACGAGCATCGTCGGCTTCGGCTCGGCGTATCCGCGCAGGTGCGATAGGAGCAGCGCCTTCGCCGTCTCATTCCCCGCGCCCGAAATCGTCAAGGCACGGTCTTTCGCCAAGAGCGTGGAAAGCTCTCGGTGCGTGTCCTTTCCTATGAGGAGGGACGGCAACATGTTCGAAAAACGGCG
>CAZZDD010000085.1:0-7674 GCA_964652185.1 uncultured Candidatus Peribacteria bacterium | reverse complement strand
GTTCGATCCATCACCTTTCGGAGAACACGCCCATGTCATCCACGAACGATGACGATCTAATCCGACGACTCGAATCCATGGGGCGCGAAGCGGCCGAGCGGGGAGCTCCCCCTCCAAAATGCGCAGGGAACGACAACGTCTCCCTCGCCCGCAACAGCGTCATCCAACGCGGACACGACGCCGCGAAACGGTCATCCCAGGATTCGGGCAAGAAGCCGAAATGAACCGGATCCGACACTCCACCCCGCGATCGCCGCGGGGTGGTTCCTTTAGTCCTGCATCCGCAGCGGCATGATCAAGTGCAGGAATTGCGGAGCGTTTGGCAGCTTGAACACCGCGGGGTGCATGCTGTCGACGACCTGCAGCTCCACGTTCGCATCGTCGATGTGCGAAAGGAAATCGAGCAGGTAGCTCGAACTCAGCGCGATCTTCGACTCTCCACCCGTCGTCTCCGCCGTGACCGACGCTTCGTCTTTGCCGAGCGGCGTCTGCGGCGTCTTGATCTGCACGTCGCCTGCGGCGAGCACGAACGTGAGGTTGTTGTTCACTTCTTTCGCGAAGTAATGCATGCGGCGGACGGCCGTCGTCAGTTCGTGGCTCGAGATAACCGACCGCACGGCCATTTCCTTCGGGATGATCTGCTTGTAGTCCGGGAACTTTCCTTCGATGAGGCGCGAGAGGAACCGCGTAGTGCCGACCTGGAGCTCCACCTGCTGTGCACTGAGCGTGACCTGCACGTGCGGAACCTCGTCGATCTTTTCATCGGCACTCGGCTTCTTCGCTTTCACTCCGGAAATCGCGGCTTTGACTTCTTCCAATACCTTCACCGGAATGATGCACGAAATTTCTTCCTGCATGGTCGTGTCTAGGACGTACTCAGAGAGGCGATAGCTGTCGGTGCCGACCAGGATCAGCTTTCCCCCTTCCGTGCGCACTGAGACGCCTGAGAGGACGGGGCGGAGGCTCGTGCGTGCGCACGTGAACGTCACGAGGTGCAACGCTTCCAAAAGGTTATGCGCGTTCACTGCGAACGAAATCTTCTTCTCAACCGGTGCGATCGTCGGATACTCGCTCGCCAATTCACCGGAAAGCGTCGTTTTGCTGTGCTTGCTCGTACATTTGATCTGCGTGCCGTCGATCGTTTCGAGAACCACTTCCGGATCGGTCGTATATTGAGCGAAGTTCAAGATCGCTTTCGCGGGCACGGTGATCGATCCTTCGTTCTCGATCGCCGCTTCGAAACTCGTGACGATGGAAATTTCCAAATCGGTCGCGCTCACGGTGCAACGTTTTCCTTCGACCTGCAAAAGAATATTTCCTAAGATCGGCAGCGCCTGTTGGCCGCTGATCGCGCGACTCACGAGTTGGAGCGACTGAAGGAGTGCCGATGTGCTGCAAGAAAATTTCATGAAGGTACAAAGAGAAGAGGAGGGTTAGTATAACATTAAATTTTTTTTCTAGTTCGTCATCATCATACGCCCCTCCGCTCCTTCCCCTATTGGGGTCGGACGTGTGGAAATGTGAGAGTTCATTTCGCGAGATTCCGCTGTTTGGTGCAGATGAAAGGAGACCGTCTACTTCTTGCGTGTGTGATCGATGTGGAAAACCCGTGGAGAACCGTACCTCGTTGGCTTCCACTACACGAAACCTAATATTTCGTTGAGCTGAAGCCAAAAGAGCAAACTTGTCGTGCATAACTCCCCCATCCGTGTGGGGACCTCTCCTGAAGGTTCTCCACACGACCTGTGGATAACTTTTGTGCGCAAAAGGCTTCCCCACAACTCTCCACATTGCGTCCCCGATCGGCGATTCTCTTATTTCCTGCGGACCATAAGCCACCAATCTTTCAGTTTACCTTCGTGTTTTTCGTAGCCCGGAAATCGTGAGATTTTTTCGAAACCCGCCTTCTCATACGTACGGATTCCGCGCTCGTTGTCGACCGTCGGATCGACGATGATCGCGGTCGCGCTGCGCGATGAAAATAACTCGTCTGCGAGCAGTCGTACCGCCGTCGAGCCGATGCCCTTTCCCCAGTGCGAGTGCTCGCCGATGAACATGTCGAGACCGAAAACAAGAGGTTCGTTGAGCATCGGATCAAGATCGTTCTTCAGATGATCTTTCGTTTCATAGAACTGCATGTAGCCGATGGGTTGTGATTGATATTCGATGAAACACGGCGTGACGGTCACCGTGCCTGCGATGCGCGGTCCATATAGTTCCTTCACCGATTCGAGCGATCGCTTCATGTCGCGGCCGCCGTAAAACTCGGCGATTTTCTCGTCGGAAAGCCATTTCAGCATCTGCTCATAGTCGGCATCGTCATCCCGCATGAGGCGGATCGAGATGTCGCCGGAGTGAAGAATATTCATCATAGAAGCTAGAGGTCGCACCGCATTTCGATTTCGTGCTCGCGGTACCCGCACTTTTCGTAGAACGGTTTGTTCGCGGGTGTGCACGCGAGGATGGTTTTGTAGCAGCCGGCTGCTCGTGCTTCTTGCGTCGCGTGCGCCACAAGTTTCTTCCCGATGCCGAGCCCCTGCGACCCGGCGTGCACCACGATGTCTTCGACGTGGCCAACTCGTCCGCCGCCGTGGATGAATTTTGGTTCCACGATGAGCGAGGCCGAGCCAACGATTTTTTCGCCATCGAGCGCGACGTACGTGCGGATACCGAGCGCTGCTCGCGCGCGGAGGATCTTCCTCGCGCCTGCGACATCGAGGTCCACCGAGGCCAGGTGCCCCAGCGTTTCGAGGAACCGTTCGTCGACGAGATTCTCCGTTAATTCGCGAATTTCTATGGTTAGAGACATGGCGAAACCCTAGCACGCCCGGTAAAAACCCTCACGATCTTTTGACAACCGCCCGAGCCTGAGTACTTTGTGCGGGTTCTTTGGCAGCGTAGGCAGGATGCATGCGTTTTTTATATTTTCAATTGTAGAAGGAAAAAGTCGATGTTGAGCATGATGCAAGGAATTCAGTTCGATGAGGGTCTGGTGGCGACGACGGTCGATGAGGCGCTGGCGATTATGAAAAAAGCGTTTCATCGCGAGATCGACGTCGGCGTGGCGAACGGCGCACTGCGGTTGTTCCGCGAAGGAAGGGCGGATGAGCTCTTCGCGTGCGGCAGGGTGTTTTGGCTTCATGAGCGGTGGCGGTCCGCGTTGGACTGTTTCTTGTTCTTGGAGTCGACGCACGATGCCGCGGAGCTCGCCCAGGCAGCTTTTTCTTCCGGGAAATATTCCTACGCCGCGAGCGCGTTCGCGATCTACGGCGACGAAAAATTGTTTCGATCGGTACTCACTCGAGTACCCGAAACATTGCGCGAAGCGAACACGGTCGTGATGGACTTCGCGTATCGCAAAGCGAAAGCCGATCGTGCGATGATAGATCTTCTCCCCGTGTCGCCGATTTCTCGTCAGTATCAGGCAGAGATCGATAGTTTTCTCGAAACGCTGTAGCACGCTCCTGCTTCGTCCACAGTTCACGGAACGCCCCCGGTCATCCGGCGGGCGTTTTTTTCATGCAAAAACGTGACT
The DNA here is from genome assembly GCA_964652185.1 of uncultured Candidatus Peribacteria bacterium. Lineage (GTDB taxonomy): Bacteria > Patescibacteriota > Gracilibacteria > Peribacterales > Peribacteraceae > DALYDP01. The sequence continues at coordinate 4,139 of CAZZDD010000085.1, read as the reverse complement.
CTGCCAAAAGTCACGTGGTGTCTGCGTTATTCGGCGCAGACGAGTTCTCCTTTGGTTTCTAGGGGTGGATTTTCCGGTTCACGCAGTTCATGTTCGACGTGCTTGAGGCTGTCGAGAGAGACGTTCGTGTTGTGCGGAATATCCGCACGTTCCAGGAAGCGCGTAATGGACAACGTGGCTGCGTGCGTTTTTTCGTCGTACGATAATTCCGCTTCGCACGCGTAGCGAGAATCATGTTGTGGCAACGCGCACAGCACCCGCACGAGCGGGAAGTGAGAGAGCTCGTGGCTTTTGTTTATGATCGTGCGTCTTTCGTATCCCGCCGCCCGCCAGTGCGAGCGACAGAAAATGATTGCGGGCAGCCCTTCGCATTCGACGACGTCGATGTCGCGGGCGTTAAGCAGGATCGGATCGTTGATAGTCGCTTCGTGCAGGGCCGCGTCGGTCAGGCCTGCTTCGGCGAGCAAGTACGACAGCTTGTGCTGTTGGTTCGTAAAAAATCTTTGTTGGGACAAGGGACACCTCCGGTGTGTGAAAAAGATGAGCCGATGGTTGCAAGAAACGTGACGCTTGGCAGAGTCCGGGGCAGTATCCGCTTCGTGGTAAAAATGTCAAAGTATGTCTTAATCGTCTAATAGGAGTGTGATATTCCCCTCTTTCGACGTCATCCTCAGCGGAATGCCGAACGCTTCGTAGCGCGCGATGACGTCTTCGTCCGGCAGGCCGTAGCTATTTTCCTGGGCGACGGATGCGATCGCGAGGGAGGGTTTTACGGCAAGGAGGAAGCCCGTGGAGCTTGAGGTACGGCTGCCGTGGTGCGCGACTTTCAAGATGTCCGCGTGAAGATCGATGCCCGCTTTCAGAATGTCTCGCTCTTCGCCCGTTTCCATATCGCCGGTGAAGAGAACGCTTGTACCCGACGGTGCCGTGACGCGCAGCGCGACCGAGTCGTCGTTCACGTCCTTCATCGGCACGCCGAATGAATGTGCTGTCGGCCAAAGAACGTCGACAGAGAGATCGCCGACGGTCAGATTTTGGTCCGGGTCCGCGATGACGATGCGACTGTTTTCTTCCGCGAGCAGCGTGAGGAATTCTTCGTAGCGTGGGTTACGGTAATCCACGCCGGTCATCAGCACGGCTGCGATGCGATAGCGGCGAAGCAGTTCAGGAAAGCTTTGGAGATGGTCCATGTGCGGGTGGCTCAGCACGAGCAGGTCGATGGTTCTGTCGAAAAACGGGAGCGTGTTTCCGAGGTGCGTGAGGATCTCCCCGTCGGGTCCGCCATCGATGAGGATCTGGTGGCCGCCCGAGGACACGAGGATGCCGTCGCCTTGGCCGACGTCGAACATGCGGAGCGTCGGAGGCTCCGTCCACGCGCGCAGTTCCAGCCCCAGCGCCACAAGGAGTACGGATGCAAAACCCACGACAATCAGCTGTTCTCGCCTCATGTCGCCAAATTATAGGTTCAAACATCCCCCGACTGCCGAAGCGTCGTTGGCGATGTCAGGTTTTTCGCTGGATCTTCACGTCTTAGGCGTTCTTCTTCCGGAAGAAACGCATGCCCGTCGCGGCGCCGCTGAGGCCCACGATAATCGTGAGGCCGAGGCCGGAGCTCGGGAGCGTTCCCGGTTTCGTGCCGGGGGTCGAAGACGAAGAGGAGACGGCCGAACTGCGCGAAGACGACATCGTGGCGGGCGTCGAGCTGGATGACGCTGTAACTGTGCCCACGGTCACCGTCTGCTGCACGCCGGCGGAGGCCGAGCCGTCGAGGCCGATGACTTTGACGCGCAGCGTGAACGTGCCGTTTTGGACGTTCGGAATCGTGACGCCCTTCGCCGTCTTGTCCATGCGCGTCGCGGGGCCGAACGTGCGGCCGCCGTTTGTGCTTTGCGTGATCTGCAGTTCGCGCACCGTTGCCGCGGGAGGCGTCCATGTGGCGATGACGTCCTTTCCTTTCACGGTGAGTCCGAGGTTGGTCACGTCGGCGATCGACGTGTTCGTTTGGAGACCCGTGAAGAGCATCGGCGCGGTCGCGGACTCTTGCGGCACGAGGTCACCCTGCGCGGTCTTGCCAGCCAGGCTGCCGTGGATCGTCACCTGGTAGACGCGGCCGGGCTTCTGTTCGTCGGTATCGAGCAGCGCCTGGTTGCCCTGGAGGCGATACCTGATCACCTGCAGGATCTCGCCGCTGCCGCTCCTGATGGCGAACGCTTGGTCTTTGAACTGTTCCGGGATCGAGAGCGGGTGCGTGAACGTGAGGACGACGCCCGTCGAGGAGGTCGATACGGCCGTGAGTAGCTGAAGCGTCGAGGATTCCATCGGAACCGTCGGGGACGGGGGCAGCGCGGACACGGATGAAGCCGCTGCGTCGACCGCCGCGAACGGCGTCAGTTCGACCATGGCTTCTTCGGTGAAGAACGGGCTCTCGGTATCGTCCTGGCCCACGGCCAAGACCGAGACGTAGAGGGTGGAGACCGGCGGGACGCTGGCGAGCGTATGCTGCGTCGCCATGCCGTCGGCGTCTTCGTAGTCGTCGTACACGCCGCCCTGCTCAAGGATCGACGCGTGGCTGTAGAAGATGCGGTATTTCTTGATGTCTCCTTCCGCCGCGTCCCACGTTACCGACACCTTCCCGTCGATCAGTTCGGCGTTGATGCCCGTGACGTTCGGCACCTGCGCGACGACCGCGAGGGGCATGATGACCGCGACTGCGGCGAGCGAGAGGCGCTGGAACATGGTCATAGGGTGTGTGTGAATTTCTCCCCATTGTACCATTTCCGGCCTATTTTAGCAATGGTCTAGGGTGCAGAGATAACGCGTCGCAGTCCCAGTAGTTCGACCAATAAAGCGGCCAGAAGGCCGAGGATCACGATCCCGCCGACGGTCCAGATCTCGCTGGCGAGGAACGGTTGCAGAAGCGCGAGCGCGCCGGCCAGGAGCAGGCCGAATGCCGCGAGGCGGAGCCAGGCTACGGATCGCAGCGGCACGCCCACCCGGCGCATGGTCGGCCCCAGGAGTAATGCGGCGATGAGCGCATGTACCCCGACCGATGTGATCGCTGCGCCGACGAATCCGTACTCGCGTATGAGCACGATGTTCATGGCTTGCGAAACGACGGCCGCGAGCGCCAGCGACCACGTGAGGCGGCGCGCGTCGCCGAGCGCGAGCAGCGTGTAGAAGCAGAAGAGCACGACGCCGTTCAGGATCATCGACGGCCCGAGGAGGAAGAGCGCGGTGTCGGCCCCGGCAGTTCCCGACGTGCTCAGGTACTGTTCGGTGGTGAGTAATTGCATGAGCGGCCGCGCCCAGAGCATCGCGGTGATGCCCGCGGTGAGCGTAAGCAGCAGCACGGTGATGAATGTTTTCCGCACGAGTCCGGCGATGTTTTCGCCGGCAGCGAGGCGCGCGCTCACGAGCGGCAGCGTCGAGTTGAGGAGGAACGTCGGGATCAAGAACGCCATTTCATTGGCGCGCAACGCGAAGCCGTAGAGCGCGTTCTGCGTTTCGAAATCGTCGCGGAGCAGAGCGATCAAAGTCACGTCCATGTTGCGGTACAGCGCCATGCAGAGATATGCCGCGCCGAAGGGCAACGCGAGGAGCAGGATGCGTTTCATCGTGGCCGGGTCCCACGTCGCGCGGATCTTCACGATGCGGTTGGCGAGCGCGGACGATACGGTGAGGAGGACGAACGCGCCGATCGAACCAATAAGCAGAAACCACCACGCCATGCGCGGGTCGCTGCTCTGGCGCACCCCGAGCGCGACGGTGCCGCCGATCAGCCCCGCGGTGATCACGCGTTGGATGACTTCCGCCGTGAACACCGACCGCATGCGGTAGTGCACCTGAAACACGCTGCGTTGGATGCCTGCGAGCAGCGTGAACGCGGGGACGAACGCCGCGATGGTGATGGCGATCGAGAGCGGGCTTTCGCGCCAATGCGGAACGCTCCACGCGATGCCGATGGCCGCCGCGAACACGACGACCGTGACGATGAGACGCAGGAGCACGAGCGTGCCGAGCGTCTGACCTTCGTCCTTCGCGCGGCTGAGCTCGCGCACGGCGACGGCGTAGAGGCCCGCGTCGGCCAGAATGCCGAAGAACTGCAGGTAGCCGTAGGCGCTGTTGTAGGTCCCGGCGAG
>CAZZDD010000084.1:0-9292 GCA_964652185.1 uncultured Candidatus Peribacteria bacterium | reverse complement strand
CATGGTCGCCGAGGCGTTCCCGCAGCTTCGCTCGCCGAGCGGGCGCTAGTCGCAGGCAACAAAGTAGACCGTGTATCCGTTCGGCTCTGGATCGTGCGTGGAGCGCTTGGCGCAGCATCCTCTCACTCCCATGTATTCGAACACCGACGACGGGACGGTTGCGCTGCCCTCGAAGCACTTCCAGGTCTCGGCTCCGGCCGTCCCCGTGCAGCTCGACTGAGGAGATTGCCCTTGTGCGTTCTCGTGGACCTCGTCTGCGCACGGCGTCTCGCACGTGTGTCGACTCCCCCAGACGTCGGAGCAGTCCTGCTTTTCGTGAAGACTCGCGTCGACCGTTGGCGTCATGGATTCATCGTCGCCGCACGCCCCAAGGAGCAAGATCGAGATCGCCAGTAGCTTCATGGTGATCATCGTAAGTCGTCGGCAGGACTTGTGCCAAACGTCGACGGAAGTGGCCGCACAGCGCCAGGAATCGCCCCGTCCCAAGAAAGCGACGATTCTGCGTGTCGATGCCAGCCATCGGAGATGCAGGCGCCGCGACGTTCGCCACCGCGTTCGACGGAGATGTCACCGTCACGTACCGCTGGCAGACGGAGATCCGCACGAGCGAGTCGGGGCTTGAGCAGCGATCGTCGGCGTTCGCCGTGCCGCCACGTCAGCGATACGACTTCGAGGCGCTGCTCACCGAGGACCAACAGCGGCTCATCCTCTCTCAGCTCTCGAAGAGTGGCCCGCTCGGCTCGCTGTTCTACCTCGGGCTCGGCTACGAGTCGCTGCCGATCGCGTCGGCTACGAGCTCGACGATCGTCTGCTACGACCTGTCGCTCTGCGATTGGGCGCAGGACGATCAGCGCGTCGTCGTGGTCGCCGGCGCCGAGCAGGCCGAGACGTGGATCACGTCGGTGTCGTCGAACACGCTCAACGTGAACGACGACGTGACGGCAGTGGCGTCGATTCCTGGCGCGTTCGTGATGCCGCTGATGGGCGTGCGGCTCGATCCGCAGCAGTCGTTGCCGCGGTACCAGAAGGAGCGTGCGCGGTGGCGGCTGACTGCGCACGCCCAGCAGTTCCGGTTCGGCGCTGACGGAGCGGCAGGCATCGGCGCGAGCGTGACGACGTACGACTCGCTGCCCGTGTGGGATCGCATCGTGCCGATGAACGCGATGCGCGAGGAGTCCATCCTGACGGGAGTCGACCTGGTCGACACGGGCGGGGCCATCGCAACGCTTGCGCACTCGGAGCAGGCGTCGTGGACGCGGCAGATCGGCATCGTGAGCAACTCTCCGGCCGACTCGCAGTGGTTACGCAAGTTCCTCCACACGGTCTGCGGCCGCCGCAAGACGTTCCTCCTGCGCACGTACCGCCCCGACCTGATCGCCGTCGGCGACGCGTCGAGCGGCACGCTCACGATCGACAGCTCGGCGCAGAGCTACGTCGACAGCTGGTACCCGTCGCTCGCGCATCGTCGCCTGGCGATCGTCCTCGACGACGGCTCCGTGAACTACCGGACGGTCGAGTCCACAAGCGGCGGCGGCTCGACGGAGGATCTCGTCCTCGACTCGTCGCTGTCCGGCACGATCGAGCGAGTCGAGTTCCTCGAGACGGTGCGGCTCGATACGGACGAGGTGGCGGTGACATGGGGGCGCGGGCGGGTCTTTCGCTCCGACTTCGGGGCGGTCGTGGTGCAGCAGTAGCGAATCGCCCCGGCCCGGCCCGGCGGCGAGCCTCATCTCGTGACCTACGCGAGCATGGAGGCGTCCGTCGACGACGGCGACATTCGCGAGATCTACAGCTTCGCGATCGCGTCGGGGTCGTACAACCTGACGAGCCACCTCGAGGACGTCGTCTACAACTCGATCACGTACACGGCCACGCCGGGGCTCTCGCGCGGCAATGTGTACGTCTCGCCGCTCACGCAGCACCGCGAGATCGAAGTGGTCCTGCCAAGGAACCACGCGATCGTCCTGGCGATGATCCCGTTCCAGCCGCGCACGGCGAACGTCGTCATCACCCGCATCCATTCGAACGCGACGAGCTCGTCGGACGATCGACGCCGCATCTGGTTCGGCGAGATCGCCGGAATCGACATCGGCCACAAGGACGCCAACCTCCGGATCCCAGGCGCGCTCGACGTCGCGTTCGACATCGACGTGCCGATCCTTCGCGTTCAGAAGACCTGCCAGCATCAGCTCTACTCCACGGGATGCGGGACCGCGCGCAGCGGTAGCGCGGTGAAGACGACGACGATCGCGTCGGTGAACGGGGTCGCGATCTCGGTCGCGTCGCTATCGGGATGGGGAGATCAGATCGCACGCGGCGGCGAGATCCTCCGCGTGTCGGACAGCGAACGCCGCACGATCCTCGACCAAATCGGCAGCGACCTGATCATCGACGTCCCGTTTCCGACACTCGCGGTGAGCGACTCCGTCGAGGTCACGAAGGGCTGTGACAAGTCCGTCGATGTGTGCCGCGGCGAGTTCGCGAACATCCGCAACTTCGCCGGGCACCCGCTCGTGCCGCTGCGCAACCCGGGCTCGCCGACCGGCCGAGGGGTGGCCTGATGGCGTGGCAGGCAATCGCAGCGCAGATCGTCGTGCGTGGCGGCCTGTGGCTGCTCAACAAGTATGTCCTCAACGACGAGAAGAAAGCGCCGAAGCCTCGCCCCGAGGCCATCGAGTTTCCGCTGACCGAAATCGGAACGCCGGTTCCGCTCGTGTACGGGACGGTTCGACTCGATTCGCTCGTGCTCGTGTGGATCGGCCGCGAGGACTACTACCTGCAGTCGTCGCTGAACAAGAACATCTACCGCGCCGACATGCTCTTCGTCGTTGGCGTGCCGCCGAGCGACGTCGCCGGTTCGGTGCAGGTGCCCGACGTTCTCCGCTTCTTCTACGCAGACACAGAAACCGATGGAGCTGCGTTCGGCGGCGGACTGCTTCATGAGCAGGCAGAGGTCGTCAACAGCGGCGTCTCCGACGAGACGCAATTCAAGGCGGTCATCGAGTTCTTCGACGGTCGAGACGATCAGGAACTGACGAACTACAACACGAGCATCGCTGCTGACTTCGAGATCGACCACCACTGGCGACTCGCCGGCGTCGAGATCGGAGCGCAGCCCGGATACCGGTACCAGATGATGCTCGCGGTGCTCGCCACCGACGACGAAGGGCGTCTCGCTGCCGGTCGGCTCGGCGACGATTCGCAGGTCAAGGCCATCGGCGTGGAGGTGCGTGCGCGCGGATTCTCGCCTCCGTCGACCAACATCTACGACGCGAATCCGGCGTGGGTCATCTACGACCTCATCTGCGGCCCTGTCTTCAAGCTCGGCTACCCGACATCGAAGGTCGACCTGACCAGCTTCGAAGACGCGGCCGACGTGCTCGAGACGGAGGAGCACGGTTGCTCGGTGGCGGTCCAGAGCATCACGCATCTGCGCGAGGTTCTCGCCGGGCTGCTCGATCAGATCGACGGCGTTCTCTACGAGGACCACGCGGATCCGGACGGCAAGATCAAGCTGCGCCTCATCCGCGCCGGCGACTCGTCGGTCGCGACGCTCGACAACACGAACATGCTGCGCGAGCAATACGCGCCGCGTGTCCAGCTGGTCAACTGGGCTGGCGCAGCGAACGAGGTCGTCGTCTCGTTCACGGACCGATCCCTCGACTACAAACAGAACGTCGCCACAGCGGACCGCGTGGCGAACTACCTGGGGCAGTCCGGGCGTCCGCGTCCGCGCCGAGTCGATTTTCCGTTCTGCACGAACTCGACACTTGCCAACAGGCTTGCGGCGCGCGAGCTCGCCATCGCTGCGCGGCCGCTGATCACGATGACGGCGTACGTGGACCGCTCGATGTTCGCGCTGGTTCCGGGCGACGTCGTCACGATCGACCGTCCGGATCTGAATCTCGACGAGGTCGACTTCCGCGTGATGGACGTCGACCTGGGTCAGCTCGCCGACAACCGGATCATGCTCGTCCTCGTCGAGAACGTGTTCGACAACTCGCTCGGCAACAATCCCACCCCCGTCGAGCCCGCTCTCCCCTACCTCCTCCCCATCCACGAGCGGCTCATCACCGAGACGCCCGCGTGGATGCAGCAGCGCCTCTACGACGCGGGCGTGCTCACCGCGACGTCCTCCTCGCCGCTCGCCTACGCGTTCGCCGTCGCCGCGAACACCGACGACGCCTACGCGCAGTCGTTCAAGACGCTCGGCACCTCGCCGTTCGTCCCCGGCGAGCTGTCCGAGGACAAGCCGGCGAGCAACGAGTGGCTGAAGCACGCGACGGTGAAGACGGAGTACCCGCGCTCGGCGGACCCGTACGACACGACAATCGGCCTCGAGCTGGAGGACGTCTCGACCGCGCTCGACTCGGTGCTGACGGCACTCGCCGCCTCCTCGGAGCTTTCCGACTCGGACATCGCCGTCTACGCCTCGTCGCTGTCGGTGCTCTACGACCCCGAGACGCAGGCGCACGAGTTCATCGCGTTCAAGACGTGCGCGACGATCACCGGCGGCTGGGAGCTGCAGAAGGTGTGGCGCGGGCTGCTCGACACCGCGCCGCGCACCTGGCCGGTCGGCACGCGCTTCGTGCACATCCACGCCTCGTACGGCAACTTCGTCGGCCGCACGCCGCGGTTCGACAGCGAGGAAATCGACGAGCAGTTCGTCCCCTCCGGCTCCGCGCTGATCGGCTCCGGCGACGACCCGATCGACACGTTCACGATTCAGTCGCGCGCCGACAAGCCGATGCCCGTCTCCGACCTGGTGCTCGTCGGGCCCGACCTCGAAGGCACGGCCGGTCAGCCACAGTCGACCACCGGGGCGCTGAAGGCCGTCTCGCTGTTCGACGGCCACGCGAGCGGCGCGTTCGGGCAGCGGCGGGCGAACACGGAGGCGACAATCCTCAGGGGCGACGAGGTCGCGTCGGAGATCCCGCCGACCGAGACGTACTCGCTCGTGGCTCGGAAGGTCTCGCCGACTGCCGACGCCGAGTCCGAGGTCGACGTCTCCACCGGCCTCTCGTCGCCGACCGCGACGTACTTCGGGCTCGCAAAAGCCGGTCACGGCGAGATCGACGTCGCGATGCGCACCGTGCGCTCGTCGGACTCGGCGACGAGTTGGACCGATCCGACGATTCGCGTCACCGCCCCGCACTGGCGCAACCTGCTCGTGAACTCGCACGGGCTCGCGGCGGTCGGCACGACGCCATCGACGAGCGGCTGGACGAACGTCACTGGGACGGTGCAAGCGTCGCAAGGTACCTCGAGCCCGAGCCAGTCGTCGACCGGCGCGTACTTCACGAGCGCGACGGCTGGCACCGACCCGAACGAGACCGTCTTCGAACAAGTCGTCGACGTGACTGGGTACAAGCCCGAGGGGATGACGGCGCTCATCGACTTCTACTATCGCAACTTCAGCGACGCGAACGACACGATCGAAGTGGAGCTACAGGGTCTCGACGAGAACGGAGACCCGGTCGGCTCTCCTGCGACGTCCGGTGCGCTCGTCGGCGACCAGGACCTTTGGACGCGAACGGCGGTCGAGCTCGACATCGTTTCCGGGGTGTCGCAGGTGCGCGTGACCGTGACGCTGACGGGCGTCTCTGATTCGACGCCGAGCACTGCGTTCGCGGAGCCGACGCTGCGTCTTGGCCAGATGACCGCGCAGCTGCTCGACAACCCGAGCTTCGACACGGAGCCGATCGCGTACACGTTCTCCGCGTACGTCGACGAGCCTGCGGATGCGTCGTCCTTCGACTGCGAGGGCGGCACGCAACAGCTGCACTCGGTGGTGCAGGTGACCGCCGGTGGAGGAGCGCAGACCAACGGCCAGTTTACCGTCGTCATCTCGGACAACTACGGCGGCGGCTCGTCGCGCATCGCTGGCGTGACGACATCTGCGCTCGACGGCTGGTCCGAGTCGGGCTGGTCCATCGTGTCCGGCGTCGCGTCGAACACGTTCACGAAGGCAACGGTCGCCGTCGACACGTTCGACATCGAGTTCGACATCGAGCTGAGCGGTGCATGTCAGCTGGTCATCTCGACGAACGACTTCACGGCGTTCACGGACCAGCAGCCGAGCGGGCTCGTCGACGAGATCGACGTGGACATCAACGACTCGGGCGCACCAGGTCCGACGTGGGACGTTGACGCGACAAGTGGCTGGGCAGTCCCTGCAAATGCGAGCGAGTGGGACGACTTCATGACGGCGGCCGGAGTCTCCATCGGAGCGCCCACCAGCCTCTATCTAATGCAGGAGACATCGCTTCCGCTTGTCGACTCGATCAGCGGCAACAACTTCACGGCGCAGAGCGGCGGCGGCACGCTGGCGACGTTCAACAACTCACGCACCGGGTGGTCGCGAAAGTCGGTCAACTTCGCCAGCGGCTCGAATCGATACATGGCGAGCACGAGCGCCTTTTCGGGGAGCGTGCGAATTCTGGCACTGGTCGAGATCGATTCGGCGCCCGCCGCCGATCGCAGCATCATGTATTGCCAAGGCGAGTGGTCGATCAACTCGTCTGGATTCACGAAGGTACGATTCGGATCGCCGGGCAGCGGCACGTTCGTTACCGGTTCGAGCAACACGGTCGGAGGAGTGCGCGCGGCCGTCCTGGGCAACAACGTAACGGCTTCTGTCGCGCGGTTCACAAACGACCTTGAGAAGCTGCTGCCGACGCACGCAACGTCGTCGCAGAACCTCTATCTCGGCGCAGCCATCGCTAGCAGTGCAGCATTCGGCATTCTCTACATGGCGGTATGGACCGGATCGGATGCCGAGTGGTCGGCGTCCGACGAGAAGGCAATCGAAGAACTGCTCACCGGAGGCTCCGTCGCATGGAGCCCCTAAGGAAATCGAGCGATGTCTGACTTCGTGCCCACCGGAGATCTCACACTGCCCGCCGAGAAGACGAACAGGCGTGCACGGCCTGAAGCTATCCCGGCAACAGAGTGGTTCGACGCGACGGACTTCAATCTGATCCGGCAGGCGCTGCTCGATATCCAGGCGTTCCTTCGGACGCGCTTCGTGGGCCGCTACCTAGCCGAAGGAGGCGAGGAGTCGATCAGCGTCACGTTCTCCTCTGAACGCGGCCACGCGAACTACAACGTGCACTGCACGATCGGGCAGCCTGCCGCGACCGAGGACGACATCATCGCGACGCCCGTCACGGACTCGTTTGCCGTTGATGGTTTCACGATTCGATTCGGGGCTGCGTTGCCAGCCAATACCGTCGTGATGTTCACCGTGGAGGACAGGACATGAAAGCTATAGCGCTCATCGCACTCATCGCGTGCACGAACAACATCGACGCGGACTTCGGTCCGTCGAGCGATTGCATGGAGTCGACAGCCGCGAAGCTTCGGACGAAGGCGATCCATATCGACGACACGTTCCAACTCGGCGACGAGGCACCGGGAGCACATCAGATCGCCAAGTTCTCGAGGGTCAACCCAGACACGACTGTTCAGACATGGATCCAGAGCAGTGGCACGGACCACGTCGGCGCCGATGGGCTGAACGAGCTCGTGGGCCTTGTCATCCACAACGAGACGCACTTCGACACGAGTGCTGGCCCGGCTATCGCGCGCGGCATCGAGATCATGGTCGACGCCACGAAGACAGGCGCCAACTTGCTGAACAGCACGGCCGCGCAGCTCAACGCGGTCGGTGGGTATGCGATCTACAGCGAGCAAGGATCGATGCGCCTCGCCGGCGACGTCGACCTTGGCCCCGGAGCGGTGCAGCTCGGAACCAACGTTCGGACGATCAAGATGTCGTCCGACGGCTCGAACACGGAGCGAATCATCATGGGCTGGCCGAGCGCGTCGCCGCCGTCCCCAACTGGCTCGCAGGTCGTTATGAAGAACAGTGTCGCTGCGGTCAGTGTCGCTGGCGTTGAGCTCGCTTTGGACACCACGGTCCAGAGCGGGATTCGCGGCGGCTTCCGCATTCATCGCAATGCCGGCGGGTCGCTTGCTGGCAACGACTCGGGAATCGCAGTGAGCGGCGGTACGGGGTTCCCGTTCGTGAACTCGGCCGCCAATCAGTTCAACGTCTACGACGAGCTCGGCCAGGGCATCGTATTCGGCGCGAACACCAGCTTCACGCCGATGTGGAAGATGACGCCGAAGGACCACTTCGTGAATGCGAACGTGTCGAACTCGGCGAGCACCCCGCGCATCCCAGCAAAGAGCGCGTCTTGCGACACAGGCGGATCAAGCTCGATCGTCGGGTCGGACTTCGTCGTCCGCTGGAAGATGGGCGCTAGCGCGACGGCTTGCGATATCACGTTCATTCAGCCGTACACGACGCAGATACCAACCTGCGTCGTCACAGGCGAGGCAGGCGCGGGGGTGCCGACGTACACGACCGCGCTCGACAAGATCAGTGTCTCCGTGGGCGTTGCCGGCGCGACATACAACGCGTGGTGCTTTGGTCACCTGGGGTCGCAGTGAAGCTTTGGCGTAGTGAGCGCGGGATGATCGTGGCGGTGTTTATCATCGCCGCGACGGTCGCATTCGTGCTCGGCAAACTGGAGGGCCGTGAGTACGCGGCGTTGATGGCGCTGTCTCTTCAGGTCCTCGTTACCTACAAAGCGGTGCCGACGCCATCGCCGAAGGACGGAGCGTGATGCCGCTGCTCGGGTTCCCACTCGGCGTTCCACTCGTAGGCGAGGCGCTCGTCTACGACGAGGCATCCGTGCGCCTTGTCGAGAATCCGCAGGTCGTCGTGCGCTCGTCGGTGACTGCTCTCGTGCATGAGCCGGTCACCGTCGAGATCGACTCGCAGTCTGTATCCGTCCGCGTCATGGAGTCACCATGAGCCAGACCCACGAGATTCGCGAAGGCGATCGACTGCCGACGCTTCGAGCGATTGCCTTCACCGACGACGAGCGCGTTGACCTGACGCAGTTCGAATCGATCGTATTCCGCATGCTTGCGAGCGACGGAACCACGATCGTCGACGATGCCGCAGCGACGGGCGACGCAAACGGCAACCTCGAATACGCATGGGCGGACGGCGACACGGACACGCCGGGCACGTACACGGCGGTGTTCATCGCAACCGACGGCGCCGGCAAGACGCAGACGTTCCCGACGGCGTCGAACCTCACCGTCGTCATCGTGCCGGAGCTGTGAGCCGTGATCTCCGTCGCGATCATCCACTGCCCTCGCTCGCTCGAGCGCGTCGAGAACGTGCGGGCGCTCGTCGAGCAGCTGTCCGGCGCCGTTGTAGTCGAGGATGCAGGAGACGCCGTCGCCAAGCGACTGAACCGGCGCGGGTGCTGGC
>CAZZDD010000083.1:0-9356 GCA_964652185.1 uncultured Candidatus Peribacteria bacterium | reverse complement strand
CCGAGGATGCCCGCAAGGGAAATCTGGTCCTCGGTCAAGCCGGCGCGCCCTGCGGCCTTCTCCTTGCGGTCGAAGTCAACCGCGCGCTGCGTCGCCTCACCGATGCCAGCGCCACCGAACACGATGCCCGCAGGCACGGCGCCGAAGTAGGCAAACGGCAGGCCGAAGACCATCGAACCCATGCCTTCGCCAAGCTGGCGGCCGACCGACTCCTCGTAACCCTTTGCGGCCGGCATCAACTCCTTGGCGTACTTCTGAACCTTCTCGCCGGTCTGAAACAACGGGCGCTTCTCGATCGGCGTGGGGTTGAATTCCGCCGTGGCGCGCTGCTGCTCGGCCCGCGCCGCAGCCCGCTGCTCGGTGGACATATACGCGTAGCCGGTCGGATCCTCCATCTCGGGAACAGATTCGCCCCGATCGATCCGGTCCATGACCTCGAGCTGCTTGCGGCCGAACTTCGCCGCGCCCTGCTGCCCTCGTGCCGCCACGGCATCCGGAGACTGGATCGCCGTCCCGATGAAGGACACGCCGCCCGGAACGATGCCCTTGCCGAACTCCACGTACTGCTGCGGATCGGCGATGCCGGAGATGATCTCCTTGCCCTTCTCGATGTAGTCGCTCTGACGCTTGTCGGCCTCGCGCGCCCCAACGGCTTCGTCGATGAGCTTGCGCGTCGACCCTGGGAGATCGAACGAAGGCTGCTCGCCAAGGCTGACGGCAGGCGCCTCGTCCAGTTCATCCAGCATCCGGGAGAAGTCTATGTCTTGGGCCATTGGCATCCTTGGCACGCGTGATAGGCTGCCCCTCATTGTGGAGGGATATCGCCATGCGCTTCTTGAAAGTGTTGGGGCTGTTGCTGATCGTTGCGGCAGCGTGTCGGGGGCTGCTGCTTGTGGTGGCGGGACACGCGTCCGCTTCGACGGGTGGCCGCTATGTCGGGGAGATCGTCGGCGGCGGGCTGGCGATCTTTGTCGTTGCCGCTATCGGGGCCGGTATCGCTGCATTGGTGACGCGGAACCGGGGCTATGACTTTCCCGGACTGTCGACGGGATTTGTTGTGGCGCTGGGAGTGTCTGCGCTCGTTTACCTGGGCAGTGCTTAGCCTGCCGGCACTTCGCTCTCGACGCGGCGTGCCACCTGCGTAATTGCCCCCATGAGCGTGAAGACGTTCTCGCCCGTCGCATAACAGGTGGACACACACCCGTCGTGCAAGGTCGCCGCGATGGCGATCCCGCTCAACTGGCCGCTGTCGGCAAGCTGAAGCATGGTATGGAGCGCCATCCACACCTCATCCGATGACGTCGGCTGAATCGGGATGACCTCGCCAAGATGCCCCCCGGCGCGGACCCTCACGCGTAGCTTGGTGCTCATCGGTCGGTCTCCCCGCCCATCATCTTGGAAATCACCCTCATCGCCGCCCCGTCTCCGAACTTCGCGTCGAAGTCCTCACGGAGCTTTTGGGCCTGTGCTGGATTGGTGCTGATCTGCTGAAGCAGGAGCTGCGTCTGCCGCTCGTTGGGCTGGCGCGTCTCCCGGATCGGGGACTGGTAGGGCTGGCCGATGTAGGGGCGGCCGGGGTCCATGCCCGTGCCTGGCTCCGGGAGGATCGACGGCATCGCATCCAGGCGATCGAGCATCTGGACGCGGCCCATGTCCTGCGGCGTGATCGAACGGCCGAAGGCCTGCTTGGCGACGAGATTGAACCGCTCTTCCGCCGCCGCGCTGTCACGGAACACGCTCTGGCCTCGGCGGGTGTAGTCCCGCAGATTGTCGGCGTTGGGATGGAACGCCAGTACGAGGGCATCCCTCAGTACCCTTTCGCCCATCTCCGAACCGAACTGGCGGTTGGCCCGTTCGGCCGCGGCCGTCAAGGCTTCCTTCTGCTGCTGTGACGTCAGTTCTGAAGGATTCCGCATATCCAAGAGCTTTTCAGCTTGGCGCTTGGAGATGGTGCGCTGGTTCGCCTTCGAGATCCCAAGGCGCTCCTGCGCGGCCAATGAGGACTCGACCAACTGCTGTGAGGCCGCCCGCTGCTGCTGTGGCGTGAGGTTCTGCGTGTCGATGACGGGATCGCCGTACTCATCCACGCCAACGGAGACCGCTCCAGGGCGGCCCTGCATCGAGGCCACGGCCCTGCGCATTTCCGGGCTGTTGCTGACCGCTGCGGCTGGATCCTTGCGGCGCTGCTCGCGGATTTTCTCGAATTCCTTTTCCGCCTGGACACGCACAGCCCGGATGGTGGCGTAGCCGATGTCCGCGCGTTCTTCGCCCGTCCTGGGATCACGCCCAATGCTACGGATGTGCTGGTCGGCCTGATCCTCCGGCATATCCTTCAATGCCCGGAGCGAGTCACGCTTCAGGGTGGCGCGGTCCTTCTTCGTCTGCCACTGGGCCAACACGTTTGGCAGAAGCACCCGGCGGGCCTTGTCGAAGTTGGTCTCGCCGCGCTCGTCGACCTCCTCGTCCTCTCCGTCCTCGATGCGGGCGATGTCATTCGCTAGGCGTTGTTGGTACTTGTGGGAGAGGGCCACGCGGGCCTTGTTGATCATGACCTGCCGGCGCTTGCCGGAGAGCATGGCGTATTGGGTGCGGGTGGGGTTGGCGGCGTCCTCTGGGCTCGGAGGTGCGTCGGGATCGCCGTACGGCATCACATCGGGGGCGGGGTCCAGTTCTTCGCGTTCGACGTAGTCACTCATGCCGCCAGCGCGATACATATCGTAGGCCTTCGCCCACGTCTCGCGCGAGACAGCCCCGTCCTTGCCGCGCCCTTCATGCTTCGACATGCCATCGAAGAACTTGACCATCTTCTCGCGGTCACCAAGGAACGCGTCGTCGATGCGCTCGGATGGGTCAAACCCCTTGGGCGGGGTCAGTGTCCCATTCCCGCCCCGCCACTTTGCGACGGCATCGCCAACGGTCATGCCCCTGTAGTTGGCGGCGAAGTTGTCCATGTTCGCCGCACCGCCATGGACCTCGGTCGGGAACTGCGCGATCTGATGGCCGCCACCGATCACACCGTAACCCGTCATGCCGAAGCGCTTGGCGCGTTCGCTCGGGTATTGCGCACCGGGATTGTTGTAACGCACGGCCGCCGTGCGCCCGTCTTCGGGGACGTCCACGCGCTGTCCACTCGGCGTCACGGTGGTCGGGCTGGCGGGCTTCCTGCCACCCGGCACGAGCCCCAAGTCCCTCAGAACCCCTTCCGGATCCTCGTACAGGCGCTCTTCGATGTCGTTGGCGATGGTGCCGTCCACGAACCTATCGCGGTAGTCCTCCGCCTTCTTTGGGCGAATAAGCCCCGTCCTCTCGGCAAGCGTGGCCTTCTCGAGCATCCCGTCGAGGATGCGCTTGCGTTCCACCGGATCACGCGTCGTCGCGTAGGCGCCCTGTGCCCGCGAGAGTTCGTTCTCGACCTCGACCTCTTTGTGCTCGCGCTCCAACCCCAGGCCACGATGCAGAACGGATTCTCGCGATGAGATGATCTGGCCCTTGCCGCGCTCCAAGAACTTGGCGCGCGTGTTGGGGTTGCGGATCTTGCTCGCAGCGGAATCCAGAACCGGCCCCACCTTCTCGTCGAACCGGGGGCCGTAGGTCTTGTAGTCCGGGTCTGTCTCGAACTCCCGGCGCGTTGCGCGCAGGCCTTCCTGTAGATCGTTGTCCGCCTTGATCAGGTCGAGCGCGTCTTCCTTCTGGCGCTCTTCCTCGCCGATGGCAGAGACGGTCGCACCGATCTTCTCGATGCCACGCCCGACCATGCCGGCGCCGGTATCCGCGCCCGAGATGATCGGACGTGTGCCGCGCGGGACGCTCGGCCCGCCGAGGGATTCTGAACCGGGGATCTTCGGCATCAGCCATACTTCCCTTTGTAAGCGGACTTGCCGATGGTCGCGCCTGCGTCAAGGAACGAACCGATGAGGGCGTTCTTGCCTTTGACCTTCGCCGCGGCAGCCCGATCCGCCATGCCGCGCGAGCGGTTTTCAGCGTTGGTCAACTCCATGTCCCGGAGATAATCACCGCGCTCTTTGGTATCCGCGATGATGTCGAGAAGGCCGATCCCACCCGCACCACCGGACGCGCCAACCGCGACCTGACGTGAGACCAGCTTGTCGGTCTCCTTGCCCTTCTCGTACGCAGCGATGCTGCCGGCGGCCTTCTCCTCCGCCGCCTTGGCCATGTACTGCTTGGCCTCGGAGTCGGCCGCTTTCTTGGCGGCGATGCCTTGGAAGACTTGGCCACCGGCCTGAATGCCGGAGCCGATGGCACTCATGCCCCCGCCCGCCGTGATTGCAGGCCCAATCAATGCGCCTAGACTAGCCATGCCCATACCCTCATCTCGTTGTGCGTTTCCTCGGTCGGCGTGAAGCCGAGCAGGCGAAGCAGCTTTTCCGCAGTCGGGAACTTGTGGGACTCGCACGGCACGTAGACCGTCTCGCCGCTTGAGCGCAGCGCAGCCTTGACCGCCTTGATGAGTTGCACCGGACGAACGCCGGGCCGCGTGTCAATCCACGCCCAGAGCCGACCATCCGGCCGCCGCATCATGCCGCCAAGGGCGTGGATCACCCCGTCGGATTCGATCACCCAGGCGCCCGGCACATCCGTGTAGAATGCCGAGAAATCGCCGATCGTCGCGGGGCGCACCATCATTTCTCGTTGGTCTCCATCGAAACCACGAGGCCCAGCAGGCTCGCAGGATGACCGGGCTGGATGGTCAGGCAGACCCGGCTGTCAGTGTTCCATTCGCCCCCGAAAGGCTGCGTCACGTCGTCGTGGACTTCCTTCACCGCCTCGTCGTCATCGAGGGCTTGGCCGGTATCGCCCTTGAGCTTGTAGTTCGAGAGTTTTGAGAACGACGGGCCGACCTTGATCGCATCGCGGTGCGTGTCGGCGAGCAGCAGGCCAAGCATGTTGACGTGCTTCTTCTGAAGCAACGCCGTGCCCATCTGGGCGCCGTAGGCGAGTTTCGCGCTCTTGTAGCGTCCGGTGTAGGGCAGTCCGACCCACACATTCGTGTAGGTATCCCCGAGAGAGACCACGCCGGAGCCATTGGCCGACAGCCCCGTCAGCACATACTGGGCGCCGCCCTTCGTGCCCCAACCCACGAGCCCCGTTTCGCCAGCAAGATGCGCGAGCGTGACGCTTGACGCCGGGCCTGCGGTCAGCGTGCCGGAATCGCCGAGCTTCGTAGTCGCGCCGCCGATCGCTTCCGAGTGCTGTGCCAGCTTCTCGATGTAGCGCACCGTACTTGAATTGATCGTGCGCTTGACAGAGAGGTAGACGGTGTCCTGTTCGTCTCCCGGCAGGACGCACACCGACTCGACCTCGCCGTCCGTAATGAATCGAGACCAGCCGGTGATGTTTTCGCCGATGTCGTACCCGAGGATCGCAACCTCGCCATCTGACCTCACGCACCAGGCGTAGGTCTCGGGCTGGCGCTGGGCTTCCAGTTCCACAATCCCGTCGCCGCCGATCCCGTCATTGAGCGCGGTGAGATCTTTCGAGACGTAATCGTTGTTCTCGAAGCTGTAGAGGATATGAAACAGCTTCTTGCCGGAGCGCTGGACGAACAGGCCACGGCCATCGATCTTGATCGGAGAAACCGCAGCGCTGCCCTGCGTGCTCGCATCCTTGATGCCGATGTTGTTCGGCGTCAGCGGTTCATCGATCGACGACGCCCGCGCTGAACTCTCCGCCCCCGTAGTGCCGAATACCAGCCGCTGAAGTGCCAACATCCACTGCGTCTTGTTGATAGATCCGCCGGTCGCGATGCTGCGCTGTATAGAGCCCGCGTCACCCGCAGCCAGCGTGTTGACGCTGTCATCAAGTGTGAAGCTGTAATAGTTATTGGAGATCGATCCCCAAAACTTGTCATCGCGCGCGAACCAAATTCGCCCATCGAAAAACCGAATTGCGCTTGGCCACCCTCTCACATCCGACCATTCACCCTCGGTCCACGTCTTCGTGGCGAGCGTATTGCGCATGGGGTAGAGGATTTCGATGTCGACCTGGGTCGATGACGTGTAGCCGACCACCCGGCAAATGCCCGCGCCTGCGTCTCCAGAGTACTGAGTCCGCACCGTAACGACACCCGACGTGTAGGCGGTGAAAGCGTGATTGTACCAGTGGATGACGTTGTCGAGCGTGCTCCCCGGAGAGAACAGAGCTGACGATGCGGCGCCAGACCACGTGCTGACAGCCCCGGAAATACTTGCAACGTTGATGAATGCCTCGCGCGCATTGGTATAGGAGCGCCGTAGCTGAAGGGCGCCGACCCATCCCGTGCCGATGATCGTTTGCACGAACCCGTTGTCGGCTCCGACGCCCTGCACGCGTATGGCGTCGCTCGACTCGGCCAAGCCCGCGAGCTGGAAGCTCCAGTCGGTCTGCTCGTGAAACAGCCGGAACATAGCGCCGACGTGCGTGGGCAGGAAGAACGCACGATCAGCGGTCAGCGTGGTGTTGCCCGTGGTGGCGCCGGGCGTGAGCTTGACGTCGGCGGTGCGCGTGCCCGTGAATGGCCCATCGTCCGCATAATACTTGGCCAGCGACCATGACCGCGTGGCTCGCCGTTCGACCTTGCGCTGCTGCCAGGCCGTATGGGCAAGAAAGATGATATCGGCCGACTGATCGTGCCGGATCTCCCTGAGTTGTGCCGTCGTCCACGGCGCGGCGATTTCCATCACGCCCGCCGACTCGACGGTAATGCTGTCGACGATGATCGCGGTGCTGCGTGCCGTCAGGAAATAGACGTGATACGTGCCCGACGGCGTGAAGGCGAGGCTATGGGTGCCCGTGTCAAGCGTGGTCTCGGTGATGTAGTCGTCGCCGCCTGACGTTGAGCCGCAACGAAACGTAACCGGACCCCGCGTGACCTCAATCCTCAACGCATGTTCGGTGCCTGTCGACGACGTCGTGACCGAGCGCGTGCAGGACGCCGAGCCACCACGCGCGGGCGCCACCATGTAGAGGGCACCGGAGACGGTCGAATTGATATCCGCCGTGGCACCGCCTGCCGTGGTCAATGTCCAGCCCGTGGCACTGGAAAAATCTCCGTTGGTCACGGTGGACGTCACGCTTGGGCGGGTGACGAGGGCGTCGTCGACCCACACGCGCATGAGGCTGTTTGTCATCTCGATCATGGCGGTATCATCGACCGCCTTGATGAAAGAGAGCAGACGCGCCTGATTGCTGGACTTGGTTGTTCCGAGATACCCCGTCGCGGGACGGAACAGCCCCTTGCCGATAGCGTGCGGCAGGATGTTTTCCTGGATCTCCGCAGCAAGGCGCAGCTTCTCATGATCCACGCGCGCCAATGCGGCCTTGCTCACTTCCCCGGTGGAGAAATGATGGATGAGCGTATTGACCTTGGCCATCAGTTATCCCGCACCGCTGTGGGTCGATTGCCGATACGAGACTGGATCATGCGTCCCGGCGGTCTCTGCGACGGCGCCTGGTTCAGCGCATCTTTGGACTGGGCATTCTTGAGAGCGCGGTGTTTGCGCAGTTCCAGACGCTCGGAGTCCTTGTCCGTCATCGACGTGATGGTCGGAGCAATCCGGTAGGCGAGCTCGAACTCGACAGCACGGGTGAACGTCGCCGGCCATGCACTGAGGTTCAGCCCATAGCTGGCGCCGTTGGAGACGTAGGAGACATAGAGCGGCGTAACCTGCGCGCTCCAGTATCCGGCCTCATCGATGAACTCCAAGGCCCCCATTGGGGGGTACATCCTCGGGCTTGCGGAGATGATGGACGTCCGCACCCAGTCGGATGGTTTCTCAAAGGCGTAGTTGTAGCCAAAGGCGGGATCGACTCCGGTGTCGTAGTCGATCGCCACCGTACGCATGGCGAAGTTCCACAGGCCCATCTCGAGCATGTAGGCAATGGCTGCGTCGTACTCCGCATCAAGCTCGTAACGCTTCAACTCATCGTCCGTGAGGGCGTCGAGCTTGCGTTCCTTGAGCAACCGAAGTGCTGAGTTGAAGACGGATAGTTTTACAGCCATCGCCTTGACCCTTCAGTTATGCGGCCCTGCCGCGGGCCTTGCCGTCCGCCTTGCGCGCGGCATCGGCCTTCGCAGCCTTGTCCTCGGCGGCCTTGATCTCTTCCGCACTGGGAAGTGTCATGCCGAGTTCCTTGAGGTATTTGTCGCGGGCTTCCTCAGCAGCCTGCTGAGTCTCGTGGCCATTCGAGAGTTCGCTGCCATCGAGGGCGATCACCCGCCATTTCGTGGCTTCACGGAACTCGACGCGAACCGCGACCTTGCCATTCGACATGATGGGCACGACCTTGGGGCGCGCTTCGGCAGCCGTGACCGCTGCGGCCTTGGCGGCGGCAAGGTCAGTGCCAGCGGGATAGCGCGGCCAAACGTCGACCACGGCGCCGCCCTGCGGCGTGGCGAGAACCGAGACATTGCAGTCGAACGATCCATCATGCGCGCGGACGCGGACGAGATCGCCCTTGGCGAGCTTGCGGTGATGCGACCAGAACCCCGGCGAGAACAGATCCTCGAACGTGTAGCCCGGTCCAAGCTGGACGAACCAGATGCGGTGGTACTGATCGTACGTGTGTGCCAGCGCGGAGGCGGGCAGCTTCTTCGTAACCATTGAGGTTTCCCTTTGTGCAAAGAAAAAGGGGCGGCCTGTCCCGCCCCTTCCAGTGTTGTGGTCGATGATCGACGAGATCAGGTCGACGAAGACGCGAACGCAACGGTCGCGCCGGCACCCGTCGAAACCGCAGTGACGCGGCCGACGTTGTGACCGGCGTAAGCCGGCGGGCTGGCAGTGGAGAGCACCGTCACTTCGACGACGTCACCGATGCGCATCCCGAGGGCATGACCGTTGGAGAAGTACGAGGACGCAGCGACCGAAGCCGCCGTGTCGCTCGACTTGTACGCGAAGACGCGGAACGGCTTGCCGCCGAAGCCCTGAGAGGTCAGGACCGGGGGGTTGCCAGTGGAGTTGTAAGCCATGGTTCAGTTCTCCCCGTTAGGCCGCAACATAACGCGAGCCGTCATGCAGAACCTGCACGATGCCCGTGTTCTGAAGGAGCTTCGCGCCGTGATACAGCGACGCGTTGGTCCACGAGTTCTTCTGCTTGGCCTCGTAGCCCACATCGACGGACATGGACGTCGAGTTGGCGGCGTGCCCCATCGCATGCTGGTGCAGGATGTAGCACTTCTCCGACGACGTGCCCTTGCCGGTGATGCGACGCGAGACGAGCCAGTTGATACCGGCCCAACGCCACATCTTGCGCACCGGACCCATCAGCGGCTTGACGTCGACGTAGTCGCCCGAGGCGAACGTGGTGTTCTGGCGCAGCATCGACCGGAAGGCCGGGCTGATGATGCCGAACATCTTGTC
>CAZZDD010000082.1:0-9453 GCA_964652185.1 uncultured Candidatus Peribacteria bacterium | reverse complement strand
AAGCGGTGAGCGTTACAGTCGTTACCGCAGAGACAGCAATCGAGATGTTGGCGACCTTTGAAACCGTGGTGGTGCTAGAGCAGGACACTGGCACGATCTTGAGCGCCTGCCGAACCATCGCGACCGCGCTTGAACAGACGACGGCTATGGCCTGAACGACTGTCCTAGGGGTTAGTATCGTGACGGTGGACGCACACGTTGCCGAGACCGATTGCGTGTATTCCGTGCCGGTCGTGATAACGCCGCCAATCGGCCAGCCAATAGGTCCGCCGATCATGGATCACGTCTTGTCGTCATGCACCCCTGATGCTCGCTACACCAATGAGATTACCCGCTGGTGTCGAGCCGCTCCTAGTCGGATCATAAGACACGGACGAAGTACTGTTGACGATATAGTAAGCTAAATTCCCGGTTTTATTGTTATTGGAAGTTGTGGCTAGCGCAAGATTGGTGAAGTCGCCATCTTCAGTTATGGTGGGATTTCCGTTAGCCCACAAGAAGCCTATAATGGCCTGATATGCACGGACAAGGGTACCTGTTGCTATGGATGGTGTGGTATCTGATCCTGTATTGGCCGCATCAGACGCATCAAGAGGGTCCGTTAAAGTTGCTCCGGCAATTCTACAAGCCGCTATGAACCTATCTTGTCTGTTTGCGCTTAGTGTGGCTGTAATTGTCGGATTCGTCACCGCTGCGCAGTTATAGGCGTAGAACATGCTCATCCATCCATTGATGGTTGATCCGTCCCCGCCGACATCCGTATCTGCAATCAATGTGTACGTATTTGTTCCATCACTCACAGATGAAACTGAACCTACGTTAACTGCCCCATACCCAACCGCAACAACAACAGTATCTCCGGCAAGAATGTCCACCGAAGTTGATACTGCAATACTGCCGGTGGAGGCCGTTGCATTAGCATCACCGAGAGCCACTACTGAAAGAGGCTGTCTACGTATCAATGAGGGAGTGATTCCTGGAAGCATTAAAGAGCCGTTGTATTCGCAAGGACTAGAGTAGGGTTTGCCCCAACGGCCTGTAGCACCGCAATTGTGTCTGGGTCATCGTTCCAGACTTCCGGCTTATCAGGAGCCCGCCAACGCTCTTGCTGCCGTACTGTCATTAAAGATAACGCATGACTAAGTTGTGCATCAGTTAATCGAGACAGTACCGTAGACTTTGGAACCAGCCAGCGTGTTGGTAAATAAGTGTCTTCTACATCGAAAACTTCTTTAATAGACCCACCGCTATCGACGTAGGAAGGAGCGCCTGTCTTCTGCTTACCCTCAGGAACAATGAAAGGTTCGGCAAGTGAAAGACTTGGAGGAAGATCCTCTGTGGTCCAAAGACCTTCGTTAATTAAAGATTGAACTTTCACAGGATCAAGCATCGTCGAATCCACAGCGCGCGGGGTGCCAGTGAACTTCTTCCATCCCCCTTCAATCTTCTCTACAACAATCATGTCGTTCTCCTACCGATACCGGTTACTTCATAAGCCCCAGTATCACTGACAAAACCACAGACATAAAGTGTTTGTGTCGTAGTGACTGAATACGGCCCTGCCTCAACCCCATCCCAAAGTTTGTAGTTGGCATGAAGGGTCAGAGTTCGTGTTGACGTGGCTGCTGTGAATCTGAAAATGAAATGTTGTCCCGGCTTGCCGTTTGAAGGTGCGCCTAGGGTTCTATTTCCGGCCATGGCAGCAGACGGAGTTGCAAGAGACGCGAATAGACTAAAATCTACGGTATATGTCGAGCTGACTAAGTCTAGTGTCCCGTCGTCTGCGGCACTCCAAACTTCTGCGACCGACAAAGAACGTGCGGTGTCGGTCCCAACTCGATACTCGGCGGCAGTTGCAAATTCAGAAACACCTTCTGCCGAAGTAGAGGCATCAGGTAAGTTAGCAGCAGGCAACACACCTGTTACCGCAGCAGCTTGAGCTAAATTAAGTGCGCCATATGTTGGGTCGTTTGCTCCAGCTTGTAAGACTTGATATTGAGTACCTTTGGCAAGACGCTCGGGAACCGATGCCCCACGATAGATGATATCTCCGCGAGTCGTTAGAAGACCTGCATTGATCTGCATCCCGGCGGGAATATCGTTCGTGATGTCTTTAACGCCGGCCGAGAAATCCACCGCAGCATTCGAGTTCGTGCTTGCAATGACGGTATCGCGAACCAACGTGTCCGCATCCGACATGTGGCCGGTGCCGCGCTCCCATTCAGCGGCGCTCCGGTTGCTTACGAAATAATCAAATGCGTCCGTGCCGCCCGTCCCGAAGCCATACGTGGAATTTGAAAACCGGACCTTACCATTGACAGCCGCGACCGTGAGATTCCCCGTCCCGGTCGTCGTGCTGGTTTCGTGGATGAGGTCTTTAGGAGCGGGCATTAGCTAAACGTTGTGTTGATCGTAAAAGCTATGGAATCCCCCGACGCCAGATTGATCGTCGAGAAATCACCATAGATGTCCATATTCCCTCCCGTTGGGGGGGAGCCTGACCCTGCGGCGTCGAACGCGCCAACCTCGGTAATCGCCCTTGTATCCGTCGCGATAATGGTTCCGGTCAGTACAAGCTTGTCGCTCGTGACAGTGGTTGTGCCTTGCGCCGCAACAGCCAGCGTCCGGTCTTCAGCCGTGCTGGTGGTCGTAACAACGTTGGCGGTTGCAGCCGCGCCCGTGCCGGTGCCCCATTGCAGATACCAATTGAGGTCGTCCAGCGCGCCGGTAATGCGCGCCAAACCAGCATCCTGGACCCGAGCAGTCATTTAAGCCTCTTAATTGCTATCCAGAGATTGACGGCCCACCGCTTGATAGGATTGCGGCTCCAATACGAGATCAGGCCAAGGTTCTCGACCCGGCCATCCGCGCGGTGAACCACCGCTCTAATGCTCGTCTGAGAACGTGCCTTAACCCTCAAGGGGCCGGGCCTTCCAGCATGACCGCAGAGGGACCGGACATGACGACTTGCTCGAACCCAAGCCGGTTCAAACCATCAATCGCATGGCCGTAGCCCTGCGACCATGTGCCAACTCTGGCATCGTCCTTCATGTACGGCGCGGCTTCCATCAACAGCCCATAGAGGTACAAATCCGGGGCCAGCGTCAGAAGCCAATTGGTCGTTTGAACGCTGCTCAACGCCGGGATATTGGAGCGGTAAACCATCTCCAAGACATAGGCGAGGTTCGGAACGCGGATCAGCTCAATCTCATCGCCAATGATGGTGAAGTAGTACGGCTGACCAGAGACGCCCTGGTATTCAAACCGAAGCTGGTTCGCTTGCTGCGGGGATACGAACTCCAAGAGCGGCTTTCCAGTCACACCGGAAAGGCAAATCCGCCGCATGGTCTGGAAGTTCGACGGAAGCGTGATGTATTCCGGTTCGTCAGCACTCAGATTGACGGTCGCATAAGACCGCTTTTCCATCTGCGGGCAACGGAGGTCCCGGTTGAACTTGGCTTCGGCCAGCGTGATGAATTCAGGGATGCGGTCCGTTAAATCGTCGCGTGCGAGCCAGTTCGCCCCCGCTGTCTGCAATTCCGAATAGGTGGAGATCGCCATTAAATCCGACCTCGGAATGTCCGATAAGGACGGTTCTGCTCGTTATTTAAAAACCAGCGTACGTAGTCCTCATCGCCATCCTTCAGTCGCGGGGCGAGATCGCGATAAAAGATGTTCAGAGGGACGCTGGCGACGCGGGTGCCAATCGGCTCGTCGCTGAACCGCTTGCCATAGGAATCGTTGAGGCTCTCGCGGTTGCGAGCGATCAACTCATCCTCGACAATGTTCTCTGTCTTGCGGAACCCAACACCGTTCGCCTTGTCCACCCAATAGACATAGTGGCGTCGTGTCCCGTCCGTCGAAAACCCTTCGAACTGCCAGAGTTCATCCGGGATTCTGGAAGGGTCAGGCAGCGATGGCATCGGCGCGTTCGGCGATCTTCTTGGCGATGGCCGTCTTGGCTTCTTCGGCAGGGAGGCGAATGGTGGTCCCGGCCCAAATCTTCCCTGGAAAGCCAACGCCTGGAGAGTTGTGCGGCTTCATTTCTCCTTCAATGAATTCTTCCGGCGCAACAACGGACCAACGGCCCGCAGCGTCCTTGCGCTTCACTTCAGCCCGCAGATGGCCGACGATTTCGTACGGCCCTATGGGCACGTAATTCTTGAGCAGGAGAACCGGGAACATCTTCGCGGGCGCACTAGGCGCGGTCGCTTCAGTCATTGTGACTTCCTTTGGCTTTCGCTCGTAAACGCCTTTCGGCATGTTCACCCCTAATAGAAAGGGCGGCCCGAAGGCCGCCCCCTAGACGTTGCAGGTGGCTATTAAGCCTGGTCGGCGAAGGTCGGCGGACCGTCCGCAATGACCACACCGGAGACATTCCAAGTCACACCATCCGCGCTCTCGACAAGAACGCGGGTGCCGCCCTCGGGGGTGAGGACGTTGAGCTTGGAATTCGAGTCGCCGTCACTCATGACGGAAACAACTTCGTCCTCGGTATCGCCCGCACTGGTCAGGTTGTAGACAACGCCGCCCTTGAAGAAGTTCGTATTCGAGCCGGTGTTGATCTGCCAGTCCTGGGCGTCGGCCGCGACGCCGGTATAGACGAACTCGAACGACAGCCCCGCCTTGGGCGACGGCAGCGAAATAACGATGTCCGCCGTCAAGTTGGGGATGTAGTGCCGAAGACCGGAATTCTGCGACTTGACCGTGTAGGTCGCAGCGTCCGGGATAGTGATGGGAACGTAAGTCACAGGCATGTGCGTTGCTCCTTAGCTCGATGCCGTCAGGCCGTAGAGATCGGCAGCCACGCCATGCGCAGCTTCGTTGTTGACCACAAGCGTGTACTCGGTCACGAGCACGCGCTTTTCCGCGTCGCCAGTCTTGGCGGGCTTCTCAAGCGAGATGTCGTCGAACACACCGAGCGTCACCATCCTGGGATCAACCAGGAAGGCGTTGCGGGCAACAGCCGCACCGGCACGGGCCATCTGTCGGTTCGGGACAACCGAGATCGGCCCGAAGTTCGACATGTACATGTCCGCCGCCGCAACGATGGTCGTCTGACCCTTGCCGGGCGCTGCGTAACGCTGCAACGCGACGTTGGTATCCGACATGAAGGTGGAAAACACCGTCTTCACGTACGGAGACACCATCAGGGTCTTCGGAGAGCCGCCCGCGTTGTATGCGGACAGGATCACGGCATCCAGAATCGCCTTGGTGAAGGCGCGCTGAGAGCCGTTGGTCGCGGCGTCAACCACATTGGTCGAGCTGTTGAAGCCGCCGGACGAACCGCCGCCATCCATGTTGTCGTTCGTGGCGAGCCACGCACGGAAGCCGCCGAGTTTGCGGTTGGTCGCGCCGTTGCCGGTGCCCGCAGACGAAGCCTGGTTGGACAGGCAGATGGCCTCCATGTCGATCCGCAGCTCCACGCCCTTCTTCGCAACCTCGCGGGCCAGTTCCGACTTGCGGCCAGCCTTCGAGGTCTTGTCCTGCGTGCGGGAGATGATGATCTTCTTGTCGGAAATCTGCGTGTAGTTGCCGACACGGGTGGTCGGGCTAACCGCGTCATACGCCCAGTCGTTGCCTTCCGGCTGGTTGTTGTCGGTATCGACCGAAGCGAGCGCGTCAGTCTGCCACTCGGGATGAGTGGACGAAACCGGCTTGCGGCCGATCAGAGAGAGGAAGGGAGTCTCTTCCGATATGTTACCGCAGGGCCATTTAAACCCTGCTTCTGCATATTTCTATGCAGTCCAGACTATATCATCGCTTTCGCGCGCGGCGCTCGTGGAGGCATTACTGCCATAACGTGATGATTTCGGCTTGCCAGATTTCATGCGGCTAGTCCACCGTCCCCGGCAAACTCGGTCGCAGAAAATCTCGGCCCTTCCGATAGCATCGCTGAGACGACGGGACAGGAACGCCCCGCACTCTCCGCATTTGCCATCAAAACGTCTGTAGGCTCGTCCTCTAGTCGTTACACCTTCCCGAATGTTTCCACTCGGGCTTGGCTCGGGATTGCCCTCGGCTTGAACCGTTAGGGGTTTCCCCGAATTCACCGCGTTTGCATCGCTTGCAGTATGCTCATCCCAATGACACCGGAAACACAGTGTCTCACCGTTTGATACATCCCATCGAAGCTCTGGATGTTCTTTGAACGGCAACAGATGGTGCGCGTGAAGCTCAACCCCTTCTGCGCCACAGCGTCGGCACTTGGCACCATCGCGGCTTATGACCGCGTTGGCCCACTTGCGTTGCTTGTTGGAGCGGTTGGAGTGGCCACCTTTCCAGTTCGGGTTGTTCTCGCCACTCGTGTTGCGCCCTTCGACGCCGCATTCATGGCAACAAAACCTTTGCTTCCGAAAGGTCGTTATCGGCTGGTTGTCTTTAATGTGGAATAGAACGCCGCAGTTCTCACAAACCTTACTGCGCTCACCACCTTGCCAGCGCGGGTTATTCTCCCCCGACCAGCATTCAGACCGCCATTCTCCCCGGCATTTATGCGAGCAAAACCTGTAAAAGCTTGCCCTCGTTGGGGTAACCGACGACTGCTTATTGCACCATTCGCATTGGACGATGACGGGCATAACCCATCATACTACAAGTATGGCCCTCAAGTTAAGGCGTAATCTGGTGAATCTTATCGGCAAGTTCTTCACGATTGCCGACTGCATCGTACGTTTCGTACGTATTTGTGATCTGAGCCACGATGGGTCTCCTATTTTAGAGATCAAGGTCCATGAGCGCGTTTACACCGGCATCGAACGATCCGGTAGAGCGCAATTGCTGGCTCCTTGCCTGTTTCTCGCGGGATGACTTCTCTTGCGGTTCCATCCGCTTCTTGCCGGTCAACACGGGCTTTGACTGCACCGCGTTCTTAACCGCCGGGAGATTTTTGCGCGCCCGTCGATACGCCGCGAGATCGCGGAATATCTTGTACGTGCGATGGTCGATTACCGCGTCAAGCTCCTCTTTCGAGAAGCCGTATTCGGACATCGTATCCACCGCATCGGCCCAGAACTTCTTATAGGCGTCCGGCTTTCCGAGTTCCGGCATCGCCTCAAGAAGCAACTTGGCCTCGCGGCTGCGCAACTGCTCTTTCTGTTGCTCCTGCTCTTTCGTCATCCGGGCCTGTTCGGCCTGTGACGATTGATGCAACTGATTGAGAGCCCCGATTTTCTTCTCGTATTCAACCCTTGCCGCCATGTACCGGAACGGATCGTAGTTCGGCGATTTCTCGTCGATCAACGACTCGTCGGGCGGTTGGGGCAAGAATTGCTGAGAAGCCTGTAAGAGAAAATCCCGCTGCTCCTGCAAGGTGCGAGCGCGTGATTCCACCTCGGCCTTTTGGGACGCCAGGGTTTCACGTTCCTTGGCGTTTTCCTGTGTGCCTCTGGTGAAAGATTGCTGAGCGAGATAACCGCGTTTCAGGTCTTGAACGGAGATAACAGAGCCATCCTTCATGCGCACATTCGCGGTGTCTGCCGCGAACTTGCCCGACTCATAGCCTTCCTGTTGTCCGTCAGCCTCTTCGGTCTCGTCAGTCGCTTCCTCGGTTTCGGTCTCCTCGGGCTTTTCTTCGCCTTCGGGTTCCGCTTCCTCGGTCGCCTCTTGGTCCTGATCTTCTTTTGGGAGGTCCGTTTCCGGGTCTTTCAAAAGATCGGTAATCGCTTCTGCGCCAGCCTCAACGGTCAGCGCCTCGTCAGTACCAGTCGCCTCGGGGGCGAGATTGGTGTCAGACATTATTTCTCCTTGGGTACTTCCGGGAGTCCTTAAGCAAAGGAGCCGGGATCGTCCGCAGGCTGAGCCGCGATGATGTAGCGGTCCAGCGTTGCGCGGATTTCGTCAACGGTCGCCACGCGCTGTTGCAGCCGCAGGATTGCCGTCATGTCGGTGGCATCGGACATCGCAAGACGCTCAAGCGCCTCTAGGCGGATCGCGTCCAATGCCTTGTTGAATAGTTCGTCGCTCTTGAGCCGTTCGGCTTCCTTGGCGAGATGGTCGCTCACTCAGCCGATTCCATCTTCTGCTTGTGCGCCTCTTGGCTCTGCATCGCCTTGAACACGCCAGCCTCCATCTGCTGACTGTGCTGTTCCGCCTGCTGCGCCATCTTCTGTTGATGTAGCTCGCGCTGCATCTCAAGCTTTGCAACTTCGATTTCGCGCTGAAGCTGGAATTCGAGGACGGCCAATTCCTTCTTGAACTGGAATTCCCGCTCGTCTTTCACCATCTCGGCCTGCATCTTGCGGTCCTGAGTGGCAATGTCAGCCTCGGCCTGGACGCGCTCGATCTGCGCCTTTCGTTCGTCCCCTTGAGCGTCAATCGCCGCCTGCTGTTGCGCGATCTGCAATTGCGTCTGCGCCTTGAGCTTTTCCGCCTCTATCGCAGGATCGGGCCTGCTCTGCGCCTCTTGTTTCATCCGCTCAACATCTTCGGGTTTGATGTCGAGGAAGAACTGTTCCGGGTTTCTAATGCCCGCGCTTTCCGCAAGCTTCGAAGCCGTCAAGTTGATCTTCGGCACCATCTCAAGCGCCTGAGCCGAGAAGCCCGCCGCACCCAACCTGTCCGTCATCGCGATCTGGACGTTTAGAATCTGCCCCAGCATCGCCATGTCGCGGTCGCGAGAGCCGGTGCCGAGCCCGATGTTGATGGACACGTCCATGTTCGCGTTCCACGAACGCGGGTCCATCTCAACCCATGTGTCGCGCAACCGAATGACAGCCGGACGGTCCTGATGCTTAACAATCAACTTCAGGATTTGCCGGAACACGCGCCGCCAGCCGAGTTCGGCCTGGTTACGGGCGATCAACTCGATTTGCGAGTAGGCAGAATCCTTCTGGTTCTGGTTCGCGGTCGCGGTTTGATTCTGCAACGCCTCGGGGTCGAGAGCCATCGTGGCCCTGGACACACCCGTGCGCATTTCCCGCACATTGTCGAAGTGCTGCAATCCGAGCAGCGCCTTGTCGCCGATGAACGGGACAGGCATCGGGACAATCGGAGTCGAGCCCCGCTTGCGCCATACCGTCCCGCCGAACTTTGGAGAACGAAGCATGTCGGGGTTTACAACCGAACCTTCTTCGGCCTCGGTCAGCGGGTTGTTCACCCAATACAGGTTGTCCAGAAATTGCCGCGTCAGGACCGTCTTAACACGCTGAATGTCGCTCACATCGTCAGCGACGGATCGCGCATCCCAGCGATGAGGGACAGGCTCACATGGGATATCGGAGAACGGCACATCGTCCTCCCAGACCTCCCAATCGAGCAATTCACCGGCACCGTGCGAGCCTGCGTAAAATGCCCGGACTGTCTCCGCGATCCCGTCCCCGTCAACGTCAACCTTCACATAGCACTCGTAAAGATCGACCAAGAGCATCGAGTCGTCGCCAACCATGTTGAAGTACGTTCGCGCATCGGAATCGCGCGCCAGGTCTTCCTCTTGCATGGTCGAGAAACGGTCAA
>CAZZDD010000081.1:2106-9529 GCA_964652185.1 uncultured Candidatus Peribacteria bacterium | reverse complement strand
TGAAGCGGCTAGCTCGCCTTGCGCCGCGCGGCCTTCTTCGCGCGCCCGTCCGGCGCGACGGTGAACTCCGTGGGCTTGTCCGTCGGTGCTCGCGACACTCCGCCTGCAGCGCGAATCGCGGCGAGCACCTCTTCCTTTGCAGCCTTCAGGGTCATGTCGTCCGGCTTGTTCGCGCGGACGACTTCGCTGATCGCCTCCTTCGACGTCTCGACCTCGAACGCTTCGAGTGCGGCGTCGCCGTACTTCTCGCGGAGAACGCCGAGCGCGATCTCCCCGTCGATCTTCTCGTTTCCTTCGCGCTCGAAGCGACCGAAGTAGCGCAGCGATCCGTCCGGATCGATGCCGGCGGGGATTGCCGAATCGCTCACGTGGTCCGGTGTCGATGGTGGTCCGTCGGCCTCGAACGCGCGCACCGCCTTCTCGGCGATCGCAACCGCCGACTTCACGAGCTTCAGCTTCGCGTAGACGGCCCCGACGTTCTCGCGCGTGATCGGCTCGCGAAGCGAGAGCTTCGTCTTGCCGTCGCCGGCGAGCACTGCGCGGACGAGCTGCGTCTTCGCTGGACAGTGTGCCCGCGCGTTACACGAGCCGCACCACGGCCCCTCCGTCACGTTCGGCGCGATGTCACCGTCCTCGAACTGCGCGCGGACCTGACCGACCATGCGCATCATCGACTGCAGACGCTCAGCGACGCCTTCAAGCGCGAACGTGTCGAGCGTCGCGCGCCACGGAAGCACCGAGCCGTCGGAGCGAAGCCGGATGAACTCGACGTTGGCCGAGCGCGCCTTGTAGATGCGAGCGAGCGAGAGCGCGGCTCCACCGAGCTGGAGCGAGCGCGACGGCTCGGGGAGCCACGCATACGGCCCTTTGTAGTCGCCGACGAAAACAACGCGATCGCCGACGCCGCACACATCGATCGTCTGCGCGACTTCGCACGCGGGATCGATTTCGTACTGCCGCGGCGCGACCGGCGTGAGGATGCGCGCCGTGTCCTCGACGAAGTTGTAGGCGACGGCGACCTCGCTCGACAGCTTCGTGCGATCACCGAGCCGCTCGAGGTCGATGGCCTCGCAGGCTGCACGCCACTGCGGCTCCACCTCCTCGAGCGCCTCCTTGCGCGCCACGTGAAGAGGCAGCGACGCCGGCGAGCGGCGCAGCTCGGCGACTCGGTCGAGGAACGCGTGCTGACCAATGCCGCGATCGCGGAAGTCGACCGGGTGACCGTTGA
The DNA here is from genome assembly GCA_964652185.1 of uncultured Candidatus Peribacteria bacterium. Lineage (GTDB taxonomy): Bacteria > Patescibacteriota > Gracilibacteria > Peribacterales > Peribacteraceae > DALYDP01. Next base: position 8,301 of record CAZZDD010000081.1, on the reverse strand, counting down.
ACACTTGCGGCAACGCGGCCGACGACGGGCACGCCGCGATCCGGTCCCACGTCGAGCCGGTCGGATCGATACCGATCGTCCTCATCGGTGGGCGGCCTCTTGCTCGGCGACATCTGCGAGGAACCCCTCTTGCTCGTTGTACGCATCGAGCAGCATCGAGTGCTGGTCCGCGTTCATCTGCGGCCGCGCGCGGTTCAGGATGTTGGCGACCTTGCGCAGCTCGGCAACCGACTTCGTCTTGCCGATCATCTCCGAGAACGCCTTCACCTCCTCGTCGGGCAAGCCGGGGCCGTTCGTGTTCGGCACGTCGTTGTTCCGCGAGCTGCTGGATGGCGACTTCGCGGTCGCATCGACAGCGGGCTTCGACGTGGTCGTCTTGGACGTCGCCGGCTGCGAGCTCGGCGCGGTCACCGGCTCGAGCGGCTTCTCGACCGGCAACGGCGCGGGCAGGTCCTCGAGGTCCTGCGTCAGTATGTCGGACGCACCGACAGCGGTCAGCGTCGCGTCGACCTGCGCGCGCTTCTTCGCCATCTTCAACACCGTGTTGTAGACGTCGGCGATGTCGGGGTTTTCGACCTTCGCTTCGCCGATGGTCTGCTCCGTAATGCGCTTGTCGTCGAGCGCGAATGTCTCGCCGCACCCGCCCTTCTTCGCCCAGCAGAACCACTCGGGCTTCTGCTTTGACTTCATCAGCGCGCCCGTCGCGTTGCCGCATTCGGGACATGCGCGATCCGTGAACGACTTCCGCCAGCGGTACTTGCTCTCCATCGTCGAGCACGAGCCGACGCCTTCACCGAGCGTCGCGCCCGTCGGGATGTGCGTCAGCGTGCAGGTGATCTCGTACTCGCGATGACCGCCCGCGAAGTCGGTGCGCGTGATTTTGAACGTGGGCGCGAGGCCGAACACGGTCGCGAGAACCTCCGCGCCGGCCTTGAGCAACGTCGGTTTGTTCGTCCCCGGAATCTTTCCGTAGTGCTCGCCGTCCTTCATCACCGACTCCATCACCTGCACGAGCTTCCGCTTGCGCTCGACGATGGAGTTGACGCTCATCTCGTTGAGCTGGTCGACGTTCTGGATGCGGCCGATCTGCGCGGCGGCCAGCGTAGTCATGGCGTGTGCGTTGGACATGGTGGCTCCTTCAAAAGACGAACGTTGCGATGGGGAGCGCCTCGAGCTCGTCCTGCGAAAGCGGACGGAGGCACTCCTCGGGTGACGGTGGCGGCGGGGTCGGCCGGCGAGGTCGCTCGGCGCTCGCCATGCGAGCAGCGCGATCGCGCCGGCGTGCGATGCCGGCGCTCGTCGTGATGTCGCGCAGCGGGCGACCTCCGACGGGCGCGAGCGGTTGATAGGTGACGACGTCGGAGTCGGCTGGCGATCTACGCGTGGGGGTTTGCGGAGGCCGCGGATCGTCAGCGGCCTTCGCCGACGTCGTCGAGGTGTTGCACGGGCACTTGTCGGCGCGGCGGCCCGCTTCGCCGCACTTCGAGCAGCGCATCGGCGCGCGTGTGCCCGTGAAGAGAGAGCACGTGTAGCGGTGCGGTCCCTTGCGACCACAGCCACACGTGCGCTGAGAAGTGGACGGCGGCAGGTCCTGCCCCTGCTGTAGCGCCCGATCGACGACTGCCCGTGATCCTGCGGAGTGCTCCGACGCGGTTGCCGGCGATGCATCACCGGCGGCACTCTCTAGAATCGTCGCTTCCAGGGACCCGTTGCGCTGCCCTTTGTCTCGGGTCGAGAATCCGCGCTCTCCTCGGTTGAGGGAGACGCCGGTCCCCATGGCGTTGTCGTCGCGCACGTCATATCGCCGTGCTGCGCCGTCCGTAACTTGTAGTTGGTCGCCAACGATCGCGAGCAGCTCGGCGACATCGCCGATGATCGACAACAGCAGCGCACGCGCGCGATCGTTGAGCTGCATCTACGCCACCACCGCCCGCTTGACGACGAGCGAGCGCTCGAACGCGTGCAGCCCGTTGACGCGGATCGCCCCGTGCCGCTTGCAGTAGCAGCCGTCGAAGCGACCGTTCGTGTCGAACACGATCGTCGTCGGCCGCTTCTGGCACACGCCGTACGCGCAGTGCGCGGCGAGCTCGAGCAGGAACGCGCTCACGACACCTTCCTTCGGGATGCGTAGAGCGCCTTGTCGTATTCCCGCTTGCACACGCGGCACCTGCGATGTCGGCGTTCCATCCGCACGTTGGCCAACAGCAGATGCCCGTTCTTGCAGTGCGTTCGCTTGGCGAGGTCCGCTGCAGGCGCCACGCCTCGAAGAACGTTTTCACGGTGCGTGACCGGCTCGAGGTGGTCCGGGTTTACGCAGCAGCGGACGCGGCACTTGTGATCAATCTCGAGACCGTCGGGAATTGGGGCTACGAGCACCTGATAGATCAGTCGATGAGCGGGCACCTTCCGCCGACCCAACGTGAAGCGTCCGTACCCTTCTGCAGTCCCCGCAGTCCAAAGCCAGCATCCTGTCGTCGGGCACGGCTGGACCTTGTTCCAATAACGCGTGGGCAGCCTCTGATCGTTGAATCGATCGCTCACAGGAACCACCAAACGCGACGCACGATCGCGCGGGGAACACGAACGGGCGCCTGCACATCGCGGCCGATGACCTCGATGCGCGCCGGGCTGTCGACCGCACGCCAGCGGCCGATCACGTAGCCCATCAGGCCGATGATCACCGCGGCCGTGAACGACGCCGACGTGATGCAGCCGACGAGCGTGGCCATGATGAACGCGTAGAGCACGACGATACGAATCACGGCGTCCCCTCGGTTCCGTGCGCCTGGACGCCGGCGTCGAAGCCGAACGTCGAGCACGACCACGTGCACGTGTGCACGTCGAGCTGGTACACGCCCGCGCACGCGGCGTCGGGGACCGGCGGGAACTCCGCACCGCACGGGCCGGCGTCGGTCTGCGGCTCGATGTTGTCGCCGCATGCGACGAGGACGAGCGCGAGCAGGACCGCGCGCATCACGGCTTCACCTCGACGGCGAGCGTGCTGTGGCACGTGCCGCAGTTGCGGAGCTCGAGGCGCATCGGGTTACCGTCGTCGTCCTCGGTCGGCATCTCGCCGACGTACTGGAGGGCCGACCACTTCTTCGGGTCAGCCTTCAGATCGGCGTGCTGGTCGAAGCACGTCAGGGCGATCGCGCTCATGAGTCCCTCCGAAGCTCGACGCGATCACACGCCTCGTCGCAGGACGCGTTGTACTTGCGGCACCCTTCAAGGAAGGCATCGATCGGAACTCCCAGCGAACGACACACCGAGACCGCCGCGGCGGTCATCGCGTTCAGCATGAGGCCGGGCGACTGATCCGTGACGACGACCAGGATGTCGTTCGTCAGATTCATGATCCCGTCGTAGATGTCGTCCGAGACGTCGTCGCGTCCGACCTCGACCATCGCGACCGGCGCGACGTTGGTCGCGATCTGGCGAACGGCGTCTGCGACCATCTCGGCCGTGGGCTCGATGCCCATCGAGACGAACTTGGCGCGGACCGCGGCCTCGATCTCATCGACCGACCGCATCTAGCGGCGCCCCTTCGACGCGATGCGCTTCGTGACTCCGTCCCAAACAGGGAAGAGGCCGTGCGCTCCACCGTTCGACAACTCGGTGGCGTCCGCGCGCAGATGTCGGAAGCCGTTCTCGTGATCGACGGCCGCCCACTCGATCGCGTCGCGGCAGTCGCGGTCCGACGGCCACATCAGACGCCCTCCCACGCGGCGAGCTCGGACGCGAACGACTCGTCGTCCTCGCAGCGCGCTCGGAGCGTGTCCTCGTCGAGGTCGACCTCGCGCTCGGTACGCTCGATGTCTCGCGCCTCGAAGTGCGCGAGCAATTCCAGATCTACGAGCGGCTGCTCGTTCTCTTCACCGTGACCCATGATGACCTCCTATCCGCTTATTCGGCTATACCGAACAAACGTGAAGGGCATCAAGACTGATTCTTCGGTATCGCCGAATTTTGTGGGTTAGCGGAGGCGATCTCCCAGGCAAGTGCGCGAACTCGCCGATACGTGTCGCGGTCCTCCTGCGCCAACTTGATCAACCACCACACCAGCGCCGGGCTCACGTCGTCAGCCGCGGTATCGACACCGTCTACGTCGGGCATCGCGCGAAGCTACTCGACGCGTCCGACATCGAAGTCGATATAGAAGCGCGACGCGGAGTTGCTACTCGCGATCGTTGTCGTTCGTACCTTTGGCTTTCGCGAGCTGCTCGATCACGGGCAGTAGCGCGCGAAGCGCCTCGGGCTCTAGCGTCGACAAATGCTGGAATACTTCGCGTCCGGCCTTCCCCATCTTCTTCAGGAAGACCTCGATCTCGTGCTGATCTGTTGAGCCAGTCGCGGGGAGCTGCGGAGGCGGCCAGCCAAGCGCGCGGTGAATGGCGGGCACAAGGTGGGAGCCCTTCCCGCTGTGCAGGAGCTCGTTGAGCGTACCTGGCGAGCAGCCGATTTTTCGGGCGAGATCTGCCTGCCCTCCGCGTTTCGCGCCGACGACCTCCAACACCTTGTCCCGCCACTCCTTTGGCGTGGGGTACTCGTGTGTTTCCTTGCGCGCCACCAGCGGCATTCGAGCACCCAAGATATTCGGAGGGACCGAGCGAGTGTTGACAAAACGTTCGGTCTCCCCGAATAACCATCCGGATGGGTAAACGAACCAAGGCGCTCACGCCGCTCCAAAAGGCGTTCGAGGACTCGGGCATGACGCTCGCCGAATTCGCGAAGAAAGTCGGCGCCGCTGCAGGCGAGAAGAAGCCGCCGACGTCGTCGACCGCGCACGGTTGGCTGCACGCCACGCATGGCATCAAGTCGAAGTGGCTGAAGGCCATCTCCGAGACCCTCAACGTTCCGGTCTCGCAGATCCTGTGACGCTAACGCGGGTACTTAAAGCAGGCCGATCCGTCGCGCTTGCTCTGTCTCTCGAAGTCCGCGCAGTCGGCGGGCGTCGCGAAACAGAAGTTGCGTTGGCAGAACGTCTCGGCCTGACGACCGCACGCGCCGAAGCTCGCAACACCGTACTTCGTGCGAGCTGCTTCGCACTCGCCGGGCGACGGGAAGCACAGCCCGTACTCCACGCTCAACGTGCACCAAATCTCGGGCGCTCGTTGCTGCGGCTGCATCGGCGCTCCCTGTACCTGTACGACCTGCGGCCCCTGCTCGCACTTCGTGTAGGCGGTGCCGTAGATCATGCTCGTTCGACACTTCGTCTCGCCGGGGCCGGGCGGCTCGTAGCAACCGCCTGCCAGCACCACCGCCGCGATCAACACGCTCGTCCTCACGGCCCGAGCCTATCGCAGGTGTCCGCATGACGAGCGCCGAGCTGGTGAAGAAGCTGAAGGCCGAGCGCATCCAAGCGGTGCAGCGTGGCCTGTCGCGCGACTTCATCGAGGGCTGGAACAACGCTCTCGCGGTCGCGATCCACATCGCGTCCCAGGGTGACGTCGAGGCCGGCCTCCGCGAGCTCGCGGCCACGAACATCTGTCCGAAGTGCGGCCTGCCGACCGAAGGCGTCGACGACCGCCGCGACGGAAGCCAGCTCTGCTGGTGCCACTACGAAGACATCGGCGCACCCGACATCGCGCCGCTCAACCCGAACATGACGGAGACCACGTGACCGAAACGACCAATCCCATCTTCAAGCCCGTTCGCGACCTGCCTGCGAACCTCATCCTGCGTCGCGGTGCACACAGCTCGTTCACCGACGGCGTGTGCCTCATGGAAGCCGTCGCGTACATCGCCGGCGAGCCGCACTCGGATCACCCGCAGTGCGCGTGTCCGACGCTCGCCGCGTTCGGCCGTCGCCTGAACGACGCGCTTCGCGATGCCGAGCGCCAGAAGCTGCTCGCGCTCGTACCTCGTCTCGTTGGCACGAAGAGCACGCTCGACGTCGAGCTGAAGCGCGCGCGTGTGCTGACCGACTGCAGCGTGCGCGAGATTGCGCCGCTGCGTCTCGAGGCGCGCGGGTTCGGCGAGCTCGCGGCGCGGATGCGAGCGCTGCCCGAGCTGCACACGGCCGAGGCTCTGCGTGCGGCGATGCCGGAGATCCTCGCGGTGCGCGCGCGCCTCCGACAGATCGCGTTCGAGAAGCGCCGCGAAGCGAACAAGCTGTGGAACAGCTACTCGATCGCTGCTGCTGCTGCTGCTGCTGCTGCTGCTGCTGCTGCTGCTGCTGCTGATGCTGATGCTGCT
>CAZZDD010000081.1:0-2006 GCA_964652185.1 uncultured Candidatus Peribacteria bacterium | reverse complement strand
TGCTGCTGCTGCTGCTGCTGCTGCTGATGCTGATGCTGCTGCTGTTGCTGATGCTGCTGCTGCTGCTGCTGCTGCTGCTGCTGCTGCTGCTGATGCTGATGCTGCTGCTGTTGCTGCTGCTGCTGCTGCTGATGCTGCTGCTGTTGCTGCTGCTGCTGCTGCTGCTGTTGCTGATGCTCGCGGTCCCTACGTCGACGCCGCCATCGCGTCGTTTGAGCGCGCCATCTCCATCACCGCCTAGCCATGTCGTACGCCAAGCTTCACGAGTCCATTCTCGATTCCACCATCTGGCAGACCGCGCTTCACGTGAAGGTGGTCTGGATCACGATGCTCGCGATGAAGGACATCGACGGCATTGTGCACGCGTCGATCCCCGGGCTCGCGAAGCGCGCGGGCGTGACCGTCGAACAGTGCGAGGAGTCGCTCGCGATGTTTCTCGCGCCGGACAAGTACTCGCGCACAAAAGACCACGAGGGCCGCCGCATCCGTGAGGTCGATGGCGGATGGGAAGTCCTCAACCACGACAAGTACCGCGACCTGCTCGACGCGGACGACCAGCGGGCGAAGGCCGCGGAACGCATGCGCCGGTACCGCGAACGGCAGCGCGCCGGTGACGTCACCGTTACGCCGCGTGACGCCGGTGACGTCACTGTTCGACATGCAGATACAGATGCAGATGCAGGATCTGAGATCACCCCGGTTTCGGATCTTCCCCTTCCGGAGCTTCCGGATCCTGGGGCGGTCGTGGGTGCAGAGCGCGATCCGGATCCGGCGCCACCGCCCGGCTCGCACGCGAAGTTCCTCCGCTCGACGCAGGTCCCGCACGATGGCGACTTCGCGCGCCGGCTCTCGCGGCTGCTGACCGACTCGTGGCAGTACGGGCTCGCGACGCACAACGCGCTGCGCATGACCGACGGCATCGACCCGCACGCGCAGTCGTGGGAGGCGTGTCCAGGGACGCAGTACCCGCCCTGGGTTGCCATGCGCGAGATCGCGACGGCCGAGCTGCGCACGCACGGATACGACCGCGCGCGAGAACGCATCCGCCACCGCATCGACGTCGCCGCGGCATCAGCGCGCCGCGACTGCACGCTGCGCTGGTTCACGCCGTCGGTGATCTGGGACCCGAAGCAGTTCGCTCGAGACGGGGAGCTGTCCGTGCAGCAAGCGCTCGCGCCGCGCGCAGGCCCGCGCCTCGTACCGAACCAACCTCGCAACGAACCCGAACGCCGACCGTCGAAGAAGCTTGGCTCGTAGCCCAGAAGCCCATGACCAACGCCCGCGTACAACCGCATCACCTCGAAGCAGAAGCAAGCGTGCTCGGTGGAGTCCTGCTCGCGAACGACGTGCTCGCGCAGCTCGACACGCTCGAGACCGACGACTTCTACGACATCCGGCACAAGGTCGTGTGGTCCGCGATGCGGAACCTCGAGGCGGCGAGCAAGCCGATCGACGTCGTGACCGTCGGCGCCGAGATCGATCGCCAGGGCAAGCTCGACGCGATCGGCGGCTACGCGTTCCTCGGCGAGCTCGCGCTGCGCGTCCCCACCGCGGACAACGTCGTCGCGTACACCGAGGTCGTGCAGTCGCATCGGCGCGCGCGCGACGTGATCGCAGCAGCGAACCGGATCTTCGAGCGTGGCTTCGAGGACCACCTCGACGTCGATGCGTATCTGTCCGAGTCGGTCGCGGCGCTCGCGCGCATCGATCGCGCGAAGCCCCAGCGCGCACGCAGCGCCGGCGACATGGTGAAGGCCCGCATCCGCGAGCTCGAGGACCGCGCGGCGGCGAAGGAGCGCGGTGAGATCGTGCGCAACGGCGCTCCGTCCGGCATCGCCGCGCTCGACGAGCACGTCGGCGGCTACCCGCTCGGCGACCTGTCGATCATCGGCGCACGCCCGGCGATGGGAAAGACCGCGATGGCGATGGCCGCGGTCGACGCGACGACGAACGCCGGCATGGGCGCGCACGTGTTCTCGCAGGAGGGCGGCTGGCGCATGTACGCC
>CAZZDD010000080.1:0-9934 GCA_964652185.1 uncultured Candidatus Peribacteria bacterium | reverse complement strand
AATTTCGCGAGTTCCATGACGGGGAAGAGGCCCGCGGTGGCGAGGAGGATCACAAACCATTCGATGCGGCCGATCGGTTCGGTCGAGAAAGCGGTTTGCAGGAAGGGGACCGTGAGGATCAACGCGAGCGGCACGAGTTGCACGAGGACCGACACGTTCAGCCACATGTTCTTCAGCGGCGAGCGGAACGTGGTGCGCAACGGATGCCGGAAGACGTACGCTTTGCTGAACTCGATGAACATCAGCGTGAGGAACGTCATCGTCGTGGCGACGCTCAGTGGTCGACCGGTTTGCAGCGCCCACATGAAGACCGCCAGCGTGGCGACGGACGCGTAGCCCGCGCTGGAGCCCATGAGCAGGATAACAGTGCGCGAGAAGATGCTGACGCGCGGGTTGCGCGGCGGGCGGCGCATGAGGTCCTTTTCCGGCGGATCGACGGCGAGTGCCATCGCGGGGAGGCCGTCGGTCACGAGGTTCACATAGAGAATTTGCACTGCTGTCAGGGGCGCGGGGAGTCCCGCGACCGTCGCGACGGCCATCACCACGATCTCGGCCATGTTCGCCGAGAGCAGGTACATGAGGTATTTGCGGATGTTATCGAAGATGCTGCGGCCTTCTTCCACCGCCGCGACGATCGACGCGAAGTTGTCGTCCGTGAGCATCATCGACGCCGCTTCTTTCGACACGTCCGTGCCCGTGATGCCCATCGCGATGCCGATATCGGCTTTCTTGAGCGCGGGCGCGTCGTTCACGCCGTCGCCCGTCATCGCCACGATCTCGCCGAGGTCCTGCAGCACGCCGACCACGCGCAGTTTGTGCGAGGGCGAGACGCGCGCGAACACGTCGATGCGGTTCACTTCTTTCTTGAGCGTCGCTTCGTCCATGGCGTCGAGTTCGGCGCCCGTCACCACGCGGCCTTTGCGGAGCAAGCCCAGCTCCCGCGCGATCGCTTCGGCCGTCACCGGGTGGTCGCCCGTGATCATCGCGACGCGGATACCGGCGGAGTGGCAGCGCGCAATCGCTTCCTTCGCTTCCGCGCGCGGCGGATCGATCATGCCGATGAGGCCGAGGAAGGTTAATTCTTTCTCGGCGTCGTCGGAGGTCGTATTTTCTTTCTCTGCCACACCAAGCACGCGCAGCGCCACGGCTGCCATGCCGCGCGCGTCTTGCGCCAATGTTTCGCGGCGCGCTTCGGTGAGGGGAATGACGCCTTTTGCTGTTTTCTCGAATGCGCACGCGTCGAGAATGACTTCCGGAGCTCCTTTTGCGTATGCAGTAAAACCTGATCTTGTGCTGAGCGAAGACGAAGCATGGATCGTCGTCATGCGCTTGCTCTCGCTCGTGAACGGGATTTCCGACACCCGCGGTTCGGACGCGTCGAGATCGTGCTTGCTGATGCCCGCTTTCGCCGCCGCCACCACGAGCGCGCCTTCCGTCGGGTCGCCTTTGATGATCCACTGGCTGTCGTGCTCCACGAGGTGCGCGTCGGACGACAGCGTCGCGGCTTTCAAGAGTTCGAGGAGGCTGACGGACGGCCCGACGGTTTTGCCGTCTTGCTGGAATTGCCCCTGCGGCTTGTAGCCCGCTCCCGTCACGTCTATCGCCCCGTCGCCCGTCACGATGCGCCGGACGGTCATTTCGTTCTTCGTGAGGGTGCCCGTTTTATCGGTGCAGATGATCGTGGTCGAGCCGAGCGTTTCGACGGTGGGAAGTTTGCGCACGAGCGCGTTGCGCTTCACCATCCGCTGTACGCCGATCGCGAGCGAGATTGTCACGACCGCGGGGAGAGCCTCTGGCACGACGGCCACCGCGAGGGCGATGGCGAAGATGATGAGCTCCACGACGGGTTCGCCGCGCGAGAGGCCGATCGCGACGATGACGGCGATGATGCCGAGCGCTGCCACGGCGAGTATGCGGCCGATCTTATCGAGATTTTTCTGCAGCGGCGTCTGCCCCGCTTTCACGCTTTCGAGCAGGCCCGCGATCGTGCCGAATTCCGTTTGCATGCCGGTGAGCACCACGACTGCCGTGGCGCGGCCTTGGGTCACCGTCGTGCCCGCGAAGACCATGTTCTTGCGGTCGCCGACGGGCAGGTTCTGGTTCTTCAGCGCGTCCGCCGACTTCGAGACGGGCACCGATTCGCCCGTGAGCGGGGATTCGTCGACGTTTAGCTGCATCGCCATGAGCAAGCGCGCGTCGGCGGGAATCTTATCGCCCGCATCGAGCAGGATGACGTCGCCCGGGACCAGTTCTTCGGCCGGAATGTCGCGTTCTTCGCCGTCTCTGAGCACCGTCGCCGCGGGCGCCGAGAGCTTTTGCAGCATTTCGATGGCGCGTTCGGCGCGGTACTCCTGCACGAAACCGAGCACGACCGAGAACAGGACGATGACGCCGATGCTCGCCGCTTCGATCTCGTGCCCCAGCGCGAGCGAGAAGCCCGCTCCGAGGAGGAGGATGACGATGAGGATGTTCTTGAATTGCGCGAGGAGCAGCGCGAAAGGCGATGTTCCGGCGGACGCGCGCAACACGTTGCGGCCGTATTCTTCGAGGCGTGATTGCGCTTGGTGCGTGGTGAGGCCCGCTTCGGGGTCGGCCCCGAGGGTGTTGATCGCTTCGTCTGCGGTGAACGTGTGCCAGGCGCGGGTGTTTTGCATGGCCGAAGGATACCTCGGATTGCGCGCGATCGAAAACGCCGTCCCGGTCTTTCAACGCGGAGCGGCGCACAGATTTTCCGGTTAGGCGTGCATTTTTTCGTCCGCTCTCAGCCTGAACGGCGGAGCATAGGGAACGGCTTCAGGGAGCCAAGAAACGATCGACTCCGCGGCATGTTCGACGCCGAGGCTTTCTACGAGTCGGTCGAGTTCCTCTTTCTCTTTCGGCAGATCCCCGTATTCGAATGCAGCGCGCTTCTCGAGGAACGCGATCAGGTCCTCCCATCGTTCGCACGCTTCTTCCATGACGAGATTCGTGCGATGGGTTTTCATCGACGGGTAAATTTGTTCGGTGGAGAGCGCGTTTTTCACGTCGTTCGCGATTTTTGCTTCGTGCGCGAAATCGATCATGCCGGTTTGCGCCGACCGCGCGCGGATCCGTTCGCCTGACGTGCGGATGCCTTGCAGCTTTCCGATGATGTGTAATGTGAGCAGGTCTTCCTGGAATGTGATCGTGTGATTGATGCGCAAACCCTGGATTTGCCGAATCATCGCCTGCGCGTACACAGACAAGGGGCGCAGCGTGATTTTTTCCAATTCCTTCATATCGAGTTCCAGTTCTTTGCGGATGTCTGCCAGCGACGCGGTGCCGTTCGCCGCGTCCATCACGCGGTAGCGCACCGCGAGCAGCGCGTTCTCGCCGCGGCGGATCTGCGCTTCGAGGAGCAGCCTGTCCTCGACGTTCGCCCCGCCCTTGCCGTTGATTTCTTTCAAGCGATTGTCGATACGCGTGAGCGAGGCGGTGATCTGCGCCATCGCCGGCGAAATCTTCGGCTTATTCTTGACCGTCAGCTGTTGTGCAGCTTTCGAGAGGAAGTCGCGTGCTTCGACTTTCTGTGTCGCTTGCACGTTGCGCAACTCATGTTCGACGTTCGTCATGACGCCCACGGCATGTTCCCATGCGGCGTCTTTCACCTCCGCCGATTTGTCGCGACGGTAATCGATGTCGAGGCGCGTCCTGACTCGGTCGAGCACGCGCTGGTACTCGATGAGCTTGCCGATTTCCTCTTTGTATTCGCTTTCGGCCCAGAGCGTTTTCCGGTCGGCGTCGTACATGCTGCTGTCGGCGAACGTGAAAATCTCGGTTTCTTCTTCCCGCTCCGCTCCGGGCTTGCGACGCAGATAGATGATGCTGCCAATCGCGTTTTCCGATGGATTCGGTACGCCTTTGTAGCGCGCGGCGACGATCGGGTTTTGTTCGGGGTCGTTCACGCGTAGCAGACGGTTGTTTCCTTCGATGATCGGCGTCGCGGCTTCGAGCATTTTCTTCACGGGTAAGATGCAGTCGTCGGCGAGGATGATGCGGTCCATGGGGCTGCCGTTCGCCGCGTCGAATTCTTCCTGCGACACGAAGCCCGTTTTATAGAGCATCGGACCGGGGAACTTGCTCGGATTGAAGAGGAATCCGCGCATGGAGAAGTGCTGCAGCGCACCTTGCGGAGTCGCGGGTACGAGGTAGTTCTCTTCGTCGCTCAGCGCGAATTGTATACGGGCGTACTTGTCATTATGGAAAACGCGCATCGTTTCGCGGGCGTCGGCGTGGCGGTACGTTTCGTCCCATCGTGGGCCGAATTCTTCTTTTTGGCGGTTCATATCGAGGATGTGCATGAGCGAGCGGATATCCGTCGCGTAGCCTCGCGCGTGTTCCGATATCGTGCCTTTCGCGGTGAGGCGTTTGTACGACGCCGCGCGTTCTTCGAGGAGTTCGTAGCCGTCGGGAATGGTGGTGACCATAATGAGAAGGGGAAAAGAGGCGGAATGAAAAATTATCGCGCGGAAATATCCGGCCGATCGGCACGGAAAACGGAAGGTATCGTCCCGGTCGCTTCAAGGTGGTGTACCTCGGTGCGAGCTGTGATGAGCCTCTCAGTCTTCGATACATCCAACGCCACTGACCGGCATTATCCGCATCGGCGATCATTTGTCAAAAACCCCGCCTGGATTTTGGGCGGGGTCTTGAATTTCTTTGATACGAAGAGATTATCGCGCCGCCGCTTCTTCTTCCATAATGAGGCGTTCGTCTGCCGGAACGTCGATCGCCGGACCTCCGCCGTCCATCGGGCGGGGCATCGGCATGGGGTACGGGTCGATCGGCATGGGCGGGGGCGTGGCTTTCTCGAGAAGATCCTGCGCGAGCGGGACCGCGACGGCGCGCTGGTAGTAGCCGATGCCTTCGGGCATCGCAGGCATCTGGAAGATGAGGGCGGGGACGAAGAGTTCGCGTGAAGTGTTATTCTCGTACAGGTACATGCGCACCATGCCGAGCGTCGGGTTGCTGAGGGTCACCGTCGGCGCGTCGGGCATTTGGCTGCCGGCCGTGCTGAGGAATTCCTCGATCGCACCGCGGTCCGACACGGGGGCATGGTTCTCGCTATCGAACTGGTAGGTCGTGAGTCCCCATGCGTCCGAGACGCGCTTGTGCTTGATCGAGACCTGGACCGAGATGCCCGTGGGTTCGCCGCCGGATTCAAAGACGGGTTCGCCGTCGATCAAGAGAGGATAGATCACGCGGACGGATTCCGGTACGTAGGCGTACCGCTTGTCGGCCATCGAGTCGTATTGGATGCGCCACGTGTCGTCGACGACGGGGGATCCGTAGCCGTCGAGCGCGATGTCGTGCTCGTTCATGAAAGCGTTGGCGATGCGGATGACCTCGGCGTCGGCCGGGATATCGCTGAGCTTCGGCTGCAGGTTGCGGTAGCACTCTTCGTCGCGGCAGTTATTTTCCGGATGCGGCCAGAACTCCCATGCTTGGTTGATGCTGACGGACCCGTCGATCGTCGAGAGGTTGATCGTGTAGCCGAACTGGCGGCGTTGCGTGATCGACACGTGGTCGACGGTCGTACCGTCGAACGACGAGAGATCGATCGCGGCGTCGCGGAACGCGTTCTGGATGCCGGAGAAGGGTATGTTCAGCGGGCGCGTGTTCCTTTCGAGGACTTCTACGTCGCCCGAGGGCAGCGCGGGCAGGTCGCCTTCGAGGCGGTACTTCACCGGGTTCCACGGAGCGATCAGCATGCTGGTGCTCATGCCGCCGTCCATGCCGCCCATCCCTCCGCCGCCGCTTTGGGTGCGGCTGTAGGCGCCGGGCGCGGGGTTGTTCCCGGTCGGCATCGGGTTGGCTTGGTCGGTCGTCGTGAATCCATCGGATTCGGCCTTCATTGCCATTTCGTTGTCAGTCGGCGATGTGGGTGCGTAGAACTGATCGCCGTTCATGAATTGCATCGTCACTGGGACGGCGATCACGACCGCGGCTACGGCGCCCGCGGCGGCGTAGGCGAAGCGGTTGAAGAAGGATGTGAACGCGGACGGTGGGGCATACGATGCGCGGTATTCGATTGCGCCGTTGATCGATGCTGCTGCGCGGGCTTTGAGTTCCGCGCGCAGCTTCTTCACGAACGCGGGCGACGGCTTTTGCGCGGGGTCATTCGCGAGCAGTTTCTGCACGAGCGGCAGCAATTCCGCTTCGTGTTCGCGCAGGCTCGGGTCGATCTCGTAGAGCTCGGCGAGGATGGTCTGATGCGTAGAGGTCATGGCAGGGGTGGGAAAAGGATGAGGAGAAGCGTGGAGAGAGGGATGAGGCCGCGGAGGTCCTTCATCGCGCGGGAGAAGATCACTTTGCAGTTGCCTTCGGTTTTACCGGTGAGCGCCGCGATCTCGGCGTAGGAGAGGTCTTCCCATACTCGGAGCAGCACGATTTCTCGTTTGTCTTTCGGCAGCTTCGCGAGTGCTTTGCGGAGTTCTTTGTGCGCTTCGCGGTCTTCGAGCGAACCGGCGACGTCGTCGTCGGACGAGAGGTCCCACACGTCGTCGATGTTGTCCTGCGGCTTGAGGGCGCGATAGTGGTCGGTTAAGACGTTTTTCGCGATGGTCATTACCCAGCCGCCGAAGCCGCCTTTGGACGGATCGAAACGGTCGATCTTCTCGAACGCCTTCAAAAAGGTCGTGCTCGTCAGATCTTCCGCCGTCATACGAACGAGCGTACGGCGGTAGAGGTACCGGTAGATGGAATCGACGTGCGCCGTATACAGCGCATCGAAGTCGTGGGTCATACGGGAAGGGGAATGAACGGGCGCCTAGGCAAGCAACTGTTGCATCAATACCTACGGCCGTCACCGGCTAAAGGTAACACGTACGATCGCTATTTGAGCTCGCGCGCGAAGAATTCCGCAGTACGCTTCATGAAATCGTTCCACTGCGGGCCGAATTCGTGGCCTTCGCCCTCGTAGCGGATGTATTCGTGCGGTTTTTCCATCGCCATGAGTCGCGTATTCAAGTCATCCGACCACGCGACCGGCACGTCTTTGTCGTTCGTGCCGTGGAAGAGCAGGATCGGCGCTGCGATGTTCTGCAGATAGGTTTGCGACGAGAGCGCGTCCCACTTTTCAGGATGCGTTTCGCGCGTGCCGAGGTTCACGACCGTTTGGTCGTTGTCTTCCCGGTCGCGGCGCCACCGATAGTAATTTTCCCACGCGTCGGCGTGCACCGGCGCATAGAGGACGAACGCGGAGACGAGATCGACCCACGCGGTCGCGATGTTCAGCGAGACGCCACCGCCCATCGAGTGGCCCATCATGCCGACCCTTGTCGCATCGACCCCTTTCGGCGGGTTTTGGCGTACCGCGAGCACCGCGTTGATCGAGTCCATCGAGTATTCCAGCCCCGCGTCGTACGTGTCGCGTACGTCCGGGCTCGGGTCTGACGCGCCGTGCTTGCGGTAATCGGTGTGGAGCACGGCGAAGCCCTGGCGTGCCAAATAGTCCTGTTCGCGCTTTAGTCCGCGGCCGATCGTGTAGACCGTGGGGTCGATGTAGCCGTGATTCAGAATGAGAAGAGGAAACGGTCCGTCGCCTTTCGGAATGTTCATGATGCCGCTGATGACGAGGCCGTTGCTGACGTAGCGGATTTCGTGGCGCGTGTAGGCGTCGTTATCGGCCAGCACTTTCGTGAGTTCCAGATCTTTTCCTTCCAGGCGCATGTCCGCGAATGATTCGATGGAAAGTTCTGGCGTCACCTGCAGGAGGGGTTTCTGGACTGCAGCGGATGAAGTGGGTGCGGATGAAGAAATCGTAGTACCGGGAGCGGCCGTTTCCGGCGATGGGGAACAACCTACGAGGAGGAAAACACAGAGGAGAAGTGCGCGCATAGCGGCATCATAGCGGCGGGACGTTTTCCTGAAAAAATTTCCTCGTTTTTCGTAAGGCGTCTTTCCTCGGGCCGTCCTCTCCTCCGGTGCACCATGTCTTTTATTTTCTTCCCTCACTCCTATGAAGAACCGTCACGAGAAACGGCAGCAGCAAGGAGCGAATCGGGAGCGTTCCACGAACGATACCTCGATGGGACAAGACATGACAGAACGGTCTGACCTCGGTCGTGACGTCGAGGAAGGAGTCGAAATGGAAGAGGGTGACGTTATGAATCGGTAAGGAGAAGGCACGGTAAGCGGAGGCGACCAGTGAACCCGGGTGACAGGCCATGGCTGCAAGGAGAGAAACCCGTTCTCCGGAGAACGGGTTTCGTTTTATGACGATGCTGGAATTTTTTACGGCAAGATTTTCGCGATGTCCGTATCATCCGTCATCATGATGCGCGGGATTTTCATCCAGTCGTGGGTTTCGTTGAACACGACGGGATCCATGATCGTCGCGGTTTCGTAACCCGCGGCTTTTGCCGCGTCGCGCACGCGTTGGTTGTGCGCCGTGCCCGGGTAGCAGAGGTGCGTGATCGGCGTGCCGGTGAGCTCCTCGAGGATGCGTTTGCTCTCCGCGAGGTCCGATCGCAGTTCGTCGTCGTTCAAGCCCGTGAGCGCGCGGTGCAGGAGGGTGTGCGACTCGATCTCGTGGCCCTTCGCCTGCAGCTCGAGCGCTTTGTCGCGGTTGAGCAAATGCGGCGTGTCGAGGTATTTGGTTACGAGGTAGAAGACGGCGCGTTGGCCGTGCTTCTCCATGATCGGCACGGCGACGTCGTATTGCGAGGCGTTGTTGTCGTCGAACGTGAGAACGACGGGTTTCGCGGGCATCGCGCGCTCGCCACGGATGGCGGCGATCATTTCGCTCATCGTGATCGTCTCGTAGCCCTTGTCGGCAAGGTGCTGCATGTGCCGTTCGAAGGTCTGCGGCGTCACGGTCATCTTCCAGCTCCAGGTGCTCTTCGCCCATCCTTCCTGCGCGCGGACGTGGTGATAGACGAGGATCGGCACACGGTACGCCGTCAGCGGAGCGCCGACGAATGCCGGGGTCGAACTTTTCGGTCGAGATGCTGCTTGGGCCAATCGTTCGGTGCGTCGGTCTTTCGCGGCTTGGGCGGACGACGCCGCGGAAGAAGTGGAGCGGGCATCGCGCAAGAGGCGCGCTTCACCGTCCGGAGCGCACGCTACGAGTAGCACGGACGCGAGGACGAGGGATGAGGTCAGGGAGAGAGTGGTGCGCATGGCGCCCAGCATAGCGTATACATTTTTTATTCAATAAATACTTCTTACGGGCGTGGCTTCCCACGGGCCTTGCCTCCTTTGCGTCCCGCTTCGCGGGCGCGATCGGGGTTATTCGCGAAGTTTCCTCGGTTCGGTTTCGTGCGTTTGCCGGCTTCGTGGTTTTCTTGGCCGTTGCGCGTCTTCGCTGGGTGCTCGAGTGTCTGTGTAGGCATGGAAGATGGGGGAAAACGAATATCGGATACCCGTGATGACGTGCCGGGCTGCTTCTTCTTTCAGGAAAAATGTCTCCAATGAAACAGAAATAGTGGGGGCGTAGCATGGCTACGCCCCCACGGTTGATCCAGAGAGGATTTTAGAGCATCTCGTCGAACGCGGCCTGGAACGTCGCGTACGGATAGGCGCCCGAGATGTTCTTGCTCTGGCCATCGTCGGAGACGATCCAGAAGCCCGGCGTGCCGCTGATGCCGGCGGCGGAACCGGCTGCCATGTCCGCGGCGACTTCCGCGGCCATTTCACCGCTATCGAGACAGGTGTTGAAGGACGATGCGTTCAGGCCCAGTTCGGCGGCGTACGACTTGAACGAGGCGACTGCGTCGGCTCCCCATGCGCCCTGCGTCTCGAAGAGCTTGTCGTGCATTTCCCAGAATTTTCCCTGTTCGTCGGCGCACTCCGTCGCTTCGGCCGCTTTCTGCGCGCCTGGATGGAAGGCCAGCGGATAGTCCCGCACGACGTACTTCACCTTGCCGGTGTCGACGTAGTCTTTGATGATCGACGGAAGCGTTTGCTCGAAGTG
>CAZZDD010000079.1:9247-10597 GCA_964652185.1 uncultured Candidatus Peribacteria bacterium | reverse complement strand
TTGTGGATAGATGCGCGAAGCTCTTTGGCAAAACAACGGCGCAATGTCGCGTCCGGATGCTGAAAAGAGAGGGTCTCGGAAGGAGTGGGAAATGATTACAGCAGCGGTGGCGATTGATGTGGTGGGTGAGGACGAACAAAAATTCGTTCGGGTGGTCGCAAGTGAGATGGCCGGCTTGCGATTCACGTTTCGGTGGGGCAAGAAGCTCGAGGTCAAAAGTTCCGATTGGACGCAGCAGTTCACGCTCGACGAGAACAGGCGTCTGATCGTCGACTCCAACTCGTTCCGTATCGGGAGGTTTCGATACATCGGAAATCTCGAACAGACGGACTGGATCATCGTCGAGGATTGGAACAGATTCCTCGATGCGTTGCGTCGGTATGATTCATTGGAGTAGCACCAGCTATTCCGATCGTGCCAAGTGGCTCATGCTGCAGTGGGAGCTATCTCCCATTGCAGTTTTTTGCGTTCCACGGCCATAAAATCGTTTCTTGACCCTGCAAAGCACGAGGAGAATACTGCCGCATCGTTCCTTTTCAACGCGTGCCCGGATGGTTTCGGGCCGAACAGGAGCGGAGTGCTGTAGGAGATTGCCATGACTGGCACAGTGTCCGAATTCAGTGCGGTGAGACTCGTCCGTGGTGCAGAGTCGCAGAAATGGGAGAACTTCGTATGTTCGCTCAGCGCCGATGGCGCGACGATCTTGATCGGTTCCCATTCGTTTCCGGCAACGAACTCAACTGTGGAAGTGCGACGCAATCGCGCCGTGAAGAAAGTTGAGATTCTCCGCGTCGACGGTGCCGCCGTCTTATCGCTCGCCGAAAAGGACTGAGTGCCGGAACGGAGAGGGGACAGTCAGACAGGGTCGAATGTTCTTCGGAACGTTCGGCCTTTTTTTGTTTTCACACGGCGAAAAACCTCGGTAGGGGAGTGGTGGGTAGGTCGAAAGGGATCTGCATTTAATCTCGATCCCAGCACGCGTCGTGCATGCTGGGATCGTAAGAGGGTGGAGAAAGTTCGTTACCGTACGCTACCGGTGACGGTGGCCGGCGGATCGTTCTGCAGTCGTCGTCGCTGGGCTTTGTTCATCCGCGGCAGCGCCTTTTGGCGTGCCGCTTCGTATTGTTCGGGAGTGGCTTTCACTCCCCGTTGCCCAGATTCGATACTACGGACCAATTCCCGACTGAACCTGCCGATAGCTAACGAACGCCTTCGCATTCTGTTTCTCCTAGTGGACCCCCTGTCGCTCCACGCGTCGCCGGCGGCTGATGCCGGCATGCAGTAATAACGCCGAGGAAACGCAGGTCTCTTTCGATTGCGCGATGCTGTGAACGAGCGAAATCGCCCATG
>CAZZDD010000079.1:0-9147 GCA_964652185.1 uncultured Candidatus Peribacteria bacterium | reverse complement strand
GATCCGTATTCAAAGGTTACGGAGTGGTGGTTGTGCCACCACCCCGTTTCCAACTTCTCTGTTGTGTCCGCTTAACGCGGTTTTTGGATCGGCGGCATTGCCGAAAGCAGATGGCTTCGGCCCGTGCCGCTGCGAAGCACGATGTGTTGGCGAGGCGCGGCCACGTTCATCGCGGTGGTGGAAAACGTGACGGCCGTACGCTCGGGCGGTCCGAGAGTGAGGCTTGCGCGGAAACTGCTCGGAACTCGCTGGCGGTAATTACGTAACATGCTTCTTTCTCCATGTAGAGAAGCTGGTGCTGCATCAGCCTAGGCTGATGCCCCGTCCTATTCCCGAGCAAAGTGCTCGTGAATGCGGGTCTCAGGACGCGATGATGACAAAAGATCCTTATAGTTCATATTACAACATAAATAATAAATGTCAAGATACTCACAAAGCGCAGCAATATGCGCTATTCTGTGGATATGGCACTTCGCCTCTACAACACGCTTTTGAAGAAGGAGCAAGACTTCGTCCCGCTCGATCCGGCCGGCGCGCGCGTCACGATGTACACCTGCGGACCGACGGTCTACGGGCGCACGCACATCGGCAACGTGTCGTCGTTCCTCATGGCCGATTTTTTGCGCCGCTGGTTGGAGGCGGGTCACGGCTACAAAGTGATGCACGTGAAGAACATCACCGACGTCGGGCACTTGGTGGCGGACCGCGACAGCGGCGAAGACAAAATCGAGAAGCAAGCGCGCGAGGAGTTCGGCGCGGTCACGCACGAGACGGTGTTGAAGGTCGCGCTGTCGTATGAAAATCTCTATCGCTCCGACGAAGCCGCGCTGAACATGCTTGAGCCGTGGCAGCGTCCGCGCGCGAGCGATTTCGTGGATCACATGAAGACGATGATCGAAGCGCTGCTCGCGAAGGGCAACGCGTACGTCGCGCAGGACGGTATCTACTTCGACGTCACGTCCAAGACGCGCTCTCCGTACGGCACGCTCTCCGGCAACACGCTCGACAATATCGTCTCCGGTTCGCGGGTGGAGGTGAACGAAGGAAAGAGGCATCCCGCCGACTTCGCCCTGTGGAAGTTTTGCGTGGGCCAAAACGAGCACCACGTGCTGCGTTGGCAATCTCCCGGAGAGGGGAATCCCGATGGGTTCCCGGGCTGGCATATCGAGTGCTCGGCCATGAGCCGCGCGATCCTCGGCGATACGCTCGATCTGCATACCGGTGGCGAGGACAATATCTTCCCGCACCACGAGTGCGAGATCGCCCAGAGCGAGGCCGTGACGGGCAAACAGTTCGTGCGCACCTGGCTTCACAAGCGCCGGATCGATTTGGGAGCCGAAAAAATGTCAAAGAGTCTTGGCAATGTGGTAACTCTTCCTGACATTTTGGCCAAAAACTACGAGGCGATGGACCTTCGGTTCTATCTGCTCTCGGTGCACTACCGCACGAACCTGAAGTTCACCTGGAAGGGAATGGACGACGCGCGCGACGCACGCCGCAAGATCGCCGAGGCGTTCGCGAAGGTCGACCATCGCTCGTCGGAAGACGCGGTGCACGCGACGATGGATGTCGTCGCCAACGACGTGCGTGCACACGTCGAGGAGTTTCGTAGGTCGATGGACAGCGACCTCAACGCGCCGGCCGCGCTCGCCGCGGTGCACGCCGTCACGAAACTCATCAACACGCTCGAGTCTCGCGAGGTCGTGGAATACTCCGACGCGGACCTTGGCGCACTGCGAGATTTCATCGCGTTGGCGCGTGAGACATTCGGCTGCTTCGACGCCCCGAAACAGACGCGCACGCCGGCCGACGTCGTCGCGCTCATCGAAGAACGCGAGATCGCTAGGACAGCGAAAAACTTCGCAGAAAGCGACCGTTTGCGCCAAGAGATCGAAAAGAGGGGTTATACGGTGAAAGACACGGCAAAGGGCCAGGAGGTTCGGAAAAATTGATCCTGGGGCATTCCTGCGACGGGGGATTGCGCGGCAGATGATTTTTCGTAGAGTACGCCCACTGCAATCACCCACCCGCTGTGCCAAGGAGTCACACTGGTTGTAGTAGTGTTTTTTACCCCCGCCGGCAAAAAGGAATTATGTCATGTTGGTACTCAGTAGAAAGAAGAATGAAAGTATCGTCATCAATAACGACATTACGATCGTCGTTGTTGAAATTCGCGGAGATAAGGTTCGCCTCGGCGTGGAAGCGCCGAAGGAAGTACCGGTTCACCGGCGCGAAGTGTACGACGCAATCAAGCGAAACGAGCGAGCCCTCGAGGCGCAGAGGCGCTCTGCTCCGGAAACGACGGCTGAAGAATAAGCCGTCGACTTGTCACCGCCTGTCGACTTGCCGATAGGCGACACGTCATCATCCGACCGGCAACACTCTCCTGTGTTGCCGGTCTTCTTCATGTCCGCGCTTTTCCACGCCACTGCATGCTTCTGTTGGCGCCTGGGTATGCTCGCGTTGACGCTGGGGTATGGTTTTCTTTCCATTCCTCTCCATGAAACAACTGTTTCTCGCACGATTTTTTAGTTTTACCGCTTCAATCATCATATAAACGTGCAAAACATATGATTCTCGCTCTTAGTCGTGTCTTTATGGGATTAAAAGACAAGTTAACTATATGCTTTGTTAAGTTTAACATACGTTCCTCTCGAAAAATGTGTAGTTTTCTCGACTACGTTGTTGAACAAATAAGTTGATTCATCAACAGTCCGCCACTGCGGCAAGGTCTTTTTTTGAGTTGTGACCGTCGTTTGATTCCCTGAATTGCCGGTTAAATCGTCGTCTAAATATGCGATTCTCACCTTTTTACGAACGAGAATGGACAACCCCGTAGTTCGGGCAATGCGTAACACGGCGTCGGCGGCGTCGTTTGTAGGGGTGCACGCGAATGGTGCGCGTCTTGCCTCTAAAAAGGGCTTCGCTACCATCCTCGTAACCCACTTTTCCTCAAGATCAGTGGAACGTGCACGTTCATTCACACACCGGCACCTCGCGAAGGGACTTTCCCTCCGCCGAGCATCTCACGTCCCCGAAAGGCGTTGTCACCCTGAGTTCATCGAAGGGCTGACTTCCTTATATATAGGGACCGTGCATGAACGGGTCCTCGCATGGCTTTGACCAACGTATCAATCTGTATCTTCTCTTTATTGTTAAGGAGCAGCAGCCACGTTCTACGTGGTAGTGCTCCCCGATACATCGGTGGATACGTCACAGCGAACGGACCGCCTTTCCATAATCAACGCACACACAGAAACCTCAACAGGTTTTTTTCTTTATTATTTCTACAACTCCTACCCTATGAACAATTCGTTCAAAAAGTTGTTCGCAGGAGTGTCGGCCGCCGCGATCGCCCTTACCCAAGTGGGTACGGTCCTCGCTGCCTACTCCGACGTTCCGGCAGGAGTCTGGTACGAAGATGCAGTCGAATCCTTTGCGGATGACGGCTACCTCGACGCTTCCCAGACTCGTTTCCGCGGAAACGACAACGCAAACCGCGCAGAATTCATCAAGCTCGTCGTCGAGCTGAACGGTGGCATCCTTTCGACGCCCCCGGCAGTTCCGTCGTTCGACGATGTCCGCCCAGGCGCTTGGTACTACTCCTACATGGAAGAAGCCGCCAAGGAAGGTTGGGTCAAGGGTGACAACAACTGCTACGGCAGCCACCCCTGTTACGCCCGCCCGGCCGCGAACATCAACCGCGCAGAAGCCGCTGCACTCATCGTGCGCGCTTTCGGTCTTGACGCTACCGGCGACGCTCCCGAGTTCGTGGACGTCCCGAACGGTCAGTGGTACACGGATGCCATTCAAACGGCAGCCGATCACTGCGTCGTTCAGGGTGACGACGCGACGGGCCGCGCCCGCCCGGCTGACTTCATGAACCGCGCGGAAATGGTCGTCATGCTTCACCGCGTCGACCAGGGCCTCGTCTACGGTGTCGACTGCGACATGGACGATCCCGATGCCGAGCCGATGATCAATGACGTCACGGCCACCGACGCTTCCACGCTCGAAGTCGAATTCAACGTCGACATCAGCGAGGACACGATGGCTGACCAGTTCATGGTCTCCGGCGCTTCCGACATCGACGTCGAGTCCATCTCGTGGATCAACGATTCCACGGTTGAGCTCGGTTTGTCCGAGTCGATGGACGCCGGCGAGGACTACACGCTGACGGCCGAAGACATCGAAACGGCCGGCGGTGACACGTTCTCCGACAGCATGGACTTCGAAGGTTTCACGGACCGCGTGGTCGGTGAAGGCACCCTCGAAGTATCCCTCGCTTCCAGCAACCCGTCCGGCGACACGGTGCCCAAGGGCGCTGTTGGCGTCGTGTTCGTTTCTTTGGACCTCACGGCCGACTGTGCCGATGACGTCTGGATCGACGAAATCACGGTCTTGCACGAAGGGTTCGGTGCTGAATCCGACATCGATGGTCTCTACTTGGCCATGGATGGAGGTCGCATCTCCCGCAAGCGCACCCTCGATTCCCAGGATCAGACCGCTTCCCTCCGCTTGAGCGATCCGCTCATGGTCGAGGCCTGCGAAACGATCACGGTCGATATCGTTGGTGACATCGCGACGGGCGCCACGGCGTCCGCCGAGCACAACTTTGCGGTCGAATTGCCGTCCGACGTTCAGAGCAACGCTCTCGACACGGAAGGCACGTTCCCGCTCCGCGGCAACACGTTCCGCATCGCTACGGTGACGTCCGGCACGCTGACCGCAACGTATCGCACGGTTTCCCCCGATGAGGTGGAAGTCGGTGACGAAGCTGTTGTGATCGGTAAGTTCGAACTCTCCACCAACTCCGTTGAAGACCAGACGATCTACTCGATGACCCTCGAGCAGAACGGTACGGCCGGCGACGGTGACTACCAGAACATCCACATCGCTCGCACGGACGGCACGGTTCTCACGAACACGGTCGTTTCCTCGACGGGCGACTTTGTGACGTTGACGTTCGACCCCCCGTTCACGATCCTCGAAGGTGACAAGATCACCCTCGAAGTGCTCGCGGACATCACGGGCGGCGCCAGCGACACGCTCCAGATGCAGTTTGAAGAAGACAGCGACATCTTCGCTGTGGGTTCCCTCTACGGCTTCGGCGTTAACGGCCAGCTGTACGGTTCCCAGGTCACGCGTCTCGAAACGGCCGACATCGTGACGATCCAGGCCGGCGAACTCACGATCGAGATCGACGGACCGGTTCAGCAGAAGTTCACGCGCGACGACGATGACGCAGTTCTCGCGAACTTCGAAATCGTGACGGGCGGCGACTCTGTCGACATCCGCGACTTCTTCATCGCCATCGAAGGCACGACGTCCACGGGCGCCGGTCTTCTCACGGGCGGCAACACCTCGACGGATGCCATCTCGGAAGTCCTTGAGGACGTTGAACTCCGCAACACGCGCACGGGCCAGTCCGTGTCCGCTGTCCGCTTGACGGACTCCGGCACGAACGCCACGGGCCAGGGGGATTGCGACCCTGCTACGACCTCGGGTTGTACGTACCAGATCTACCGCTTCGACGACTTCGAAGTTGACGGTTCCTCGACGTGGGAACTGCAGGTCGACTTCATCGACAACGGTACGACGGGCAACGCTCACCCGAAGAACGGTGACAAGTTCCGCGTACACGCCTGCGTTGAGCCGGCGAACACGAACACGTCCTCCACGGACGGTTGTACGTTCGGCGGTCTTATCGCCGAAACGGAATCCTACAACTTGGTTGCCGAAGGCGGCTCCACGGGTGACGACATCACGGATGTCCGCCCGGGTGCGACGGTCTCCGGTAACTTCCAGCGTATCGCTACGCCGGAGCTGAACATCGCGGTCAAGTCGATCGGTACGGTCGACACGGCTGTGAAGAACAGCGACAACGTGAACCTGCTCCGCTTTGAAGCGCGCGCGGGCGAGGCTGAAGACATCCTGTTCACGCAGGCCATCTTCACGTCTGGCACCGGTTCGCTCCAGAACGCTCAGGATTACACCCTCTGGTTCGACTCGGACGGCGACGGTGTCGTCGACACGATCGCCCAGGCCGGTGAATCCGTGCAGAACAGCAACGTGACGTTCGACGACCTCACGGGCGGCGGCGTCTTGCTGCCGGCTGAAGAGTCCGTCCTGTTCGAAGTCCACGCGGATATTGCTTCGTCCTTGACGAACAGCATCCTCCGCATCCGCTTCGCTACGGGCGCTACGAACTACATCGAAGCTGAAGAAGCCGACAACGGTTCCAGCCTCTCGAACCTCAGCTTGAACGGCACGTGCGGCACCTCGCCTTGCGAGATCGTCGTGACGACCGTTACGTCGAAGCACTTCAGCCTGGTCAACCAGGGTGATCTCTTCGTCTCGTTGGACTCGACGCCGTCGCGCTCCCGCCAACTCCTTGGCGGTACGCTCGGCGACACGATCCTTCGCCTCCAGTTCCGCGCTCAGAACGAAGACATCGACGTGACCGACCTTCAGATCTCGTCCTCCGGTTCGAACGCTTCGTCGGTCGACCGTCTCGAGCTCTACAAGGACGGCGCGACGACGGCCTTCGCTACGGCGACGGTCTCGGGTTGTGGTTCCGACGATGCCCTCACGGTTAACCCGGGCAACGGCGACGCTGCGATCCAGACGTTCTGTGCCAACATGGAAAACGGCCAGCTCGTCGTCGAAGACGGTGAGAACCTCGACGTTATCGTCAAGGCTCGCATGAAGTCCGACGAACAGGGCGCCCTCTCCGGCCAGGACATCCAGCTCTGGCTCACGGGCACGGCTGTGTCCGACAACTCGACCGGCTCCGGTGCTGTTCGCGCTCGCGGTCGCGAGTCGTCCAGCAACCTCGCCGCGAACGATGCGGACGCCTCCAACGAAGGTGAAGTGTTCATCGGTGTCGATTCCGTCACCACGAACGCCAGCATCGTTGGCAACATCAGCGACGTCGTTCTCTCGAAGATCACGACGATCGCCAACGCGAACCCCGATCCGGACAACACGAACGTCCCGACGGGCGTCTCGCCGTTCGGTCAGTTCCGCTTCACGGCTGCGACCAACAGCAACACGCTGAACGGTCTCAACAAGGCCACGCTCTCGGGTGTGATCTTCAACGTGAACGCGACGAACGTCGCGATGGATGCGACGGAATTCAAGTTCTACAACAAGGCTGACTCCTCGACGAAGGCTGATTGCCGCACGTTGAGCACGGCTGGTGTTGAGAACACGAACGTCGCTTCCGGTGCGTTCTTGGTTGAATGCCGCGCACTCAAGACCACGTCCGTTGATACGGCGCTCGAAACGGGTGAAGTGAGCACCTTCGTCCTCGAAGGTGACATCACGAACTCGGACGTTGTCGCTTCGTCCAGCTCGACGCTCCAGGTGTCGATCCAGGACTTCACGACGCGCTCCACGAGCACCTTCGGTGCTACCGTTTCCCACATTGACTGGGTTGATGAAGACGCTGCCTTGGTTTCGGCCAGCACGACTTCCTCGCGCTTCAAGTGGCTCGAGTACTCCGACACGGTCGTTCGCTCCACGTCCTACAAGAGCTAATAGTTAGCTTCGCGTAGAACAACGAGTAACCCTATTAGCCCCCTCGAAAGAGGGGGCTTTTGGGGTTTATATCGAAAAAAGACCGCCTCGAATGGGGCGGTTTTTTTGTGCTTGCCCATATGGACAGCGACGCGTTCTTGGACCGCGGTCCGCCCGTCGTAGACCGCGGCCAGGGACGGCCGCTGCTGAAACGCTGTTTGTTGTTTTGTTTGCGTGCCTCTTACAAGAATTTTCTCTTCAGCTGCAATAGCCTCCAGATCATCGGTCGAATCATTACCTGCTGTTCCTGCGCATATTCGATCACGCTGCCGCCGAATTTTTCTTTAAATGAACTGATGCCCGCCCATTCGTGTTCAGGACCGCTGCCAACTGGTGCGATCCCGAGGAGGTCGTAGCGTGTGCAGTCGCGCTCTTTGCAGATT
Source organism: uncultured Candidatus Peribacteria bacterium (assembly GCA_964652185.1). Lineage (GTDB taxonomy): Bacteria > Patescibacteriota > Gracilibacteria > Peribacterales > Peribacteraceae > DALYDP01. The sequence goes on along the minus strand of CAZZDD010000079.1, from coordinate 1,183 downwards.
TTCATGGCTTCCCATTGCAGGAGGTACGGCGCCATGAGCGCCCTCTGGCGCTCGTCGGATGCGCCGTAGTAGTAGATGCCGGTGTTGCCGTACGTCACGCCGATAAGGCCCGCAATGGGCTCGGTGTCGCTCGTGCGGGGGTGGTAGGCGAGCAAGAGGAAGCTGCCTGGGATGTGCTGTAGGAAGGCCGTGTAATGCGACAACGGTAGGATGCCGAAACCGTCGCGGGCGCCCGTGCGCTTCATGAGCGCGTGGAATGCCGCCACGTCCGGGGCATCGCGCACTTCGATGTCATGACGCTGCGCGAGGCGGATGTTGTAGCGCCCTTTCGGTTTCATCTGCGCGAGGAGTGCATCGTCGCCCAGCGTGAGGTTGAGGATGCGCGTCGCTTCGGGCTGCGTGTGTCCGCCGGAGGGTGCGAAGCCCGCAAGCGAAAGGGGAGTCATCGGAGAGAGTTTCACCGTGAGCGCCCGTTCTTTTTTGCCTTCTTCCGCGATGTGCATGGCGAGCGCCTCGGCATCATCGCCGATCGGCCCGCGGGGGATCTCCCACGTCGCGAGGTTCCCCGCGGTCTTATCGATAATCACGAGTGCCGCAGCCACCATCGTCTGGTTATTGAAAGCACCGTAGACACGTGTTTCGCGCCCTAGAGCCTCCTGGTAGCCCTTCCACTCCGGCGATTGCCACAGGTTGCCCTGCGGGGCTTTTTTGACGTATGCCGCCCATATGGCAAGGTCGTCTGCCGATGTCAGGATGCGGATATCCACGGGCACAGTATGGCCTATGTGGGAAGCGGGAAGTAGCGGTTACGAGTTCATTTTTCCCCGCCTCATGCGTCATACTGGTCGTACATTTCTTCCTCAATCATGCCTCACGCCCTTCTTCCTTTGCCCTACGCCTTCGACGCCCTCGAACCGCACATCGACGCGAAGACGATGGAGATCCACTACACGAAGCATCATCAGACGTACGTCGACAAATTGAACGAAGCCCTCGCGAAGTACCCCGACCTCGCGGAGAAGACGGTGGAGGAATTGGTCGCAGACCTCGATATGATCCCGGAAGACATCCGCACGGCGGTTAGGAACCACGGCGGGGGACACCTCAATCACATGCTCTTTTGGCAGATATTGGCACCCTCTGTTTCCGGAGGGGGCGGTGAACCATCGGGCAAGCTGAAAGA
>CAZZDD010000078.1:0-10903 GCA_964652185.1 uncultured Candidatus Peribacteria bacterium | reverse complement strand
TTGCGCAAGCCGTCGAGCTGGTTGCGCAGGGTGACGGCGATCGAGTGGGCGAGGGGCGAGGCGCGCGGCTGATCAGCGGCTGCCATGAGCGCCTCCTGAGCTGTGGTTTTTTTTGCCAAGAATCACGACTCACGCTCCACCCACGTCCCGTCGAGCAGCTTCACGCGCCGCGGCTTGTCTTTCGCGACGAGCGGCGGCTTCTTGCCCTTGTCGCGGCTGTTGCGCATGAAGCGCTCGAAGGCGGCGTCGGCCGAATCGGCGGACTTGTACGCGTTGGAGCGCTCGCGGGCATAGGCGCGAAAGTTGGCGAGCTCGTGTTTCAAATCGCAGCCGAGATTGGCGGCGAGACGAGTCATGTCCGGCGACGGGTTCCACGCGGCTAGATCAACGGCACCGGAGCGGCGGGCTGCATGAGCGCGCGGAACGGGTGCGGAATCGCTAGCGGCGGGATCGGTCGGCCGGATCTGGTCCGGTTCCGAAGGTTCCCGAGAGAGAGAGTCTGCGCGTAACGCGCCCTCTCTCTTCTCTCCTCTCCTCTCCTCTTCAGGTAACGCGTTACTTTGCTGGTAACTAGTTACTTCGTTGTCGTAACGATGGGCCTTTGCCGACTTCCTTTCCCTATAGTTCTTCTGTATTTCGGCGCGCGTTTGCGGGCGCCATGCCCAATCCTCGTCCCAGCCGACGATCTCGACATCGTCGCCGGCGATTCGAAGCAGTTTTGCCGTTACCGCCTTGGTAACGCCGTCTTCTGCTTCTGCTTCGGAGATCTTGAGTTGGTCGGCGATGTACCAGATCTCGATGTCCCCGATCGGAACAGCGCCGTGTCCGCCGCGTCGAGTGTTGCAGCACAAAACGTGAAGGAACACCTCCCGTCCGTTGCGGCCTGCGCGGCGAATCTTGACGTTGTTAAAGAACCCGCCGTCGAGCTTGCCGAACTGCGGCCCCTTGCTCTTCGTCATTGGAACAGTTCCTCCGACGCCATGCCTTCGTGGCGCATGGCCCAGTACGGGGTGTGCTTGGCGTCGATCGGATCGAACGTGCCCTTTACGTCGCGGCCGAGCGTGTACGTGTCCTCGTACTGCTTCGTCTCCCAGTTGAAGCCGCACAGCGCGAGCAGGTGCTTCGCGCCGTCGCCTCTGTCCTTGACGACGGAGATCAGCGTGTTCGAGATGCCGCGGCGGTGCGGCACGCCGGACTGCTCCGATGCCGACGCGAGCATGACGGTGTGCGTGACGACCTTCGCCACGTCACTGGAGCCGTGGATGTCCTCGCTCGTCGGCATCAGGCTCTTGGACTGCTGGTTGCGCTTGCGCAGGTGGACGACGAGGATCACCGGACGATCGGCTAAGAGAGCCGAGTTGCGGATCGCCATGACGATCTCGCGCACGCCGCGGTTCTCGTTGTCGTCGTCGTTGTCGACGTAGTGCAGGTGATCGAGCACGATCAAGTCGGTGTTGTCCTGCTCGGCGAGCATGAGCCGCTTGATGTCCTCGTGGTTGAACCTGGCGCCGCGATAGTACGTCGACAGCGTGCGCAGGTTCTTCTCGATGAACTGATCGGCCTCCTGCTCGAGATCGCCGAGCTGAGAATCGAACGCGCCGCGGTACCAGTCTGGATAGTTGAACGGACGGCCGAGTCGTAGGTGGTACTGCGCCACGAGCGACGCGAGCACGTTGTACTTCGTACGCCGCTCGATCTCGCGCTGCTCGGCCTCGAGCGCGAAGTAGTGCACGCGCTTGCCAGTGCGCGCGTTGTGCGACGCGATCGAACGCGCGAGCTCCGTCTTGCCGACGCCGGTAGCCGCGCCGATGACGATCAGATCGTTCGGCATGATCGAGCGCAAGCAGTCGTCGAGGAACGCGTGGCCGAATGGAAGCTGGCGCTTCGAGCTCTGGAGTCGCTGCTCGCGCTCGCCGCGGATGCGGACGGCGGACGACTCGAAGCCGATCTGGTAATCGAAGTCGTTCATGCCGCGTCCTCCAGCGCCTGCTGATCGATCTCCTGCTGCTGGCGCTCGGCTTCGGCGTCTAGCTGCATGACGAGAGCGCGAGCGTCACGCCTCTGCACCAGGCGCGACGCCGCGTCGAGCAGCATGTCGACGGGTACGGGCACCGACGCCATGCGCTGCAGCTCCTGAAGGCTCCAGCGGAGCGAGCTGTTGGCGTCGGCTAGTTGGTCGTAGCGGACGAGCTCGGACAGGATCGCTTCAGGGGTTGCTGGGTGGTTGCGCGCTTCGAGATTGCGCGCCGCGATGAACAGCCAGCGCACGCGCGACGCGAAGTCGTCCGTCTCGAGGAACGCCAAGAGCGGAAGCTGCTGTTGCAGGATCCCAGCGGCCACAATCTCTTCGTCCATGGGATCGGCGAGCAGGTTCGTGTTCGGCGACATGGAGATCGGGGCGATAGGGCCAGGCTGCTTCGCGCGAGGGAACACGGACGCGATTTGGCGAGCGGTGTAGGCGACGGAGTGGCGCCACCTTGTTGTGACGCGCGTCTCGCCGTCGAGATAGCCGGGCTTGCGCGCGTACTCTTGGACGACGGCGCCGCCGAAGTACGGCGCGATACGGTGCGCGGCGAGCTCTTGTGCGGGCCGCTCCTTCGCCGCGAAGTACACCTGGAAGCCGGTACGCGTCTCGACAATGAACGACGGCACGAGCGGACTCTTCATGAGTCGTTGCTTGGCGCCTTGGCCGGAGACTTCGACGATCCACGCGTGCTCGACGCGCACGAAGATGTCGGTGCCGATCTGCTGAGCCTGATCCTTGGTGACGGGGATCGGGACGGAGTGGAGACGGTAGAGCGTCATGCGACGTGCTCCTTCGCCGACTGCGCGTCGATGCGCCCTCTGCGCTTCGCTTCGCTCCGGCAGTCCTTGCAGAGCAGACCGCTGATTGGGCGTCCTGACAAATCAGTCGCCTCAAAGGCGATCATGATCGCGCGCTGATCGAGACAGCGATAGCATTTGCCGGAGTCGGCAGGTGCTGGCTCGACTCGAGCGGAGAGCCTCACAATTCACCGCCGATCTCTGCTCGCAGCGCAGCGATAGCTTCCGCTATTAGCTTGGAGCGCTCGGTGCGCAGGTATTGCTCGCGCGCGTCTAGGTAGAGCGCCACTTCGAACCGATCGAGCGCGTACTCGAGCGGTTTAGGCGCTGGAGCTTTCTCGGCGGTCGCGACCCAGTCCCTGATCTTCTGCGACACATCTTCTTCGGTGACCGTCCTGCGACGGTCGTGACGGCCAAGGACCTGCCCGTGCGTGATGAAGCCGTCCTCGGTGGTCCAGATGATCCAAACGGACATGCGAGGGCGTTGCGACAGCCGATAGAGATCGAGCCACTGACCGCGCGAGACCTCTTGGTTGTCGAGCTTGTACTCGATGAACAACCAGTGGTGATTGATCTCCACGTGCGAGTCGATGTCCCCCATCGTGATGCCGCGAGGGAAGCAGTGATCAAAGCGCTCAGTTCGTCGACGGACTGCCGCGGCGGCGAACTTCTCGATGCTGCGAATAGCCCCCTTGCTCATGGAGCCGCCTCGAACTTCTCTGTTTCCGCGCCCCACTTCGCCCAGCCTTCACGCGGCTGACGGCAGAACATTTCGACCTTGCTGCCGGGGCACAGCTTCTCGACGAGCGCGTAGAACTCGTCTGGCTTGCGCGAGTGCTCACGCAGCGGTCCGTGCAGCACCGTCGTCTCGTTGGTGAGCGGTCCAAATGGCGGTTTGCCACGAACGGCGAGGATGCAGTGCTCGGTCTGTCCGCGGAGCCAATCGCCGTTGACGAAACGATCCTTGACCCAGGTCAGGATCGTCTTCTCTTGGAACCCCCACGCGTCGAGAACGCGGAAAGCATCGCGCATGAACGCGTTGGTGGTCCACAGCCACAGAACGCAGCCCTCGTCGTGTGCGAGTTTGCCAACCTCGAGAGCGCAGATCGCCTCCGTGGTCATCGGCGGATACGGCAGATCCGAGCGGTGCGTTGCGTCACCGGCGCGCTTCTCGTAGTTCCACGGCGGGTCGGAAACGATCACGCGGAACGGTCCAGTCGGCATCGCCTGCGGTTCTGCGTTGATCTTCTCGGCGGTGAGTCGCTTCTCTTCCTGCTTTGCCCACGCGCGGACAGAGCCGGCGCGCATGCCGCCCGACTTCTTCTGCGCTTTCTTCATGACGGCGCGCTGCTTCGCCTTCGGCAACTTCGCGAGGTCGGCAGCCGCGGACACGGCGAGTTCGCCACGCTGGCGAGCAGCGGCGACGACCTCCGGGGCGCCGTCGCGGTTCACCTTGAGCGCTGACTCGACGGAACGCGGCGAGACGTTAACGGCACGCGCTGCGGCCTCTGATGCCTTGGAAGCTTCGCGCAAATTTGCGCTACCCTTCTTCTTGCCACCCTCGATCTGGCGCTCTTTCGCCTGCTTCTCGTACAGCGGCACGAGCTCGGCACCCACGAAGGCACGCTGCGTCTCGTTCAGATGGCGACGATGGACGTTCTTCGACATCGCATACGCGATCGGATCCTTGCCGACGTAGTCGTCCCACTGCGGCTTGACGCCGGCGTCTTGGCACGCACGAAGTCGGTTCCGTCCATCGAGCACGTACCACTTCGCATTTTCGTGGTAGCGAACGATCGGATCGCGAAGCCCGTTGCGCTTGATGTCGTCGACGAGCGCTGCGTATTCAGCGCCCTCCATGAGCGGAAAGATTTCCGCAGCTGGATGCGGTTGGATATCGACTGCCTTCACATGAGCCTCCCTGCGCTCGCGCGCATCTCCGCGGCCCACTGCCGCGCTTCTTCAACGCTCCTGAGAACGACGTAGACGCCGCCCTTGCTCTGGATCAAAAGTTCGAACCGCCGCTGCTCATCGGTTTGCCTGCCGCGATCTGTCTTGAGTTCGATCGCCACAAACCGCCCACTCCACAGGCCGAGCAGATCCGCGGCACCCTTGCCGCCGACGCCGAACACGACGCGGCGCCCGTCCTTGTCGATCATCTGGCCGACGTTGTTTCGCCACAGCACCAGCTCTGGGTACTTGCGGACGTCGCCGAGCTCGAGACGCACGGCGTCTTGGATCTCCGACTCGCGCATGTGGGGCGAAACGTTCATGCGGCCATCACCTTCGCGGCACAGCTGGTGTGTCGTGCAGTTCTTCGCGTCGCCGAGTAGACGATCCACGTCCCCGGCTCGATCACGGCGCCACAGCCCGCGCACAGCCCGCGCTTCTTCGCGCGCATGGGCCAGCTCGTCGGCTTCTGCTTCACGGCGATCTCCGTGACGCCGGCCCCCGTTGCTTGAGGAAGCGATCGTACGACCTTGGGCAGCTCGCACGCGCAGTACGGGCACACGTTGCGGGTAGTGAACACGCCGCCGCACGACGGGCACTGACGGAGTGCCTTGCGGTCGACGCCGCGAATCGGCTTGCCGTCGAGCGAGTATTCGCGATCGGCGTCGGGCGTTCCGTGCACGAGCGCCGAGCCGCACAAGTCGACGATCACGGCGTCTTGCTTGCTTTTGTGGGGCCTGAGAGTCCGCCCACACGCCTGCAGGTACGGCCCCGCGTACGTGAAGCGCCGAGCGAAGATCGCCGCGGACGTTGGCGGATCGTCCCAGCCCTCGACGCACAGGTTCACGTTGACGAGCACCTGCAGCGCGCCCGCTGCGTACGCCGAGATCACGTCAGAGCGATCGGCCATGTCGCCGGCGACGTGTGCCGCCTTGATCCCTCTAGAGATGAACGTGGCGGCGATCTTCTCGGCGTGCTCGACGGTGGCGGCGAATACCACCGTCTGCCGGCCGCGGCAGTGCTTCTCGAAGGCGTCGACGGGCTCGAGCGCGAGCTCGCGCGGGTTCAGGATCGCGGGCGGCGCGAACACGCGCGGGGCGACAAGGTGGTCGCGATCGATCAGCTCCTGCACCGTCGCGCCGACGACGAGCGAGTCGAACACGTCGCCGAGCGGAGAGTTATCGCCGCGGGCTGGCGTCGCGGTGAGCCCGAGATGAAACGCGAGCGGGTAGCGGTTGCGAAGCTCGAGCGACGTGCGGGCCTTGATGCCGTGGCACTCGTCCCAGATCACGAAGTCAGCGTCTGGTAGCTTCGTCGCCCACCCGTCGGAGACAAGCGTCGGCACCGAGGCGACGGTGACGGCTGAGGGAGCGGAGTCGCGCTGCGCCTGGATCACGCGCGCGTCCAGTCCGATCTGTTGCAGCGAGCGAGCGCACTGGTCGAGCAACTCGAGACGCCGAGCAAGAAACAGACAGCGCTTCCCCTTCGAGACGACGAGCCGCATGATCTCGGCGGCGACGCGCGTCTTACCCGAGCCCGTCGGGCTCACGTAGCAGACGGAGCGTCTGCCTTTGGAGTAGGACTGGCGAAGCTCGGCGATGCCGCGCTGCTGGTAGTCGCGGAGGGAGATGGTCACGCTCCACCTCCCACCGCATATCGCTCCTCGATCTCGCGCAGCTTCGCCTTGAGCAGCCGATACAGCCGCGCCTCCTCCTCGGAGTCCTTCTTCGCGCAGCCGAACGCCCACGCGATGCGCTTGATGGATGCGCTGGAGTCGATCGGGCTAGCCATGGGTCAGCCGCCCTCCCCGTCATGCGCGAACGCCGCTTCCATCTCCTCGTGCTCGCCGCACTGGTTCGTCAGCTCGCCGCGCAGGAACCGGGCGAGCGACTTCGAGCGATCGTTCCAGCCACGCACGTACGCGGCGTCCTGCGCCGATCGCGGCGAGTCCATCTCGAACTCTTCGCTCGCGAGCTTGGCGAGGAGCGCGGAGCGGAGGATGAGCGGGCGGTCGTTCACGCGACCCCCGCGAGTCCCCGCGACTGCCGCGCGAGCGAGATCAGCAGCTCGGCGAATGCGGGCGGGGTGCGCGATGCCTCGGCCTTGGACAGCGTCGGCTTGATGCGATCGAACCAGCCGACCTGATGCGTGCCGGGGTTGCGCGACCAGTCGAGGTCTGGCGGCGGATGATCCCCGACGTAGAGCAGCCACGTGCGCTTACGTGCTTGGTGCCCATACGCCGACTGCCACACCTCGCAGGTCCATTCGCCGTTGAGCGGGTCGTGGTCCCAACATCCTCCGGTCGGCTTGTTGAGATCGAAGTGACGCCATGCCCAGCTCATCGCCGGGTGTTCCAGCACGCCGCCGAATCGACGCACGGAAGTAAGCGCGCTCGCGAAGCAGCCACCGTCGCTGCCGCCTTCGTACCAAGCCGGCTTCTCGCGCTGGTAACGCTTCCAGTTGACCGCCGCGAGGTTGACCCACAGAAAGCACGGCGGATGTGCCACGACTGACCACGGGCCGTCGTACTTGCGCGCGTCGCGACTCTCATCCCATGCGTCAACGTCGGGGCGGTTCGCGTAGGAACCTCGCGGATCGACGAACAGGGCGGCTACGCGCTCAGCGCGCGCTGTTTCGTTCGCCCCACCCGGAGCGCTGTGAGTCGTGGTTGGCATAGTGGCTATGGCCGAGGGGCGTTGAGGACGACGAGCGCAGCGACGCACACGATGGCGACGATTGCTGCTGCGACGGTGCGCAGCGTCTGAACGCGGAACCAGCGATCGATCACCCCGATATCGCCGTCGAGCTTGATGCTCGCGGGCTGCGCGATCAGCGAGAAGGAAGTCGCCGCGATCGTGGCGAGGAAGAAGAGGTTGATGACGATGGTCATCGACCAAGCTCCTTGTCGACGAGCGCGAGAACGCCAGGAGCGACGCGCGCGAGAGCCGCTCGTGTCGCGGCCAGCTCCTCCTCGGGCGTGCGCACCTTGATCCGCGCCGGCCGTTCGAAGCCGTACCGATCGCAGAGCATGCGCATGTACTCCTCGACGGCGATCGGCGCCGACATGCGCAGCACGACGTCGATCCAGCGCGCGTGCACGTTCTTGCGCTCGCGCTCGGCCATCGCGTCGGTGAGGTTCGACGGCGCGATGTCGAGGCGGTAGGCCACTTCCTTGTGGCCGATCACGTCGACGGCGCGACGGAACCAGCCGAGGTCAGCGTCCCAATCGGCCGCGCCGACATGTGCGGCGTCGTAGACGAGCGCGAGCTGCATCTAGTTGGATCCCCAAGTGCGGAACGGAGCGGGCGAGAGTTCCGCACGGTTCCGCAAGACAATGCGGGCGTGCGAACCCATTGTGGAGGCGTGGACGAACATCAGGACGCCTTCGCCTCGACGAAAAGATCTGGCACCGAACAGCCAAGCGCCTTCGCCACCTTCGGCAGTCGCTTGTTTGTTGGTGAGCTGAGACCACGCTCCCAGTGAGAGACGGCTGTCTCGTCAACGTCGCATTCGGCTGCGAGCTGGCTCTGGCTCAACTCACGCTTGGCACGTAGCCGAGCGATGTTGAGATGAATCGGCAGCAGCTTCCTTCGAGTCACGTCCTACAGGTGACATTTTCTCTACCAAGAGTCAAGGCCGAGAGGTGACCAGAAGTCTACCGCTGACAGTGCGAGCATCGCCGCCTATGGGTGACGCCCGACACAAGGGCTCGTATCGCGAAGGGAACAAGCTCCAAGGCACGAAGACATGGGCGGAGCGGGTAGACGCGAAACTTGCGGAAAACGAGAAGGCAAACGTCAGTCCACGGAACCGCGCAGAACTCGCGCGCGCGGTCAGTTGGGACAAGAGCGGCCTGAAGGTATTCCTTGAGAAGTTGAAGGCCGGGAAGACCGCTTCAAGCGTGTATGTGGAGCCAATCTGTGCTGCGTTAGAGATCGACCTGCCGCTAATAGAAACCCCATCGATATCCGAAGACGAACTGGCGCGCGTCGTCGCGCGAATCTCCGACGTCAACCAACGGGCTGCGCTGCTCGTGATCGTCAAAGGTATTGTAGGAAAGAAGAAGTGATCTCTTCGTAACCCAGCGTGCCAACGACACTTCCAGTTTTGTTCCTCACGGTGAGACGCGTAGTTACATGCAACCTCACTGAACGCATCGTCAGTCCCGTCCGGTAGACCTGATCGCGTCGGACCTAGCCGCGATCAACAAGGCGAGCCCCGACGGAGGTCACTGTGGCGACGAAGAAGAAGACGGCACCTCGGCGAGCCGGACGCGATGAATTGCTCACGGCCTTGCGCTCTCTAAGAGAGCAGGACTCCGAAGCGTTCGAGGCGGTCATGGTCATTGCTCGACGAATGGTAGAGAAAAAATCAACAAGGACATTGACACGAGCACGACGGTAGATTAAATCTCTACTCATGCTCGACACGACGAACCTCACCGCGAACGACCTCGAAGCCATCCGCCAGGAAGCCGCCGACCGCGGCGACTGCGACCTCTCGCGCCTCTGCAACCTGGCGCTGTGGGGTACCTCGAGCCGCCAGCGCAACGCGGCGCGCCGCAAGCTCGAAAAGGCGGTGCGGTCGTGAACCGCCGCTACCTGCTCGCCGACGTCTCTGGACTGCTCTCGCGACTCGCCGCTGCATCGGACTGGGAGACGTACTTCCAGCTGCTCGCCATGTGCGAGACGCCCGATGCGTACGACCCGCGCAAGCGGCAGCGGATTCCGCGCGTGGTGGACGTGAAGGGGGAGGGCTGAGAGGTGCTTACCGCAGCCGAACGCGCCAAGTACCCAGCCGAGTGCCCGACGTGCGGATCGCCTGATCCGATGCGGCATCCCGCGATGCAGTTCGGCGGCGAGGTACAGGTGTGCCGCGACAAATTCCACCCGATCACGGTGGAGACGATTTCCGACGAGCAGATCGAGTCGCTCAAAAGCGATGCATATGATCTCGAAGACGGAAAGCTCGTGCGCGTCTGTTTCGTGGCGCTAAACGAGCACAGTTCGATCGGCCGCGCAGCTCGGGCCCGCTGCGCCGAGATTTTGAACGCCCGCTCGAAGGAGCAGCGCTAGATGCCGAAGTTCTACCAGCACCCGCTCAACGGCGAGCGCTTCACGTTCTTCGTCGGAAATCGCATCGTCGCTGTCCATCAGTTGGATAACACGGCACGCGCGATCGAGGAGTCAATCGGCATCGAGATCACCTTGCGTCGCGGCGGCGCGTACGCGACAGGCACGCTCGATCAGCTCGATCGGTTCGCGGCGATCCTCGACGTCAAGCACACGCTCGACGATATCGACGCCTCCAATCGCCGGGCGTCCATCACAGACGCCAAGAGGCTGCGCGCTGAGATCGCCCGCGCCAAGGAGCAGCGCTAATGGCGACCCCCATCTCCGCCCGCTCTCTCCTCGCCTCCGCGCCGATGTCGTGGACTCGCGTCGACCTGATCGACGCGCCGTCCGCGCTCGCCGTCTTGGTCTCCGTGCGCTACCAGCGCTCGGACCGCTCGTCGTACCTGCTGACGTCGACGATCGAGATCGATCCGGACACGTACGAGATCGTCCGCACCGCCGGGCCGCAGATCGATCCGATCACGGCCGAGGAGCTACTGGCGGACGTCGCGCGGGCCGTGGAGAGCGGCGTGGGTGTGCGGTACCGCGATCTCGATCTGGAGGCAGCCTAGATGTCGACGACGAACAGCTACCCCAACCCCAAGGTCGACGCACTTCTCACCGGCACGATCTCGCTCTCGCCGGGCACGTTCACGGAGCGCGACTTCCTCGACCTGGCGCTCGCCGCGCTGGATCAGGCCGGCGTGTCCGCGTCGCTCCAGCGCCGCATCAACGAGCTGTGCGCCGATGAGATCGAAGACGGCGAGCTCCACGTGCAGCCGTGCGGCTTCGGTGTCGATGGTGCGGCGTGTTACGCGTGCGAGCTGTCGGCCAAGGCGGTGCGGTGATGGCGAAGCCGCTCTCCAACGAGTGCCAGGCGCTTCTCGAATCGATCGCTGGCGTGCTGTCGCAGCACGGTCTGTGCATCACGTCCGAGAGCAACACGCAGTACCCGTTGCTCGGCGCAGATCTCGACAAGGTGCTGCGCGAGATGGCGCGCAACTGCATGCAGTCGG
>CAZZDD010000077.1:0-11613 GCA_964652185.1 uncultured Candidatus Peribacteria bacterium | reverse complement strand
CGTTCCGAACGTTCCCCCTGCCACCATGCATGTAGAACACTTCGAAAAAGGTCTGCGGTATTCGGATCAGGAATTGCTTCTTCTCGCCCGAAAATTGGGCAAAATGGCCACGTATTGCAAGAAGCTTCGGGACGAGTCCTCCGTGATCCGCGTGGAAGCGTCCCGCGCGCCCACGAAGAAGAAGCGCGACGAGGTGATGGTCACCATCACGGTCGAGTTGCCGCGCGCACGTTTGCAGGCGACATCGCGCAAGCAAGACGTCATCGAGGCCATCGATCGCGCCGTCGAGAAGATCGAGCCCCAGCTCTTGCGGTACAAGGAGAAGCATACGAGCAGGGACCAGGCGCATCGTGCTAGTCGCCGTGGAAAAGGTGAAAAGCGTTCATCCGACGATATTTTCGCGCTTGCCGCATGATCCACTTCTTCCGCCGGATCATTATCGTTACGTTTTTCGCGCTGATGCCGCTCGCCGCGCATGCGCAGTCGTCCGGGACGGGGGGCGCCGTGACGGAGCAGGTGCAAGCCGTGATCAGTGGTCCGACGGACGTGGCGGTCGGACGCACGCTTATTCTCGACGCGTCGGCGAGCCGTCTCGGTGGTGGAACGGTGGAGCGATACACGTGGACGTTGGAAGGGCAACGCGGCGTGATCAGCCAATCGGTGGAAGCGATCTTTACACCGGAAGGACCGGGTGTCCTCACGTTCCGTTTGGAGCTCGCAGTGCGCCTGCAGGACGGGCGGTTGATCGAAAGTGAAGCGTTGTATCGCGCTGTGGCATACGGTCGGAAGATCGTCCTCATCGCCGATTCGAGCATCGAACGCGACAAGCTCGGGTTGCATATGGCGACCGCGGAGGAGCAGGGGATTTTTCTGCAGATCATCCAGCCCGCCCCCTCCACGACGCCGCTCGACGCCGAAGAAGCGTTCGTCGCGTTGATCAGCGAGCAGGCGTCGACCATTCAGGGGGCCGGCGCGGTCGTTGTGTGGACCGATGGCGTCCGCGGACTGCAGGCGCTCATGCGCGTCGCGCAGGTCAACGCCGATCTCGGCTCGGCGCTTACGCAGCAGACCGTCGTGTTGTTGTCCGACGGCAGCCTTAATACGCTCTCGCGCACGGTGCGGGGGCAGTACGGCGTTCTGAAGCCGCAAGCGATTTTGCTCACGCGGCGCGAGGCGTTGAACGCGCTCCTCACGACGCCGACCGTCGATGATTTCGTGCGGGAAATCACGCGCCGCGACATCGATCTCCTGCGCATCGACGCGTCGTCGGCGGGGTTGCGCCCGTGGAACATCCTCACGACGTTCGTGAACGCGATGCTCGTGCGCGGCGTGCCGAGTCAGACCGTCATCCTGCTCCTCGTGTTGCCCGTCATCGCGACCATCCTCACGTTCCTCAAGCAGGTGATAGGAATAACGACGTTTGGCTTATACACGCCATCCATCATCGCGTTGAGCTTCCTCGCGCTCGGGTGGCAGATGGGCGTACTGTTCCTCGTTGCGATCCTCCTCGTGGGCTACGGCGCGCGCCGCCTCATGCACGGCTGGCGTATTCTGTACGTCCCGAAAGTCGCGATCATCCTTACCGTCGTGTCGATCGCGCTGCTCGTGCTGATGTCCGTCGGCGCGATGTTCGGCCTCACCTTCACGCGCGAAACGATCTTCCTCCTGCTCATCATGAGCACGCTCGCGGAATCGTTCCTCAACCTCAAGACGGAACAGGGCTTGGTTTCGGCGATTCTCGCCGTCGGCGAGACGATTCTCGCGGCGCTGCTCTGCGTGTTCCTCGTGCAGTGGGGTCCGTTTCAATCGCTGCTCCTCGCCTATCCGGAACTCCTGCTCCTCACGGTCGTCGTCAACGTGTTGCTTGGTCAATGGACGGGCCTTCGGCTCGTCGAATACTTCCGTTTCCGCGACGTCTTCCGCCACCTCCAGGAAGAGGAATAACCGCCCATGTTTTCCTTTCTCAGCAATCGGGGAGTGCTGGGCATGAATGCCCGGAATTTGCTCTACATCAAGCCGTTTAACCCGCGGAAGGCCGTGCAGTTCGCGGATGACAAGCTGAAGACGAAAGCGTTTCTCTCCGCGCGCGGCATCCCGGTGGCGAAGCTGTACGCGAGGATCGAATCGCTCCGGCAATTGCGCGAGTTCGATTTTTCCACGTTGCCCGACGAGTGCGTGCTTAAGCCTAATTACGGTTTCGGCGGAGAGGGAATTTTGGTGCTGCGCGGGCGCGACAAGAACGGCGATTTTCTCGTGCAAGGCAAGCGGTCGATCACTCGAAAACAGATGACGGAGCACATCGAAGACATTCTCGACGGTAAGTTTTCGATCAACGGCATGCCCGACACGGCGTTCTTCGAGAAGATCCTCGTCGCCCACGAGTCGCTCGCGCCGTTCCGGCCGGCCGGCTTGCCCGACTTCCGCATCATAGTGTTCAACCTCGTGCCGGTCATGGCCATGATCCGCATCCCCACAGCGCAAAGCGGCGGCAAGGCCAACGTGCACTTGGGCGGTATCGGCATCGGCATCGATATCGCCAACGGCGTCACGACGCACGCCACGCAGTTCAACCACGTCATCGACGAATTGCCCCACGGCTCCTCGCCCGCGGGCCACGCGATCCCGTTCTGGGAGGAAATGCTCCTGATCGCTTCGCGCATTCAGTACATCACGAATATCGGTTATTTGGCCGTCGATCTCACGCTCGACGACGAGCAGGGGCCCGTGCTGCTGGAAGTGAACGCGCGGGCGGGGCTCATGGTGCAGGTGGCCAACCTCGCGCCGCTGCGATCGCGCCTCGAGCGCGTGCAGGGCTTGAAAGTCGCGACGCCCGAACGGGGGGTGCGCATCGCGCAGGATCTTTTCGGCGAGAAGAAGTCGGAAGAGGGGGGCGTGTCCGGGCACGCGGTGCTCGGCACGGCGGAGACGATCAGGCTTTCGAGCGGCGATGCGACGGCCGACGTGTCCGCGTTGATCTCGCCGCAGGAAGAGCGCACGCGGTTTCAAACCGCGTTGTTGAGGGAGCTCGCGGCGGAAGGGCTCGCCGAAGCGTCGGGCGAAGCTGAAGAATCGTTCCGCGTGAAGTTCGCCTTGGGAGGCCGAAAAATCACCACAGTCGTTCGTGGGGCGACAGATATTCCCGCTCCCTATCGCGCCGTGATCGGCCGTCGCGACCTTGGCGGGTTCCTCATCGATCCGCTCCGTGCTCCCGCGCCCGCGGGACCCGCGAAGGCATCGGTGCGCGATAACATGCGCGCCATCGACCGCGCTCTCGCACAGATCGACGAGTCCTTGATGCTCATCAAGCTGCTGAAACCGTCGAACCTGGTGGAGGAGCGCGAACGCGCGAAGATTGACCGGCGGTACGACCCCGTATTGCAGTATGCGCCGCTCGAGGTTGATCTCGACGCCACCGAACAGCGCCTGCTCGACCTTTCGCCCGATGATTCGCCGATCGGCCAACTGCTCGGCAAGAAGCGGCACGAACTGCTTCAGCGCGTGTCGCTCCTCCGCGCGCGCGGCAAGGCACGGGCGTTCTCCGAAGCGTCGCGCGCGCTCTTCGGGGCGCCGACGTCGGTGTTGCTCGGCGGCGCGCGGTCGTTTCTCCGCGAGCAAACGGCGTGCGATGTTCCCGCGCCCGAGAGCGCGATGCTCGACGCGGAAGAGGCCGCCAAGAAGTTCGCCGACATGCTCGACCGCTACGGCTTGCACGACTGGCGCGTGGAAATTTCGGAGCGCCTCGTGGCCGACTGCACCGTCGGAGGCGGCAAGGTGTACGTCCGCGCCGGTGCGACATTTTCTCCCGCGCACGTCGACGCGCTCATCGCCCATGAAATCGAGACGCACGTGCTGACGGCTGAAAATGGTTCTCGGCAGCCGTATGAACTGTTGCGCCGCGGCACGGCAAACTACCTCGATACGCAGGAAGGCATCGCGATCGTGAACCAAAATCGCGTGTTGCCTCCGTATCATGAAAAGCGTTTGGGCGCGGCGCGCACGCTGCTGGGCATCGATTTCGCGCTCGGTCATTCGTTCTCCGATACGCTCTCGTATTTGGAGCAGGAGCTCGGATATCGCCCGGAGAAGGCGCTTTCGAAAGCGTTTGATCTCAAGCGGGGCCTCTCGCATACGGCTGAGGCTGGGGCCTTCACCAAGGGCATCGTGTACTTCCGTGGCCAACGTGCCGTGGAACAATTCCTGAAAGACGGTGGCGACCTGAAGAAGCTGTACGTCGGCAAAATCGCGATCGAAGATTTGCCGATCATCGATTCGATGGAGGAGATTAAAACCCCTCTCATTCTGCCGCAGTTCTTGCGCGACGCGACGCCGAAGACCGCGGCGAAAAAAAGCTCCTCGCGAAAGAAGACGACGTAGTACTGCGCACCCGCTCGTGGGCGCGATGGGCCGAATGGTTACTCTTTCTTTTCTCCTTCCGCTTCGGCTGCCGGAGCGGCTGCTCCTTCGGCTGGCACGGCCGCTGCCGCATCGGCAGCCGGGGCCTCTTCGACTTCCTCGGCGCGCGGTTCCTGCACGAGGGCGATGACCGTGTCCGGTTCCAGCAGCAACGTGACGCCCGCGGGGACGACGAGGTCGGCGACCGTGAGCTGCGAATCCATCGCGACGAGCTTGGACAAATCAACCGGGAGGTTGTGCGGGAGGTTCTTCGGCAAGCAGCGGACGGCGATGGCGTCGATGGCGGTCACGAGAATGCCACCTTCCTTCACGGCGAGCGATTCGCCTTCGAAGTGGATCGTGACGTCAGCTTCGACTTCCTTGTTCATGTCGACCGCGTAGAAGTCGACGTGCGAAATGACGTCGGACATCGGGTCGAATTTCACTTCATGGAAAAGGACCGGCACCTTCTTGCCCTCGAGATCGAGCTCCACGAGCGTGCTCTCGCCGGCTTTCGTGTAGGCCTTCGTGAGGGCGACGATTTCGCACTGGAAGGATACGTTCTCCGTCTTGTTGCCGTAGACCACGCACGGAACCGTACCGCCGCGGCGCAAATTGCGGGCGGAAATGTCGGTTTGGCGGGGGGCCGTCGTGAGGGAGACCATGTTCATAAGCCGGGGGAGTGTAAGGGGGTCAAGGGGCCTTTGCAAGAGCGAAAAGAGACCAGAGACCAGGCAAACGAAGAGACCAGGCGTATTTTCCGGTCTCCGGTCTCTTGGTCTCCGTTCTTCGCGTAGAATGTTCCCATGTCCGACGTTCTGGATCAGCTGCGAAAGCGCGTGTCGAAGGCCCCCATCGGCCCGGGTGTGTATCGCTGGCTCGATGACGAAGGTGGCGTTCTCTATGTGGGAAAGGCGAAAAACCTCAAAGCGCGGCTGAAGAGCTATGTCGCCGTGAAGCCAAGTAAGGATCTGGGGCCGTGGAAGCTTTCGCTCATCGCGAAAGTCCGGAATATCGATTGGACGGTGGTCGAAAGCGAGTTGGAGGCGCTCGTGCTCGAGACGAATCTCATCAAAGAGTTCCGTCCGAAGTACAACATCTTGATGAAAGACGGGAAAAACTACGTGTACGTCCGCGTGACGGCAAAGGATCCGTATCCGACGGTCGACGTCGTCCGTCAGATGGAAAAAGACGGCGCTCTGTATTTCGGGCCGTACCTTCGCGCGATGGATACCCGTCGCGCGCTCGACATGGTGCAGGACTTGGTCCAGTACCGCGCGTGCAAAGAGTCCCTGTCACACCTCAACCGCGGCGGCGATCCGAAAAAACTGCGGCCGTGCCTTGATTATCAGATCGGCCAGTGCTGCGGGCTGTGCGCCGGGGCGATCGACGCATCGGAGTATCTGGGCCGTATTGAGCGCCTGATAGCGTATTGCAAGGGCGACTACGGCCCGCTCATCGAACGCGCGCGGACCCTCATGGCACAGGCCGCCCAACTTAAGCAGTTCGAACGTGCGTCGCACTACCGCGACGCCCTGCAGTCGCTGGAAGTCATGGCCGAGCGCCAGATCGTATCCGATACCTCCGGCGAAGACGTCGACGTGTTCGGTGTCGCGCTGCTCTCGGGCGCGGTGCACGCGGTGTTGCTGCGGAAGCGCGGCGGCAAACTCATCGGCGAGGAATCGTTCTCGCTCATGGGCCGCAGCGAGAGCATCGACGAAGCGTTGGAGCAGCTGTTGCCGCAGTACTACGAAGCGTCGCCCGACGTGCCCGAGATCGTCTTGGTCGGCAGCGAGTTCGCAAGCCGCAGCGCGATGGAAGAGTTGCTCAGCCAGCGGCGCGGCAAGAAAGTCAGCGTGCGCGTTCCCGCGCGCGGAGCGAAATCACAATTATTAGCGCTCGCCGAACGCAACGCGCAGGAGAAAGCGCTGAAGGCCGAAGCCTCGTGGGAGGCGGATGCGCGCAATACCGAAGAGGCGCTGACCGCGCTGCAGGAGCTCGTGAAACTGCCTGCCGTGCCCGCCCGCATCGAGGGCTACGACATCTCGCACCTCGGCGGCACCGAGACCGTGGGCAGCATGGTCGTGGCGATCGACGGCAAACCGCGCAACGACCACTACCGCAACTTCACGATCCGTACGCTGCAACACGGCGACGTCGACGATTACCAATCGCTGCGCGAAGTGCTCACGCGCCGGTTTCGCCACTTGGTCGGCGGCATCAAAGCCGAAGAGGCGAAGTGGAGTACCGACGGAATCGTCGTTCGGAAAAAGAAGAAAGATGATGCGGAAAAAGTGGGGGAGTGCGACGGCGCGTTGATCGCCGAGAAGGAAGGCGAAGCGGTCGGTATCGCGACGCTCATCGAGAAAGACGGGCACTGCGAACTTGCACGATTGTGGATCGATCCGTCGTACGAAGATGGTCCTCTCGCGTCGTTCCTGATTCGCAAAGCGGTGCTTGCGGCGAAAGATAAAGTCTATGCGTTAGTCGATGCCGAACGGGAATCGTCCTATGCCGCTCTCGGCTTCCGTCATGTCTTGCGTGCACCAAAGACATTCGACGGTCGTGAGATGACGGGGAAGATCGTCATGGTCTGCGATCCGAAAGACCAGAAGCCCGACGCGTCCCTTTCCGCCCGGCCCGACCTCCTTGTGATCGACGGCGGCAAGGGTCAACTCTCCACCGCGGTCGACGCGCTCAAAAAGTGGAACCTGCAGATCCCGGTGATCTCGCTGGCGAAGAGGGAAGAGGAAGTCTTCACCCCCGAGAGCTCGTTCCCGATCCCATTTCCACCCGATAGCCCTGCGAAGTTCCTTCTTATGCGTCTGCGCGACGAAGCGCATCGGTTCGCGAATAGGCATAGGAAGAAGCGAGCGTGGAACACGTTCGTGCAGGACTGAGACAGAGTTGTCACTCGCATCCGTCTTCCTCTACGCGTACAATTGCGTCCGCTTCCTTCTCACTTTTCCCCCAACTCAGTATGCGCAAACTCACACTCCTCCTCGGCGCCATGGGCGGCGCGATGGCCGGTTACGTCTTCAGCAATAAAACGCTTCGCGATGAGCTCACGAACGCGAAAGACGCCGAAGCTGCGGGCCGCGTTCTCGCCAAGCACTTGGCCAAAGACGGCAAGCAGGTCGGCAAAGAAGTGAAGAACTTCATCGAGAGCGACGAAGTGCAGAACAACCTGGTTAAAGCCAAGAAGTACGCGATGGACCAGGCCAAAGAGTTGCAGAAGAACGCCATGGGCCTCATGAAGCAGGGCAAGAAAGAGGTGGCGTCCCTCGCGAAGAAAACCGCGAAGACTGCTACGAAGAAGGTGAAAGCCAAGCGGGCTTAACACGTGATCTCTTGCGGGCGGCAAGTCGGTCCATCATCATGGGCCGGCTTCTTTCCCGCTTTTATGACATTTGTCCAAACTCTCTGGCTCGTTCTCGGTTCCGGTGCCGTCTCGCTCGTTGGAGCAGGCGCGCTCCGTATGTTCATCGGCCGCGCTCCGTCCGGCGATGAAAAGATGCGTCTCATCGCGGGCAAGATCCGCGAAGGCGCCATGGCGTTCCTGACGCGCGAGTATTCGGTCATCGTGCCGTTCGTGCTCGTGGTCGCAGCGCTCCTCTATTTGTTCCTCGATGCCAAGGTCCTCGGCGAGACGCAGTCGTGGTCCACCCCGTACACCGCTCTCAGCTTCATTATCGGCGCGTTCTGCTCGGGTCTTTCTGGCTTCATCGGCATGCGCACCGCGACGATCGCGAACGTTCGCACGGCGGAAGCCGGCAAGACGGGCGTCACGAAAGCGCTCCAGATTTCGTTCTTCAGCGGCGCGACCATGGGTCTCGGCGTCGTTGGCCTCGCACTCATCGGTTTCGTCGGCGTACTCCTGCTCCTCATGCAGGTGACGGACATCGAGACGTCGGTCCGCGCGCTCACGGGCTTCGGCTTTGGTGCATCGGTGGTGGCTCTGTTCGCCCGCGTGGGCGGCGGCATCTACACGAAGGCCGCGGACGTGGGAGGCGACCTCGTGGGCAAGGTGGAGGCGGGCATTCCGGAAGATGATCCCCGCAACCCCGCGACGATCGCCGATAGCGTCGGCGACAACGTCGGTGACGTGGCGGGCATGGGCGCGGACCTCTTCGAAAGTTACATCGGCGCCATTCTCGCGACGATGCTCGTGGGTATGCACCTCGCGATCGCCAACGTGTCCCAGGAATCGCTCCTGGCTTACCCGTTGCTCCTCTGTGCGGTGGGCGTGGTCGCGTCGATCGTCTCGCTCGGCGTCGTGCGCACCAGCGACCCGGAGAAGGTCCAGGCAGCCCTGAAAAACGGCATGCTCGTTTCGGGCATCCTCTTCCTCGGCGGCGCCTTGTGGCTCACTCTCAACTGGTTCCCGACGGAGTTCGCGTGGCGCGTGTTCTGGGCCGTCACGGCCGGCATGGTCGCCGGCGTCGCGGTCGGTCTCCTCACCGAGTACTACACCGCCAGCAAGTATCGCCCGGTGAAGAAGCTCGCCGATTCGTCCAAGACGGGTCCGGGCACCGTCCTCATCGAAGGCTTGGCCCTCGGCTATGAGTCGACGGCCCTGCCGATCTTCGCGATCGTCATCGCCATGGGCGTCGCGTACGCCTTCGCGGGCCTCTACGGCATCGGCGCCGGCGCGGTGGGCATGCTCGCCACGCTCGGCATGACGCTCGCCATCGACGCGTTCGGTCCCGTCGCGGACAACGCGGGCGGCATCGCGGAAATGGCCGGCCTCCCGCCGGAAGTGCGCGAACGCACGGACGCTCTCGACTCTGCGGGCAACACGACGGCGGCCATCGGTAAGGGCTTCGCCATCGCGGTCGCGGGCTTCATGTGTCTCGCCCTCTTCGGCGCGTTCAAAGAAGATTCCGGCCTCGAGGTGATCGACGTCAGCAGGACGTCGACGCTCATCGGCCTCCTCCTGGGCGGCATGCTGCCATTCCTGTTCTCGGCCCTCACGATGCGCGCCGTCGGACGCGCGGCCATGGAGATCGTCGAAGAAGTGCGCCGCCAGTTCCGCGAAATCCCGGGCCTTATGGAAGGCACGGCGGACAGCGATCCCGCGACGTGCGTGTCCATCGCTACGAAGGGCGCCATCAAGCAGATGATCGCTCCGGGTCTCATCGCAGTCGTCTCGCCCGTGCTCACGGGCTTGGCCCTCGGCCGCGAAGCGCTCGGCGGCCTCCTCGCGGGCGCGCTCGTCGCGTCGATCATGCTCGGCATGTCGATGGCGAACTCGGGTGGCGCATGGGACAACGCGAAGAAGTTCATTGAGAAGGGCAACCTCGGCGGCAAGAAGAGCGACGCACATAAGGCTGCGGTCGTCGGCGACACGGTCGGCGATCCCTTCAAGGACACGTCCGGTCCGTCCCTCAACATCCTCGTGAAGCTCATGACGATGATGTCGGTCGTCACGGCCACCATCTACGGCGCCACGGGATTCATCCTGTAAGCCGTCTTCCATCGATATCGAAAAAGACCGTTCCGCCTAAGCGGAGCGGTCTTTTTATGTCAGTTGCAGTAACTTCGCGCGGGCGCGTTTGAGTTGCGCTTCGTAGAGCCTCTGACCCGTTTTTGTCGGATACTCTGCGCGCGTGCAGCCATGGCACAGGTGCCCGTCTTCCATACCGAGGATATCCGCGACTGCGCCGACGGGTAGGAATTCCACGGAATCCACGTTCAAGCTTTTTGCCATCGCTTCCCGCACCTCGTCGTACGTCGCCCCCTCTTCTTCCATTTGGCGGAATTGCGTCATCCATAATTCGTCCATTGTCGACATATTGATGCCGTAAAAGCACGGCGCGATCACCGGCGGGAACGCCACCCGGACGTGTAAGCTATTCGGTTTTTGCGATTGCCAGATTCGCCTGATGAGTGTTTTGAGCGTCGTGCTCCGGACGATGCTGTCTTCAACAAGCACAGTGTCTTCGCCTTTGAGGAAACGGCGCTTGATTAAGTACTTGTCTTCGGCCGCCTGCGCTCGATTTTCCGCCGCATCGATGAACGTCCGTTTCGATTTCGGGTTCTTCACGATGGCGTCGATGCGGCTAAGGAGGGGGAGCATATGCGTGTATCCCTCTGCGATCGCCTTCGCGGAATCGGGCACGGCCACGACGATCGGCTCGATACCTTCTTTTTTCCATCGGGGTGCATCGAGTGCCGCGAGCAATTCGCCAGCGCTATGTCTGATCGAATACGTTTGGACGGTGTCGAGGGTCGAAAGACGCTTCGCGAAGTACCACCACTCGAAGATGCAATGGGACGGCATCGCTTTCGCGATACGCAGAAAAGATGGCTCTTTGTTCTTTTGCAGTCGTATCGCTTCCCCCGGCTGAATGTCTTGCACCTTCGCCTTCTTCCCCAAGACCTGCTTGATCGCGTTATCCTCGGACGCGACGACAACCACGTCTCCGTCTCGTCCGTACACGAGCGGGTGCTTGCCTTGTTCATCGCGCGAAACGAATCCCTCTCCGGTCGGAAGAAGGGAGATGAGGTTATGAGCACCGTCCAAAAGCGGCCAGATCTCGCGCATGGCCGACCGCATCGATCCGGTCTTATCGTACAAATGCTGGAGTTCCCGCCCGATGCTGTCGGTGTCGCTCACGACTCTCCTCTTGTCGCCGCGTTCGCGTGCGCGCTTGCGGAGTTCCACGTCGTGCACCTGTCCATTATGGGCGATGGCAAAGTCGGGAAATTTTAAGGGCTGCGCAGCCTGTTGCCCTCCCACGCCTTTCGTTCGGTATCGGTTATGAATGAGAGCCGCGACGCCGAATCGTGTTTTGGCGATCGTTTCCAAGGCATCCGTTACGAGCCCTTCTTTCTTTTCCACACGCAACATCCCGCCTTCCGCCAGGTACGCGATGCCCGCCGCATCTTGCCCTCGATTTTCGATATGACGCGCGACGTCGTATGCGAGAGGAACCACATTCCGCTTTCCTGGAATGTCGTATGCCAGGGTGAGGCCGCATTTGTGGTCGACTTGCTCCAACATGGGGGTTTCCGAGTATGCCCACTGTTCTTCACTTTCGCCATAGTTGCCATCCGACCGCCCGCAGCGTAATACTTGCCTATGGTTACCCGCGGCAAACCAACGAATCCCGAACTCGTCGAACTCCACTTCCACCTCGGTCAGAGCGTGGAGCCTCATGTGTTGTGGGCGATCGCCCACGAGCAGGGGATCAAGCTGCCCAGCAAGGACTATTGGGA
>CAZZDD010000076.1:8888-11703 GCA_964652185.1 uncultured Candidatus Peribacteria bacterium | reverse complement strand
CGCCAGGATCACGGCCACGGTCAGCAGCAGCTTGGGCCACGGCACGTACATCTCCGCCTGGCGCCTCGCATGCCCCTCGTGCTTGGACTGCTCCAGGGCGACTTCGGAGGTGGTGAGGAAGTCGGTCATGCCTCGCACTCCATCAGGCATTCGATGAAGATTTGCGCTTGGCCGAGCGTGAGGGCGTTGCCGTAGGCGCGCAGGCGTCCCACTCGGGCGGGAGCCCCATGAGCCAGCGGGAATGTGCCGGGCTCAACTGGCCGCCACTTCCCATCCCGGCAGAAGAGCCAGTCCGCATCTCGCCAGTGGCCGTTAGTCGGGCCGGGCCGCAGATCGCCGCAAAGTCCTGCAGGCGCTGCTGCACTTTCGTACCGTCCGCTCTCGTCATGGTCATTGCGGATTCTGGATTGCCCGTCCGGTCGTTGTTGCATGAGGGTGTCGGCCAGCCCGCCAGGTGTACCGCTACGTCCGCCACGCTTATTTGCGGGTCTGTGGGTTTGCGCCCATGCGTGATTGGAGGATTCGGTTTGGCATCCACGACCGTACTGTTCGGCGTCGGCCAGCTCGCTAATTGCACGCGGTCGTTTAAGTTCGCCATTCCGTGCCCCTGCGCTTTTTTCTCCGCGATGTACTCCGGCGTATGCGCTGGGAAGTGGTCGCGTGCCTGCGGAGTCGGCCAGCTCGCCAGCAGTGCAAAATCGTTGAGGTTCGATCCGTGGCGCGACTCGCCCATCGCTCGTTTGGCTTGCCCGCCTCCCGTGCTGTCGCTCGTTTGAGGCGTCGGCCACCCAGTAGAGCCGGTCTCGGATGTGCGGCGCACCGACGCCCGCAGCCGGAAACGGGACCGCCCCAAAGGCGTAACCCAGGGCTTCCAGGTCAGTTTGTACAAGGTCGATCCAAGGCTCTGCGTCCTTGCTCGCAACTTGTTCTCCAAGGACGATTGCAGGGCGGCGCTCTTGGATGAGCCAGTGGAAGTGGGGCCAAAGGTGCCGCTCGTCATCAAACCCAGCTCCTTTGCCTGCCGCGCTGAAAGGTTGGCACGGACAGGAGCCGGTCCAAACAGATCGATCGTCTGTCCAGCCGGCTCTTCGCAGGGCCAGGCTCCAGACTCCAACGCCTGCGAAGAAGTGGCACTGGGTGAATTCTTTAAGGTCGTTCGGTCGAACATCCACGATGCTCCGTTCGTCAACAACGCCAGGCGCAATGTGCCCGGCAGCGATTAGGTTGCGCAGCCACTGAGCGGCGTAGGGGTCGTGCTCGTTGTAGTAGGCGCCGCCCACCATCCCGGCGCGGTCGTGCTCGTAGGGGGAGGTCACATCCACCTCCACACAGCGCCAGCGATGCGCCGGATCAGCGGCAGCGGCCGAGCGGTGCGCTTGTCCAGCAGCGCGGATTGCAGGCGCAGGGCCTCGCTACCGGGCTTCGGAGGCTTGGGTACGTGGGCGATGCCGATGGCAATGCCGCCGCCGCGCTTGGTCTTGGGCGTCACCGTGCGGCCGTTGAGCACTGCCAACTGGCCGTGGACGCGGGGTAGGGTGCGGGTGGTCACGGCTCGGCCCTCCAGTCGGATTCGCAGGCTTCTTCCATCTGCGTGGCGTCGGCTCGCATCTGCGCGGCCAGTTCGTACAGGCGCTCGTAGTTGCGAGGCGTGTTGGCGTATGCGCGCTGCCACTCGTCGAGGCACTTGCGCAGGTCCGATGCAGCGTCAGCGGTCGGGTCTTCGCAGTCGTCCGGCTCCATCGCGTCGTACAGGCGCTGGGCCGAGCGGAAGGCGTCGAGGACCGCGCTCATCGCTGCACCCTCACGAGGTTGCCGAAGTCGTCCACCGCCGCATGGCACTCCATCGGCATCCACCCGGTGACGGCGACCCGCCAGAGGCCCGGCTTGCAGTCGTAGCTGTGCCGGGTGAACTCCAGCCCGTCGTTCGCCGCTCCCACGTAGCCGCGCAGCCCGTTGGCGCCTTGGTCGCACCACCACACCGGCACGGCGGAGGTTTCTCCGGGATTGAGGACCGCGCTCATCGGGTGGCCCCATGTCCTTCGGCCTGGGCCAGCACTTCGCGCGCCTCGTCGGCGGCTTCCTCCATCTCCTTCAAAGCGACCGCGAAGTTCTCCGGCCGGTTCTCGTAGCAGTACGCGACTGTGTTGGCCGAGACCCAGAGCTTTTGCAAGGCAGCCAACAGCCTGGGGGCTGCCTGGCGCATCTGCTCGTGCATGGCAACGGCGTCTTGCGCGAATGCTCGGCTGACGTCGCCTTGGGCATCGGCGTATTGAAAGTAGCCGTGCTTCTCGTTGAGCAACAGCACCTGTTCACGGGTCAGGTACGCGCTCATTGGGAGGCCCCTTGAGCCTTGGCGAGGGCACCCCCACGAATCACAGGCCACCCGAACGTCGGGTCCTTCTGGGCGCGCTTGAGCAGCGCGATCTCGCGGGCGAGGGCTTGGTCGGGGGTCATTGGGAAACCTCCGCTGCCACAGGCATACCGTCAGCGCTCAGTTCGTACCACGTGTCCGCTTCGATGCCGTTCTCACCGACCTTGGAGGCGAAGACCTTGAAGTCCTCGCTTGGGTGGGGTGCGCGCCAGACGAGCATGACGGCACCGCCGACACCAGCTTTCGCGCGCGATCCATAGCCGAGGGCGACAGCAATGGCCCCTTCGCCCGTGGTCGCGGCGTTGGCCCAGTCGCCCGTGGTCGCGGCGTTGGCCCTGTAGCCCGTGGTCGCGGCGTTGGCCCAGTCGCCCGTGGTCGCGGCGTTGGCCCTGTAGCCCGTGGTCGCGGCGTTGGCCCAGTCGCCCGTGGTCGCGGCGTTGGCCC
>CAZZDD010000076.1:0-8788 GCA_964652185.1 uncultured Candidatus Peribacteria bacterium | reverse complement strand
CTGTAGCCCGTGGTCGCGGCGTTGGCCCAGTCGCCCGTGGTCGCGGCGTTGGCCCAGTCGCCCGTGGTCGCGGCGTTGGCCCTGTAGCCCGTGGTCGCGGCGTTGGCCCAGTCGCCCGTGGTCGCGGCCTCAGCGCCGTTCTCCACCGCCTGCTCAATCTTCTCCCTGTCGGCGCCGCAGATCAGGACGGTCTGCTGCACACGGCTCGGTGCATCGAGTTCGGCGAACACCTTGTCGGCGATCCAACCGGCATCGTCATAGCGGCGGTCGGCCTGCAGGGCAGCGTAGACCTCGGCGAACTCGCCTCCCTGGGGAAACTTCTCCAGAAACCAGCGGTAGCCGTCAGTGCACGCGCTCCACGCCTTGACGCGATCCTTCGTGATCGCCAGTCGCTCTTCCTTGATCTGCTTGTCCATCTGCCATCTCTCCTTGGGGTGGGCGTTAAACGATTTCCCATTCGTCAGGAGCCGGCTTGAAGGGCAGAACCTTCTCGCCACGGACATGAGGAACCTCGGACTTCGGAGCCCCCAGCGTTGCGTGCAGGAACTCCTGCGGGCTGATCTCCTTGGCTTCGATCCCCTCGACTTCGGGGGCTTGGTTGTCCTGTTCCATCTGGCTTTCTCCTGCGCCTTGGGTGGTGAGGCGTTGGGGAGAGTATGGCAAACAAGTTTGCGCTTCTCAAGAGGGTGAGGCAAAAAAGTTTGCTATTAAGGGTAAACACCTAGTAGATCGAATATTCCGCAAAGGGCCAGACTCCCCCCATGCCCAAGCCCTCCCTCTCCCCTGCGCCGCTTGCGCGCAAGGTAGTTTGCGTGCTAGAGTGCAAACTAGTTTGCGCGAGAGGCGTTGAATGGAACAGAAATCTGGCATTGAGCGAGCGGTCGAGCTCAAGGGCGGACCGACCAAACTGGCCGAGGCAGTCGGTAACGGCGTGTTGCGTCAGCACGTCGAACATTGGCTGAAGGCTGGCCGGGTATCAGCCGGGAAGGCGCCACTCGTAGCGGCGGCTACGGGCATCCCGCTGCACGACCTCAATGATGAGGTCGATTGGCCGCTGGCTGCCGAACTGGCGGCAAAGGCGGCCTAGATGACGCACCTCTACGCCTGCCTGTTCCTGATCTGGCCCGAGCTGGCCGCCCCCACCACCGTGGAGGGCGCATGAAGCTCCCCTATGGATTACAGACCAAAGAGGCGGTAGCGAATGCCGTCCCTGGGGCTGTTGAAAAGGCTCTTGCCTGCTTGGCTGCGACGTGGATGACTGCGGACGGGCTTGACTTCCGGACCAGTCACTACATGAGTGCAGTCCAGTTTGGCGCGGTGCCTCATGCCGCGTGCGCCCTCGACGTGGTTCGCCTACTTGAGCAGTCCCTGCACGGTCGGGAAGCCCTGCGTGATCTCGGCTTTGAGGGCTTCCTTCAGAACGTCGAAGGTGAATGACATGCCTGGCGCAAGAACTCGGTCCTTGACCTTCTTCCATGTCGTGTCGCTGCGTGCGGCGTCCAGAAATTCGCAGCCGGTCCAGGTGAGCCGACGCACGCGCACCTTGGGCGGGTCGTCGCTCCAGTACTCGGTGATGTCCGCGTGCAAGAGGCCGGCCTCTTTCATCCAGGCGACATGCACCCCGAAGGTGTCCGCATCCACATCGGCCAATGCTTCGAGCGAATGCCTTGCTGGCAGGGCTTCCGTCTCGATGGCGATGCGCCGGATCAAGTCCATGTCGCGTTTCATCTTCGCTCGCTCCATTGGTCGTATCGGGGATACAACTGTACGTCTGACCAACCCCGCCCCCGCGCAGGAAGGGGCGTGAGATGGAGTACGTCTCCCCCATCCGCTGGGAAACCACCACGACCACCGTTCGTCGTGAGTGGATGCGCTCGACCACCAGCGAGAGGCTGGCGATGTGCCGCCGATTCACGAATCGGGAGTCGCGACAGGACGTGTGGTGCTTCCCGCTGAACTCGCCCGTGCCCGTCAAGCTGGATGTGTTCCGGGAGGACTGGCCGACTGAATCGTCGCTTCCAGAAGCTCCATCGCTCGGCGCATCGCAAAGACCTGTACGTCGCCCACTGTGGCGTTCTCTTTTCGGCGGATGACCACTGTGAAGCTCACTGTCTCCGCCCCCGAAACCACCTCGTTGCAGGTCACTCGCCAATGGGCGATGTCCTCGACCTGCACGCTCATTCCGGCCGTCAATCTGGTCATGTCTGCCCCTCCTGGGGATGGTTGCTGTGGTGGCGCCATTCTGCCCCGGGAGGGGCGGGCACCCCACCTCCTGACCCCCGCCAGCGGCATCTACGCCGGCAGCCGTCAGCCTGAAGTCCTCCAGCACTGCGACGACTGCGGCACTCCCATCCGCAACACCGGGACATGGAACCGTCCCCGGTACGTCTGTGGCAACTACTCCTGCCCCAAGTGCCCGTTCAAGCGGGAGCGGGTCAACACATCTTCCTCTGTGGTGGAGGCGATCTAAATGGACCCCGCCGATTCCCTCGCTGGCTTCATCTGCGCCATTGGTGCCGGTGTCTTCGCAACCGCTGCCTGGATCGGTGATGACCTGTTCCTGGCTGGCATCGCGCTGGCATTCATCGGTGCCCTGTACGGCTTTGCCTACGAGGCGATTGCTCGCATGCGTGAGCAGTGGGGCGAGGGCGCGGAGGGCTAGGGCGTGAGCGGTCTTCATTCAAAAAATTTTGGCCCCGCGCCGACCTTCAAACAAAGACAAGTCTGATGACCGTCGTTTCCTTTCCCCTCGCGAACACTGGCGAAGTGCTTGTCGATCAGGCCGATCTGCCGGCTTTGGCTGGTCGCACATGGTCGCGCGTCAAGTGCGGCAACAAGTTCTACGCCTGTAGTGCCAGCAGGAGCCAGACGCCGAAGCGGCTCTACATGCACAGATTCCTTCTCGGCCTCCACATGTCGAGTCGGCCTTGGGTCGATCACATCGATGGGGATGGCCTGAACAACGCACGAAGCAACCTGCGCACCGCCACCCCTTCGCTGAATGCCTACAACAGGCCGGTCGATGCTGCGTACCGGAATGTCTACCCGCAGAGCGGCGGATTCATCGTTCGCATCGGTCGTACTTACGGCGGGTTCTTCCCAACGACGACGCGCGCCGCCATCGCTGCCGACGATCTGGCCAAGAAACTCTTCGGCGATGGCGCACTGCTCAACTTTCCCTCTGATCTTGGATCGCCATTTCTGAGTCGGCGCTTCCTGGAGGTCGCATGACACAGCTTGATCTTCGGGTGCGCAGGCCGCTGCGCGCCGTCCCTGAAACCGAGTGGCCGGCCTGGACCAGCGAGGCCAAGGTCATCGCCGACACGCTCAAGCACAGCGGCCTGCAGGACAAGACCGTGGCCATCGAGGCAGGCATCGACCCGGCCGTGCTGTCGAAGGCTCAGAGCGGCGCCGCGCGCCTCAACGAGCAGCAGATGGACGCCCTCATGGACGCCTGCGGCTCGGAGGCCTGGCTGCACTACTGGATGCTCAAGCGTGGCTACGACCTCTACAGCGTGCGCCGTCAGGAGACGGCTACCGAGCGAGAAAACCGGCTTCTCCGCGAGGAAAACGCAGCCCTTCGCCGGGTCCTCGGAGCACCAGCATGAGCCTCGCATTCGTCAACATCCACGGCGATCCGGTGGATACCGTGTCTCGCCGCGCAAAGGTCAAGCGTGAATCTTCGGCTCCGACCGAGTACCACAAGGGGTGGCGTGTGGTCGGTGTCTCGCCTGAGGCGGTCGCACTGGCCGCCAAGGACCACGCCAACCGTGTCTCGCGCGGCATCTTGGAGAGCGAGTTCGATCCTGAGAAGTGGATCAAGAACGCCACGCTGAAGCCCGCGCGAACCAAGCCCTTTGAGATCGAATCCGCGGCCATCGAGTGCGCTCGGCTGGCTCGCTCGGCTGGCTGGCATCGGGTGGAAGTGCGTCGGCTGGCGAAGGGCGCCGGGGTCGTATGAGCCCGTTCGATTGGCGGCAGTCGCCTCCCAAGGTCAACGTCAAGAAGCTGGACCAGCACAAGCGCCAGCAAATGGGAACCGCCCTGTCCGCCTGGAAGCGTGGCTCTGCGGGTAACTGGCCCATCCGCCCCATCGACAAGCCTGGGGTGGCTGCTGTCTATAGGACGAAGCTGCAATGAACCTGCCCATCACCATGCTGGAGCGCCCGCACACGCCCGAGCAGATTGAGGCGCTGATCGAGCTGAACACCGCCGCGGTGAACCACTTCGGAGCCCTGGCCAGTGGATCCTACGACGACCTGGCGCGAGGTTTCTACAGGGACGAGGCCAGGAAGCACGCCGCCAAGGTGGCTGAGCTGGTCGCCATGCGCTCGCCGGAGACGGTGCGGCAGATGGAAGTGGAGCGAGGGATCGCCTGATGGCAAACCCCTGGTTCCGCATGTATGCCGAGTTCGCGACGGATCCGAAGGTCCAGAGCATGAGCGAGGCGATGCAACGCCGCTTGATGATGGTGTTGTGCATGCGTTGCAGCGACGTTCTTGCAACGTTGCATGTAGACGAATTGGCGTTCGCTCTACGGATCAGCGACGACGAACTGGCGGAAACCAAGGCGCTTTTCGTTCGCAAAGGGTTCATCGACGACCAATGGAACGTCCTGAACTGGGCGAAGCGCCAGTTCACTTCTGACTCGTCTACAGAGAGAAGTCGCAAGCACAGGGCGGCGAAAAAGACTGGAAACGACGCTGCAACGTTGCATGACGTTGCGGCAACGCCCCCAGATACAGATACAGATACAGAAAGAGAAGAGGGAGAAAACCCCGCTGTCGCGGGGCCATCGCAGCAGCCTGACGCATGCCCGCACCAGGCCATCATCGACCTGTACCACGAAGCCTTGCCTGCTGCGCGCAGGATCCGGGACTGGACTCCCGCAAGGCAAGCGGCGCTGCGGGCGCGGTGGCGCGAGCGTCCTGACCGGCAGAACATCGAATGGTGGCGGGAATTCTTCGGCTATGTCGCGAAGTCGGACTTCCTCTGCGGCAAGGTGTCATCGCCCGGGCGAAAGCCTTTCGAGTTGTCGCTGGACTGGCTGTGCAAGTCCGAGAACTTCGTGAAGGTGTTGGAGGGCGCGTATGAGGCCTGACGCACCCCACGATCTGCTGCCGCAGTCGATGCGAACGGAGGAGGCTGAGCAGGCGGTCATCAGCATCATTCTGTCGTTCGAGCATGCGATGGACGACGTGCAGCACCTGCGACCCGAGCACTTCTCGTGCGACTACACCCGAGCCATCTATGCCGCCTTGCAACGACAGATCGCGGACGGCAAGGGCGCGAGCGTACTCACGCTACACGAGGAACTGAGCGATGTTGTAACGCTCGATGAGTTGCACGCGATCTCCGAGTGCCATTCGTTCAGCGGCTACGGGATCGAGCGCCTTGCCAGCCACATCATTGATCGCGCCAGGGCGAGGCAACTTCACTCTGCCGCGGATCGAATCTCGGCGTTGGCGTTCGAGCATGGCCCGATCAACGAGAGATTGGATCGTGCGCAGGCGGAGCTGGCGAAGCTTTGTGACGACGAGTCCGAGGCGGATTGGGTGGACGCCTATACCGCGGCGGTGGAGCACACCGCGCTGATTGAGAGGCGCGAGACGGGGGAGATCGGCGGCATTCCGACTGGAATCCACGATTTGGATGAGATGCTGGACGGCGGTATGCAGCGAGGCAACCTCGTCATCGTTGGTGCCAGGCCGAGCCACGGCAAGACGGCGATGGGCCTGACTGTGGCGCAACACACGTCCGTGCAGTACCCGACCGGGTTTCTGAGCATGGAAATGTCGGTCTCGGAGATCATGGATCGGCAGGCCGCGGCTCTCGGGCACGTTCCGCTGTCGTTCATCAAACGCCCAGCGAAGGGGCTGGACTACAACCGCATCCTCGATGGAGTGGATCAGGCGAAACGTCGCAAGCTCTTCATCTACGACAGGGGCGGGCTGACTGTTCTGCAAGTTCGGCGCCTCGCCCGAAAGCTGAAGAGGCGCAAAGGTCTGGATGTGCTGGTTGTGGACTACATCGGCCTGATGGCTGGTTTGGACGCGAAGCAGCCCCGGGCGTATCAGATCGAGGAAATCAGTCGAGGCCTCAAGTCCCTGGCCAAGGAACTAGACATCGTTGTTCTTTGCCTCGCCCAGCTCAACCGTGCAGGCGCCGATAGAGCAAGGAAGCGCCCGCAACTCACGGATCTTCGAGATTCCGGGGCTATCGAGCAAGACGCTGATGTCGTGATGTTCATTCATCGGCCGGAGATGGATGACCCGGGCTGCGACCAGAAATGGAAAGGCTACGGCCTTCTGTTCGTCGCGAAGAATCGGCAGGGCCGATGTGGCGATGTGCATCTTCATTACGCAGGTGAAGAGACGCGCTTTTCTGGCTGGGGAGGCCCCATCCCCACGGAAGCCGTGTCTTCGCAGCCTCGAACGAAAGGGTTTGGACATGGCAATTGATCCCTATGAGAACGTCGTGGCTTGGATGTTGAAAGAGCAGGAACTGGGCGGCTATGTCCGGATTGATAGTTCCATCCCGTGGAAGGATCGATTTGCACTGTATCGCCGTAACTACTCAGTCAAGGAGAAGATGGTTGAGGCGGGATTCGGGTCGTGGGGCAAAGACGATCCATACGAGATTGCCGACTGGGCATCGATCTTCACCCCCATCGAAGCCGCGTTCTGGTCGGACGTGCGGGCAAACAGCCTTCCGCTTTGGCCGCAGTACCCGGTTGGCCGTTTCTTTGTGGACTTCGGCAATCCAGCTCGCAAGGTCGCAGTGGAGTGTGATGGGCGCGAGTTCCATTTGGACAAGGCGAAGGACGCCGCAAGAGATGCTGAGCTGCGCCGCTTGGGCTGGTCGGTCTACCGCATCGAGGGCTGGCAGTGCAAGGGCTCCAATCCCGATTACGACCCTGACGCCTCCGAGGAAGAGGAGGAAGAGCGCCAGCGGTTCATCAGCGAGCGCACTCCTGCGGACCTTATCGCCCGCCTGAAATGGGTACTGGAGGGGTTGTGATGCATGACCTGCGCAACCTGCCAGAACTGGCGCCTCCAGCAGCCGAAGGGAGTGGACCCGGAGAAGCGTCTTGCGAAGGCCGGCTTCGGCTCCTGCGGAAGTGGCCCAGCGCACAGATATACGAGCGCGCTGCACCGCTGCGACCGCCACAAGCCAGCCCCTGCGGAGGTGACTGCAAAGCGTGTGGCCTGGCTGAAGGCGACGGGCTTGGAGTTGAAGGAATGAAGGTCTACCAACCAATCAACCAAGGAGAGTGATATGGCGAGCACAGCGATTCAGTGGCGGGTTCAGTGGAAGAAGAAGCGCGAGCACAAGTGGCGCAACGGTGGCCTGTACGAGACGCGGGCCAATGCGCGGTATCGCACGTCGGTCCTGCGCGAACGGGACTGCCTGCTGACGCGGATCGTGCGCTACGAGCGGAGGGGGAAGTGAACCGCATCTACGTTGCCGGCCCCATGACGGGACACGCCGACCTGAACTACCCCGAGTTCAACCGCGCCGCCAAGCAACTGCGCGAGCTGGGCTACATCGTGGAGAACCCGGCCGAGAACCCTGCGCCTCCCTGTGGATCTTGGGAGGGCTACATGCGCATGGCCATCGGCCAGTTGGTCCGGTGCGACGAAATCCACATGCTCCGGGGCTGGCAGGGCTCGCGTGGTGCGCGGATGGAGCATGGAATCGCGCGGGAACTTGGGTTGGTGGTGTCGGGAGCGCCAGCGTGAGCGAGACGCTGAAGGCCCACCTCCTGAACCCCCAGCAGGCGAGGGCGCCATTCGAGAACGCCTGGAACATGGCGAAGGCCCTCCTGTCTGCTGGTCACCGGCTGACGCTGGAGCTGAAGCCGGAGAAGCGCAGCGATGCCCAGAACCGGCGACTGTGGGCGATGCTGGCGGATATCAGCCGACAGGTGGACTGGTACGGCCAGAAGCTCGCCCCGGAGGACTGGAAGCACATCTTCAGCGCGAGCCTGAAGAAGCAGCGCGCCGTTCCCGGGTTGGATGGGGGCTTCGTGGTGCTGGGCCTGTCCACGTCGAAGATGACGAAGGCCGAGATGTCGGAGTTGCAGGAACTGATGGCTGCCTTTGCTGCTGAGCGGGGCGTGGTCTTCCGTGAGGGGTGGGACGGCTGATGCGTAGAGCGGCCAAGGTCGATGCCAACCACGCCCAGGTCGTGTCAGCCCTGCGTGCGGCCGGCGCCGACGTGCAGAGCCTGGCCGCCATCGGCAAGGGGACGCCCGACCTGCTGGTGGCGTTCCGCGGCGGCATGTTCCTGCTGGAGGTCAAGGACGGCAGCCTACCCCCTTCGGCCCGGCAACTCACCGAGGACCAAGTGCGCTGGCATACCGCCTGGGGCGCCCCGGTGCATGTGGTTCTGGGGCCGGAGGACGCGTTGAGGGCGATAGGAGCGATCCGTGCAGTCGAAGAACAAGCGTAGCCCCACCAAGGCCGAGCGCGAGCACATCGAGCGGGTGAAGTCCCTGCCGTGCTCCGTCTGCGATGCCAGCGGCCCGAGCGACTGCCACGAGATCAAGCAGGGTCAGTGGTTTACCAGCGTAGCCCTGTGCCCGTCGTGCCATACAGGGCCGTTGATGGGCCTGCACGGTCAGCGCCGTTCGTGGGCGATTCACCGCATGGACGAGACGGACGCACTGGCCGTCACGATTCAGAGACTACTTGAGGAGCGAGCATGAAGTGGGTCGTCAAGGCCATGAGCCCGTCTGAGGGATTCTGGCGCCGAGGGAAGTCGTTCACATCGTCAGCGCAGGCGA
>CAZZDD010000075.1:0-12550 GCA_964652185.1 uncultured Candidatus Peribacteria bacterium | reverse complement strand
CGTCGGAGGCACCGCAAGGTGGCCACGTAGTCACTTGCACTCCTTGGCGCGGGCGCTCAGCTCGCACGCGTAACACGCCGCGCCGTCGATACCGAAGCCGCACGGCTGCACGTGTAGCTCGCCGTCCTCCTTCTCGTCCGCGACGATCTCGTTGATGCGGCGCTGCAACGAGACGGACACACCCGCCTGATCGAGCGCGGCGAGCGCCAGGTCGATGAAGTCACGCTCGGTAAACGTGCCGGGCGAGAGGGAGATCGAACCAGCGAGGAGCGCGTCGACCTTGGGGTTGGGGTAGCTGTTCGACGTCGACATCTAGGCTGCCTCCAGATCGAGATCGCGGTACCGCACACCCACGCCGCTCTCCACGGCCCTCGCGACGTCCGCCAGCAGCTCCTCGGCCGTGATCGGATCGATCTGCGGCCCAGCGGTGCGGACGATCTCGTACGTGTCCGGATCGATCTCGACCGTCGACGTCAGCAGGTACGAGGAGCGGTCCGAACGCTGGTAGCGCACGGAGACTTCGACGGCGAGCGCAGATGGCGTGTCGATCAGGTCGACGCGGGTCCAGGACATCGGCGCGGAGGCGAGGAGAGAGCGGGCGGAGATGGGCGTCGCCATCAGCGCTGCTCCTTGGCGCGAGCGTTCAAAATCTCGGCGCAACGAGCGCGGGCCGCGCGAACGGCGAAGTGATCCTCGTCGTCGAGCATCGACATCAGCATGTGCGGAAACATTGCGAGTTTGGCGAGGTGGACGATTTCGCGATCTGCTTCGTCGTCGACGCCACGTTCGAAGCGCGCCACGGCTCGGTCGTGCGCGTCACAGATGGCCGCGTCCGTTAGCGTATCCGCCGTCAGCATTAGCGCTGCTCCTTGGCGCGGGCGCAGTTCTCGACGGACCACCACGCGCCGGCCGAGTCGACACCGTGTTCGGTGACGCGGACGTTGTAGCGACGGAACAGGTCGTCCCAGTCAGCGACTGGGACCGCGAACGAGCCCCAACCGGTCTCGCGCTTGTTCATGAGCCACATGCGGCCCTGCTCGTCGAAGCGGACGGTACCGACGCCGAGCAGACGAACCGGGGACGGCGGGGGAAGCTTCGCCTGCGCGTCGAGCATCTTGTCTCGCGCGATCTCGGCCGACTTCACCGCGTGATCGCGCTCGTTTTCCAGAGCGGTCCAGCGCCATTCGACGCCGAGAGCGTGAGAGACGAGCGCGCTGGCGAGTGCCTTGGCGCGATCGTCGTGCTCGCGATCGGCCTCGACGGAAACGCGGATGTTGCCGACGTCGAAAGTGCGGATGCGGTTTCCGCTCGCCTGGATCGGGAACTCGTGAACGAGCGGGTTGCCCGCCGACGGACACGCGTCCTTCAGGTGCGACGTACCAGTCGAACCAGGACAGTCGTCGCGTCCGCACTCGTAGGTGAGTTCGGGCATCTTGCCAGCGCGCGCCACCTCTCAGCTCTCCCCCTTCACGTCCACCACGCGCGGAATCCGCTGTCGCTTGCGCGGGTCGTACGCCTCGGGCGGCTCGCACATCGCGAGCAGCTGGAAGTACGTCTCGTAGTCGCCAGCTGCGGCGAGCCGCGAGAGCAGACCGGAGACGTCGGCGAGCAGGTAGCGGCGATTCACGACCGCACCGCCTTCTCGAGCTTGCGGCGCGCCGCGTTGCGCTGGCGCGTCGAGGTGCCCCAGAGCGCCAGGTTGCAGAGGCGGCTGGTGTCGCAGTCGCCGCGGTCGGCGGCGTCCTGGCGGATGGATTCGATGTCGTTCGGGGAGAGCGTCGTGTCGAGCATGAAGTATCAATGCCTGATACTCGGCTCGCGGTCAATCTCTTTCGTCTCTTTTTTTGAGACTGACCGTGCCCGTCCTCCTAAGCGCTAGGCGCGATAGAGTTTTCTCGGGCGTCCCCGGTGCATCAGTTGCCAGTCGAAGCGCGCGATGATCTCCTGCGCCTCGACAACGTCACGCATGCCGCGCAGCACCTCGTCAAACTTCTCCGGGCTTGCCTCCAGCAAGCGCTCGCCCAGCTCACGCCACTCGTCCTTCGTCTTGTCGTCCATTCGAGGACGTTAGCAAGATGGTCTGAAGGTCAGCGCTCTGGATCCGGAGTGGCCCGAAACATCTTGGAAAACGCGCGCTGCTCCAACTTCTTGGCTTCTAGCAGGTCGCGTATTCCATCAATCGTCGACGAGAACCGAGCGGGATCTGCCTTCAGGAGTTTCTCGCCCAACTCCATCCACTCGGCGAGCTGTGCATCGACTTGCGACTGAGTGCCAGCGCTTGGGATATGCCGCTTGCTCTCCTCGCGCGCAGCCCACTCGTCGATATCGCGTACCGTGGCGACGCTGGCATCACCCTTCTTGAAGCGAAAGTACGTGGCGTGCGAGATGCCGGTGCCCTTCCTGACCGATCCCTCGCTGTCCAGCCCCATCGCTTCGAGGCGAGCCCAAACGCGCTGATGCTCCGCGCGTGGCGCCGCCATTGGCTTGTCTGAATTGGCTGGTTCCTTTCGCTTTTCCATCGGAGATCCGACGGTAGCGGCGAATTCGGTCACAGCGCGTGAGACAGAGCCTTGCAAGCGGTATCACGATTTGATACTAACGAACCGTCCCGTGTCTACAGGAAATCGCATCCGTACCCGCCGCGAGCAGCTCGGACTTACACAGGCAGAGCTAGCTCAACGCGTTGGCAAGAAACGGATTTCTGTGTGGCGCGTCGAGAACGGCGTCTGCCAAATCAAGCTCGACGAGCTGGGTGTGTGGGCAAGGGCGCTCCGCGAGTCGAAGGACACACTGCTGGCGTGGAGGCTGGCATGACCCGCCTCATCGTCCTCCTCGCACTCGCTGTAGCGGCACCGCTGCTCGTCCTCCCAGCCGCTTTCGCGGTCGCACTCGTCGTCGTGCTCGTGCGCACGGCGGATCGCTTCTCCTGACACGCGGCCCGCTCTCACGCCGACAAGCGAGAGCCACATACGAACATGGGTGACACCTCGCAAGAGAACGGACAAGCGCGCCTCGGATCAGCCCCGAGCGGTGGCGCTGCGTCTAGAGGCGCGCGAGCGATCTACAACGAGATCGATCCATTCGCCGCCGCGTGGATGCGCGAGCTGATCGCGCGTGGACACATCGCACCTGGAGTCGTCGATGAACGAAGCATCAAAGATCTCACTCCAGATGACGTTCGAGGATCTGGACAGCGCCACTTCTTCGCCGGCATTGGCGGATGGAGCTACGCGCTCCGACTCGCCGGCGTCCCCGACGATCTCAGCGTCTGGACCGGCTCCTGCCCGTGCCAGCCATTCTCGCAAGCGGGTCGGCGCAAAGGAATCGCCGACGATCGCCATCTCTGGCCCGACTGGTTCCGCCTCATCCGCGAGTGCCGCCCTGCAGTCGTCTTTGGAGAACAGGTTGCGAGCAAGGATGGAGTCGCGTGGCTGCACGCTGTACGCGCTGACCTGGAAAGCGCAGGCTATGCCGTCGGGGCCGCCGATCTGCCGGCTGCTGGCGTCGGTGCTCCGCACAAGCGACAACGCTTGTTCTTCGTGGCCTACGCCAACGGCGTCACGCGGGGACTACAGCTATCGAGAGGGGAATCACGACGAACACACGCTGAAGCCTTCCGGCGCGGCGAAGCTCGCAGCTTGGCCAACCGCGACGACTCGAGACTGGAAGAGCAGCGCAAGCAACCTGCACGAGAAGAACTCGAGGCCACTCAACGAAGTGGCGAGGCTAGCTTCGTGGGCAACACCGAACGCGACCGGAGCGGATCGCGGAGGATCGGCGAGTCACATCGACGGTCGACGATCGAACCTAATCGATCAGGTTCAGCTGGCAGCGTGGGCAACGCCGGCGGTGAGAGAAGCTGGCGGAACACCGGAGCAGTTCCTCGCGCGCAAGACGAAGGCCGTAGCGAATGGGAGCACGCTCGGCGTCTCGTTGACCTCGCTGGCGCTCCAAGCCCAACTCGCGGATTCTGGGCCGACGCCGAATGGCTCGCCTGCCGAGACGGCAAGGCCAGGGCAGTTAGCCCCGGCACATTCCCTCTGGCTTCAGGGGTACCCGGCCGCGTGGGACGAATCCGCGGCAGTGGCAACGCGATCGTCCCGCAAGTCGCCGCGACGTTCATCGAAGCGGCGCTAGACGCGATCGGCTTGAGAGCGGAGGCCGCATGAACGACCGCCCGCTCATCCTCCGCTCTGCGCTCCTCGCCAAGCTAGCGAGCGAAGAGTTCGAGATGGACTCGCCGCGATCGGCGCAGGACGCCGCGTACACGCGTGGCTGGAACGATCGCTCGAAGTCGCTCGCCCGGTTCCTGCGCGGCGAACTGACGAACCAGTGCGGCGAGCGCGAACAGATGGAAGCGGCGTTCGCGCATGACGGGGAGGGCGGCTGATCCGTGGCTAGCCCGATCGACTCCAGCGCATCCATCAAGCGCATCGCGTGGGCGTTCGGCTGCGCGAAGAAGGACTCCGAGGAGGAAGCGCGGCTGTATCGGCTGCTCAAGGCGAAGCTGCGCGAGATCGAGGAGCGATACGCCGCGGTAGGTGGAGCGTGACCTCCTGCATCGACTGCTCCCGCGCGCTCGCTGCTCCGATCATCCAGCAGACGCGCACCTACGACGGCCGCATCCGCGAGTGGCCGATCTGCTTCGCGTGCGCGCAGGCGTTCGCGGAGCGGAAGGAGCGCGAGCTCGCGGAGTGGAAGGCGAAGGAGCAGGAGCTTAGGGGTGCGCTGGCGCGGACACCGTTCGGCCAGGTGACGCCGGCGGGGATGCGGAAGGCGGTGAGGCGGTGAGGTTGAGGGAGTACCAGGAACGCGCGATCAACGACCTCCGCGCGTCCTATCAGCGTGGGCACCGGGCGCCATGCCTCGTGCTGCCGACGGGTGGCGGCAAGACCGTGATCGCGTCGGCGATCATTCGTAGTGCCGTCGAGCGCGGGAAGCGCGTGCTGTTCAATGCGCACCGCACCGAGCTCATCGGCCAATCGGTCCGCAAGCTCGCGGCTGCTGGCGTCACCGATGTCCGCGTCATTCAAGCGGCGAAAGACCTGGGCAGCAAGACCGCGCCCGTCAGTGTGGCCAGCGTTCCGACGCTGACGAGCTGGGAAGGTCGCATGCCGGAGGCTGACCTCTGCGTGTTCGACGAGGCACATCACGTCGTCGCGAAGACGTGGAAGGTCATCGCCGACAACTACGCGGAGAGCCTTTTGCTCGGGATGACCGCGACGCCCCAGCGTTCGGATGGCTCCCCGTTGGGAGACGTTTTCGACGACCTCGTCATCGGCACCACCATGCCCGAGCTCGTATCGCTGAACCACCTCGTGCCGTGCCGCATCTGGGCGCCGCCCGTTGGCGTCCTCGAAAACGGCGAGCTCGCTGTATCGCCGCTGCAGGCGTATCAGGAGCACGGCAACGGAGAGACTGCTGTCATCTTCTGCGTCAGCAAGAAGCACGCGCACACCGTCGCCGACGAGATGAATGCAGCTGGTATCCCGTGCGGCGTCGTGCACGGCTCGCTCGCAAGCAAGGAGCGAGCAGAAACGCTCTCTCGTCTCCAGCGCGGCGAACTGAAGGCAGTGGCGAACGTCTACGTGCTCACCGAGGGCTGGGACGAGCCGTGCGTGAGCATCTGCATCCTCGCGCGCAAGCCACAGCATCCGGGCACGTACCTGCAGATGATCGGCCGCGTCCTGCGTCCACATCCGGGCAAGGAGTTCGCGCGGCTCCTCGACATCACCGGAGCGAGCCTCGAGCACGGTCCGCCCGAGATGGAGCGCAAGTACACGCTCGACGGCAAGGGCATCAGCAAGGTCGAACGCGACGCGATTCGACAGTGCCTGTCATGCGGTGCGGTGTTTCTCGCCGGTCCCGACGCGTGTCCATCGTGCGGCGTCGAGCTGCCGAAGCGACCCAAGAAGGAGCCGAAGGTGCGCGGCGTCGGCCTCGTAGAGCAGAACGGCAAGGCACCGGTTGACCAGCTGCTGTTGAACTTGCGCGCGGTGGCGAAGCGGACACGGCGTGACAACGCGTGGGTCGAGCGTGCACGTGTGGCGATTGGGGGTGTCAGGTGACAACCCGCCTCGCAACAGACTGCCCTGCGTGTGGTGGATCTCTGCGCGTCGGCCGACGTCGTTCAGATGGCGGCGAGTTTCTCGGCTGTTCGAACTATCCGCGCTGCAGATACGTCGAACCGATCAGTGCCGCCGTAGAACAGCTCGCACGAGAAGCGAAGGCGGTCGCGGCGGATCTCTCGACGACCGAGAACTGGGTTCGCATGCTCGGCAATCACATGTGCGCGCATGGTGACTGCGCCGAATGCATGCGTCTCGCGTCGCAGATCGAGAGGCTTCTGTGACCGAGTCCCAACTCCAAGACAAGGTCCGCCTCATCTTCGGCGCCGACCCCGCGTGCGCCCTGTCGCGCAATAACCAAGGCGTCGCAGACATCCGTGGCTACAAGGTCCGCTTCGGCTGTTGGAATCCCGGCGGCGGCGATCTGCTCGG
This sequence comes from uncultured Candidatus Peribacteria bacterium, assembly GCA_964652185.1. GTDB lineage: Bacteria > Patescibacteriota > Gracilibacteria > Peribacterales > Peribacteraceae > DALYDP01. Next base: position 6,050 of record CAZZDD010000075.1, on the reverse strand, counting down.
CCTCTTCCGTGGTCGCTACATCGAGGTCGAGGTCAAGACGCCGACAGGTCGCCAGTCACCAGAGCAGCGGCAACACCAGCACATGGTCGAGTCCAAAGGTGGCCTCTACTTCATCGTCCGATCGGAAGACGACGCGCGCGCCGTGCTTGCCGAGCTGCATCGACGGTTCCCCGCTGATGGAGCATCCGCATGAGCCACGGCGAGTACGAACGCAACCTCGAAGCGATGCTCGACGTCATCAACGACGAGAGCATCTCCGACATCGATCAGCGCCTCTCCACTCCGTCGCGCACGTGGCGACCGCCGTCCATCGACGATCTCGTCACCTTCGGCAAGTACAAAGAGCGCGCCTGGTCTTACCGCGAGCTCGCGAAGCACGACGCCGGATACGCGAAGTGGGCCGCGATGAACATCAACGGGCTCCGCGGCCAGCTCTGCGCGGAAGCTCTCGCGGAGCACCTCGGCGTGACGACTGGAACGTTCGTCCAATGGCTTTGCACCAAAATCGACCAGGACAATCCAATCGGCGACCTCGCCAGAGACGTCGTCGATTCCGGGCACTGCTCAGCAGGCACCATCGATGAACTGCGCCAATTGATTCGCTCCTCGCCAGGAGACAGCAAAGCGTCGGCTCTGGAAGCACTGAAAGAAGCCGAAGCGGAATGGAAACGAGGGCAGCGGTGATGTCCGTGATGATCGCACGCTTCGATGGGGTCACCGACGTCAGCGCCGGTAAGGCCATCAAGGTCACATGGCCCGCACTCGTCGAGCGGCTCTCGATGTTCGAGAAGGCCGAGAACAAGAAAGCCGTAGGCGGTTGGACTCCGGCCATCTTCCGTCCGTTCTGCGAATGCGGCGAGGCGAACTGCCCTGGCGAGCGCGGCCACCGCACAAACAGCAACGTGCTCGAGGTCTACGCTCTCGCGTTCGATCTCGACAAGACAAGCGACGGTAAGCCGCTCGACCAGGCGTACGCCGACGCTGCCCTCGAGCGCCTGAACGAGCTCGGGTTGCAGTACGTCGTCCATACGACCCATTCACACGCGCCGCCGACCAACGTTAGCCTACGTGTCGTGGTCGCGATCTCGCGACCGGTGTCCGGCCACGAGTGGGAGCGCTTCTGGGCCGCAGCTGTCGACTACATCGACATCCACGTCGAGGCTGCGTGCAAGAACCTCGGTCGGTTCTGGTTTCTTCCGTCAGCGCGTCCAGATGCTGACCCATGGGCACGATCCACAGACGGCAAGCCTCTCGACGTCGACGAACTGATGGCGCGCGCTACCTCAGCCCCAACATCGACAGCTTCAGACACAAGAGACTGGCGCCGCGAGGAAGGCGACTTCGACGAGCAGGCATTCCTCGCGCTCGTTCGCAAGCACGACGCCTCGGCGAAGGAGTGCAGCTCGCGGTCGCGTCTGCGGTTCGACATCGTTTGCCCGTGGGAGCACGAGCACTCGTCTTCATCGCCGCGTGATACGACAGTTGCTTTTACCTCTGACGGCAAACCTGAATTCAGCTGTCTACACTCGCACTGTCAGGGTCGCCACTGGCAAGACTTCCGCGCGTACTGCGATCCTGACTACGCAGCATTCCGTGCGAACGGGTTTCGCCCACTCCAGCAGAAGAAGAGGCGAGAGCAGACCCAGGAGCAGAAAGACGAGCTACGCGAGCGTCGAGAACGCAAGAACCGCGCGCGCATTGCCGCCGAGCATGCAACTGGCGACGAGACGGGACACGCCGGCATTGGTCCTTATGGCGGATACCGTCTCACGGATCTCGGCAACGCGCGGAGATTCGCAGACGCACAAGCTAACAGACTGCGGTTCGTCAAGAACTGGAATCAGTGGCTCGTGTGGGACGGTAGGCGCTGGAAGAAGGACGAGACTGGCGTCGATCAACAAGCGGCGAAAGGCGTGGTGGCGCAGCTCTATCTCGAGACGGCGCAGGTGGCCGCGCGACAGGCGAACGCAGCAAACAGCGGGACGCTGACGCAGGGCGCGCCGATCGAAGATTTGGCGAAGTGGTGCAAGGACTCGTCAAAGGCGTCGCGCATCACGGCGATGATCCAACTCGCGCGCTCCGAGCCCGAGCTAGCCACGACGTCGAGCATCTGGGACTCCGATCCGTGGCTGCTCAACGTAAGCAACGGGACGATCGACCTCCGCAGCGGCGAGCTGCATGCACACGCGCAAGGCGACATGCTGACCATGCTTGCGCCGGTCGAATACGATCCACTGGCCGAGGCGCCGCAATGGGAAGCGTTCCTGTCGCGCGTGCAGCCCGACGAGGAGGTTCGCGCCTACCTGCAGCGCTACCTCGGCTATGCGCTCACGGGTGACGTGCGCGAGCAGTGCTTGGCGTTCTTCTACGGCGGCGGCTCCAACGGCAAGAGCGTGCTCCTCGACGTCGTTCTCGACATCGTCGGCGACTACGGCCTCCGTGCCGCGCCGGACCTCGTCCTCGCGAAGTTCGGCGAGGCGCACCCGACCGAGCTGGCCGACCTCGAGGGACGTCGGCTTGTCGTCTGCTCCGAGATCGAACAGGGCCGGACATGGGCCGAGGCGCTGATCAAGCGCATCACCGGCGATCGGACCATCACCGCGCGGCGCATGCGCCAAGACTTCTACACGTTCCCGACGACGCACAAGCTCATCGTCGCGGCGAACACGCGGCCCGGCGTACGCGGGACCGATCACGGCATCTGGCGCCGCATGCGTCTCGTGCCGTGGGAGGTGCAGATTCCGAACGCCGAGCAGGACAAGACGCTCCCCGCGCGGCTCGTGCAGGAGGAGGCTCCGGGCATCCTTGCGTGGCTCGTTCGCGGGTGTATCGCGTGGCAGAACCACGAGCTCGGATCGGCCAAGGCGATCGACGACGCGACGCGGAAGTATCGCGATGGCGAGGACGTGATCGGCCGCTGGTTGGAGGAGCGGTGCGACTTCCACGGGTGGATGCCGCAAGCCGAGGCCTACGAGAACTTCAAGACGTGGTGCGAGGCCGAAGGCATGGACCCTTGGAAGCGGAAGACGTTCAAGGATCGCGTGCTCGAACGCGAGCACATCTCGGAAGCCAAAAGAGACAACGGATCCGTCAGAGCCTTCCAGGGAATCAGCATTAAGAGGGTAGGTTTGTCGTGAAGCGTACAGTAGCGGGCCGATATTTTTGTCCCGGGGGGTATTGTTTCCAGTTTGATTTCTATAGGAGACAAACGGGGTATTCTTGTCCCGGTTGTCCCGTTTCTCGTAATCAGTCAGATCTATTAACGAAAGTCCGGGACAAAACTTCAGAAAGCCAAAAACGGCGGGACAAAACTGCTGTCCCGACGCGTCGCGTTGATTCCACGTGGAACCGGCCTCGATCCGGCCACGATCGGACTGCTCACGGCAGCGCCCAAGCAGCCTCAGTTCAGGTGGCCACGTGAGCTACGAGCTGCGACTTGGCTCGTGCCTCGACCCGCTGACGGGGCTCGCGTCGCTGGCGGACAAGAGCGTGGACGTCGACATCAGCGATCCGCCGTACGACGAGCACACTCACACGCGCGTACGGCACGCAACCACAACCAAAGATAAGGAGTCGTCCAAACGCGCGGCGATCTCGCGTAATACGGACCTCGGCTTCGATCCGATCACTCAGGCCGAGATGGCCGCCGTCTCACGCGAGCGTGCGCGCGTCACCAAGCGCTGGGTGATCACGTTCTGCGCGATCGAAATGGTCGGTGACTCGGCCAAGGACGGAGGGCACGGCTGGCGCGCGCATCTCGAGCGAGCCGGGCTCGTCTACTACCGAACTGCCGTGTGGCACAAGATCGGCGCTCCTCCGCAGTTCACAGGCGACAAGCCTGCGCAGGCTGTTGAGGCTATCGTCATCGCGCATCAGCCTGGACGTACGAAGTGGAACGGCGGAGGAAAGCACGGCTACTACGCGCATCCGATCGTACTGGAGCGTGGAAACGGCGAGGTCCGCTTGCACACAACGCAGAAGCCGCTGTCTCTCCTGCGCGAGCTCGTCGAGGATTTTACGAACCCAGGCGATTTGGTAGCGGACTGCTACGCAGGTAGTGCCACGACGCTTCTCGCGTGCGAGCAGCTCGGGCGCCGATCGATCGGCTGGGAACTGCGTGCAGAGGCGTGCGAGGTCGCTCGACGCCGCCTAGAGCTAAAGGAGGCCAAGCCCCGTCCCGAGCAGCCGTCGCTGTTCGACGCGCTCGGAGCGCATGGAGGCCGCCCGTGACCGCCTCGCCCCTCGCCCACTCGATCGCCGTCACCCTGCGCAACCAGCTCGACGGCTTGCGCAGGCTGGCGGACACCGAGCGTGGCGACGAGGCGGACGCGATCGTGCGCAGGGTCGAGCAGTGGTTCGCAAGGTGGTGGGTGTTTCGCTCGAGTGGACAAGCAACAGGCGCGAGTGCGCCGGAGGAGCATTGGTAATGGGTGACGATCTTCCCGAGAAGCTCTACATGGCGTGGCGCTCCGCGCTGCTGTCGTCGCAACCCGACCTGCCGAGCTGGGGCAACGTGCGCGATCCGGACGTGCGCGCGGCGTGGGAGGCAGCGGCGACGAAGGCGCGCGGTCACGTGCAGGAGCAGTGCGCGCTCCAGCTGCGATCCGAGGTGCACGAGCGCGGTGCACTCGACGCGATCGCGCTCGTCACGAAGCAGTGGAGGCGCACGTCATGACCGCCGACCTCGTCGAGAAGCTCACCGCCGAGCGCGACGCACTCCACGACGCGCTGACCAAGCTCGTCGCGTTCGTCGACAGGCACGGCGGCTACATGAGCGCGCAGCACCAGGCGTCGCTGCGTGGCGCGAAGGCGCTGCTCGTCGAGGTCGTGCCGAAGCGGAAGGAGACGCCGTGACACGCGTCAAGCGTAACCACCACTCGTACGGTGGTCACAGCGGCGTGGCCAAGCGCCCGCGGCTCGACGACCGGCTCCAGTGCGAGACGTCGGCGAGCGCTGCCGCTGACGCGCTGGTCGATGCGCTCGGGATCGGAGACGACGAATGATCCGCACCAAGGCCGGCTCCGTCTCCATCAACCGCCACGTGTACGACCGCTTCCGTGCACGGTGCGACGAGCTGCGCGTGCCGATGGCCCAGGTGCTCGAGCAACTGCTGGCGGTCGACCTGGCACATCCGTACGTGCGACGCGAGTCCCCGCTGCACTCGCCGCGTGTCGAAGTCGGCCAGGGCATGCCACGGCTGTCCGAGCACGTCCTCGTCACCTGGCCGGAAGCCGTCGCCGAGCTCGTGTACGACTCGCTGCCGCCGCCGCTCTCCCCGCCCGAGAAGCGCACCTCGTCGCCGCTGCGTCCGCTCGAAGCGTCCGCTGCACTCGACGCGGCGATCGTGCGCATGCTCGACGCGTACTCGGAGATCGCCGAACGAGCTACGCACTGCGCGATCTGCCGCGTGCGGCGTGGGCGAGTCGACTTCGTGCCGCTGCTCGCCGGGGAGTCGGTGGTCGCGGTGTGCCGAGCGTGCGTGAGGGAGCGGCGCGCGCTGGATGGGAGGAGGGTCGCGTGAAGCTCACCGATGAACAGCGCGCCACTCTAGAGCGCATTCCCAAGCGAACGAAGTCGCCGGAAGCGACCGGGACGATGCACCTCTACGTCGACGCGGAGGTCCACGCGGCGGTGATTGCCGAGGCGCGTGCTCGTCGCATCACGACACGCGGCCTCGTAGAAATGATCCTCGAAGAAGCGATTCCGGCGCTGACGGCGCGCCGCGAGCGCCTGCGCGAGATCCGAGAACTCGAGACGCGTCTAGCGAAGCTGCGTGCCGAGGCCCACTCGACCGGCATCGGCGGGCTCGCGCCGCATGTCGCGCAGGTCGTCGAGCTGTACAACGCGGGCGTTCGTCCACGCGATATCGCTGAGCGCATCGGGAAGTCGCAGCACCAGGTGTCCCGCATCGTGACTCGGATGCGCGCGACGGGACGCATCACGCACCCGCCACGGCGCGCCGGAAGGAATCAGCACTCGCAGCCGCCCTAGCCCAACACGCCAACGGCCCTCGAGTCCCCACCCGAGAGCCGTTGTGCTGCAGTCGCCCA
>CAZZDD010000074.1:0-12570 GCA_964652185.1 uncultured Candidatus Peribacteria bacterium | reverse complement strand
CTTGACCGACGACGAGGAAGAGCCGATCCCGACCACGGTCGAGGCGCTCTCCGGCGTCCCGTTCGTCATCCTGCGGCACGTGCTCGAAGCCGTGGCGGCGGCGATGGCCGACGCCGCCCGCAACGGCACCGGCCGCTAGGCTCGAAGGAGGGCACGCCAGATGGTCACCATCGGATCGGCCGAGTTCCTCATCACCGCCGACGCCAGCCCCGCCGTGCGCGAACTGGGGAAGTTCGAGACCCAATCGCGCGGCCTGTCCTCCAAGCTCGGCGGCGTGTTCAGCGGCATCACGGCCGGCATCGGCGGCGTCGTCAAGGGCTTCGGGGCGCTGGGGCTGGCGGCGGCCGGCGTCTCCAGCGTGATCGACGGCCTCAAGGGCGTCGGGTCGGCATTGGGGCTGGGCGCGCTGAACGAGATGGAGCAGACCCGCGCGTCGTTCAACGCCTTCACGAAGGACGCCGGCCAGACCGAGAAGATCATGGCCCAGGTCCGGGAGGAGGCGGCGAAGACCCCGTTCGCGTTCGGCGAGCTGGCGAAGGCGACGGCCTCGCTGATGCCGGTCGCCAAGAGCAGCGGCGCGGCCCTGATGGACCTGGTGAAAGAGGCCGAGATCCTGGCCGCCAGCAACCCGCTGGAGGGGCTGGAGGGTGCGTCGTTCTCGCTGAGAGAAGCGATGACGGGCGACTTCACCAGCATCATCGAGCGGTTCAACCTCAGCCGATCCACCATCAACAAGCTCAAGGAAGAGGGCGTCCCGAACCTCGAAATCGTGCGCCGCGCGATGCAGGAGATGGGCTTCGACTCGGACCTGATCGCGGCGAAGGCCGAGACGCTGGAAGGCCGCTGGTCAACCTTCCTCGACACCATGACGACGCTGCAGACGAAGATCGGGCAGCCCATCTTCGACGCGCTGAAAGAGGGCCTGGTCGGGCTGCAGGGCACCCTCGAAGCGAACATGCCGCTCTTGGAGGGGCTGGCCGACACGATGGCCGGCGGGCTGAAGTCGGGCATCGAGACGGCCAAGACCGCGCTCTCGGGTCTGGCCGACATCTTCACGCGGGTCTTCTCCGGCGACCTGGCCGGCGCCGGCTCGCTGGTCAAGACCGCGTTGGAGAACATCGGCACGACCATCGTGACCTCCGTCGAGGGGTGGGCGTCGTCGTTCGCCGCCTGGGTGGACGGGGCCGAAGGCGACATGCTCGGAGAACTGGGCACGATGCTCACGGGGCTGTTCGACTGGCTCCAGAAGGCCCAAATCGGCATCATCGGCAAGCTGGCAGAGTGGGCGGCGGCGTTCGTGGAGTGGGTCGGGCCGAAGATCCCGGACCTCCTACGCCAACTGGGCGTCCTGCTGGCGAGCCTGACGGGCTGGCTCCTGGGGACCGCGCTGCCGCGCATCGTGACCACGCTCGCGCAGTGGGGGCTGGAGCTAGTGGCGTGGGTGGCCCCGCGCATCCCGCCGTTGCTGGTGGAACTGGGCAAGCTCTTGCTGGAGTTGGGCGGGTGGATCATCACGACGGCGCTGCCGGCCATCGGCGCGAAGCTGCTCGAATGGGGCGACGCCTTCACGGCCTGGGTGATCCCGATGATCCCCAAGCTGATCGTGCAACTGGTGGTGCTGCAGGCGCGGCTGATCGCCTGGATCGGCGAGCAGGTGGCCGGCATCGGCAAGGCGCTGCTCTCCTGGGCCGGCGCGTTCCTGGCGTGGGTGGCCGACGACGTGCTGCCGAAGCTGCCGACCTCGCTCGGCGCGATCATGCGGGCGGTCGCCGGCTGGGTTGCGGAGAAGACGGCGGCGTTCGTCACCGAGGCGGGCAAGCTCGGGGCCGGCTTCGTGAAGGGCATCCGGGACGGCATCGCCGGCGCGCTGGGCGGCTTCTGGTCGTGGTTGCAGACGAGCTTCGTGGACGAGATCCCGGCGTTCGTGCGCGAGCTGCTGAACATCCACAGCCCCTCGGGGGTGTTCGCGGACATCGGGCGCAACATCGTGGACGGGCTGCGCGTCGGGATGGAAGGCCGGCTGCCGACGATTGACGAGGTGGTGTCCCGCCTGGTCGGGCGGATCAGCGGCATGAGCGGCGCGGTGAACGAGTGGCTCGCGGCTGCCGCTGCCGTGGCCGGGGTCGGGGCCGACTGGCTGCCGGGCCTGAGCCGGCTGGCGCACCTGGAATCGACCGGCAACCCCAGAGCCGTGAATGACATCGCCGTGGGCAACGAGCACGCCTCGGGGCTGATGCAGACGTTGCCGTCAACGTTCCGCGCCTACGCCTTCCCCGGCATGGGCGACATCTTCGACCCGATCCACAACGCGGCGGCCAGCATCGCGTACATCAAGGACCAGTACGGCCACGTCAACAACATTCCGGGGCTGCTCGACGGCCAGAAGTTCCGGGGGTACGCGGACGGGGGCATCGCCTGGAGGAAGGAACTGGCGTGGGTGGCCGAGCGTGAGCCGGAGCTGATCGTGCCGCTCTCGAAGATCGGCGGGGCCGGCCTGATCGACCGTAGTTCGCTCGTGGGGCCGATGCCGCAGCGGAACAGCGCCGCCGTGGGGGCGAGCCTCTCCGCGATGGCGGCCCCGTCCGGTGGCGGGCCGACCCAGGTGAACCACTGGACCGTCAACAACGTCAACGGCAGCGCCGAAGTTGCTCGCCAGATCGAAAGGGCGCAGCACCGCAAGGACATGCTGCGCGGTGTGGCGACGTTGGGGAGGCGGCGATGACGGGGGGGCCGTTGCCCGACGCAGCGGAGGCGAACCGATGAGCCAAGCACAAGCGACCTGTACGGCCACGACGAAGGCCGGCAACGCCTGCCGGTCGTTCGCGCTCCCGAATCGGGGCACCTGCCTGCCGCATACGCCGGAGCTGGCCGCCCAGGTCGATGCGGCCCGCCGGAGAGGCGGCACCACGGCGATGAGGTTGCGGGTGCTCCAGGGCAAGCGCCAGAAGCTCGACACGCCGAGGGCGCTCGTCAAGTTCGTGTCCGACGTGGCGCAGGACACCCTGGCGGGGACCATCGAGCCGGACGTGGCCCGCGCGGCGTTGTACGCCGTGTCGATCCAGCGGGTGCTGATCGAGGCGGCCGGCACCGAGTCCCGCCTCGCGGCCGTCGAGCGGCTGCTCGCCCAGCGGGGCCGCCCGGCGTGACGGGGGCGACCATGCTGCGACGGCTGGAACGGGCAGAGGCATCGGCCCATGCGCTGGTCAACCCGCCGGCCGTGCCCGACCCGGTGACGTTCGCGGAGCAGGCGACGGGCGGGCCGCTCGACCCGTGGCAACGGCAGGCCATCCGCTCCACGGCGCAGCGCCAGATCATCCTGGCGTGTCGTCAGAGCGGCAAGTCCACCACGACCGCCCTGCGTGCCCTGTGGGTCGCCCTGCACGAGCCGGGGTCGCTCTGCCTCATCACGGCGGCGGCGCAACGCCAATCACAGGAGCTGTTCGGGAAGGTCGTCGCGGCCTATCGGGCGTGCGGCCGTCCGGTACCGGCCGATGCCGAGTCGAAGCAGATGTTGGAGCTGGAGAACGGATCGAGGGTGCTGGCGCTGCCCGGCCGCACGGACGCCACGCTGCGCGGGTTCTCGGGGCCGCGCCTCGTCATCTGCGACGAGGCCGCGCGCCAGCCCGATGACTTGCTGTACGCGCTCAGGCCGATGATGGCGACGAACCCGCGCAGCCAGCTCGTGCTGCTCTCGACGCCTTGGGGCCAGCGCGGGACGTTCCACGACGTGTGGACGGCCTCAGACGACGCCTGGGAGCGCATCGGGCCGATCCGTGGCGAGGACTGCCCGCGCATCCCGGCGAGCTTCCTGGCGCAGGAACGGGCCGAGATGCCGCCGTGGGTGTACGCGGCTGAATGGGATTGCGAGTTCACCGACAACGAGATGTCCGTGTTCAGCAGCGCCGACATTGCGGCGGCGCTGGACGACAGCATCGCCCCGATGTGGGGACAGGGAGCGGCTTGATGTACGAGGGCATCGTGAGCGTCGATCTCGGCCGGCAGGTGGACTTCACGGCCGTCCTCGTGGCCGAGGAAGCGGTCTGGGTCGGCGAGCCGCCCACCCTCGCGGCGTGGGAGGATCGCGGGCCGCGCGTCGAACAAGCGGCCCTGTGGCCGGGTGCCGGGCTGACCTGGGTGCCGCCATCGGCCCTGAACGCCCGCCAGCGGGCGTTCTTCCGCGCCCGCACCATCAGCGGCATCCGCCCGTCCAGGCCGCCCCTGCTGGTGCGCCACATCGAGCGAGTGCGCGGCCGGCCGTACCCGCAGATCATCGCGGAGATTGGGGCACTCCTCCGGCGCCCGCCGTTGGCCGAGCTGAACGTGACCGTGCTGATGGACTGCGGCGGCGTGGGGGTGGCCGTCTCGGATTACGCCTGGCAGGCCGGCATCGGGCACGTCTCGATCACCGCGACCGCCGGTGATCGCGTCAACGTCTCGGACGGCGGGCGCACGATCCACTGCCCGAAACGGGAACTCGTCAGCGCCGGCCAGATCATGCTGGCCGAGGGGCGCATCAGGATCAGCGCCGGTCTGCCGCACGCGGCGACGCTGGTCCGGGAACTCGAAGGCTATCGCGTCACGATCTCGGCCGCCGGCCATGACTCGTATTCGGCTCGCGAGAACGAGCACGACGATCTGACGTACGCGCTGTGCCAGATGGCGTGGTACCGCGACTGGCACAGCCAACCCCACGACGACGCCATCGCCGCGCGCCAGCGGCGCCCAGCGGCATTCGTGAACTGAGACGAGAGAAGGAGACATCACCATGACGGACACACGACTCAGCCCGTACGGCAGTGTGATTGGGCGACAGCCGTTGCCGACGAACATCCCGCAGTCGCAGATCGAACGCGAGCGCCGGGAGCGGTCGGAGGCGACCGAGCGCGCCATCAAGGCCCGGCAGCGGCGCGACGCCGAGCGAGCCGAGCAGCGCGAGAAGCAGCAGCAGGAAGACGCCGTCGCCGCGCTGGAGGCGTACCGGCTGGAGTGTGAGGCCCGGTGGGTCAAGGCGACCGGCTCGCCGGAGGGCTTCTCTCAGGAGTGGCCGCGCTTGCGGGCGCAGTTCGCCGGCGATAAGCAGAGTCTGGTCGAACGGACCCGCGAGGAAATGCGGCGCAGCGGCCAGTATTCGATCTGAAGAAGGAGACACGAACCATGAGCGGCCTGTACGACCCGAGGACCGACCCGTTGCACTGGACGCGTCAGACGACCGTCACGAAGGAACAGCTCCAGCGGATGCAGCAAGCACGCTCGGCCGAGACGGAGCGCGGCATCAAGCAGCGCCAGGAGCGCGACGCGGCCCGGGCCGCCGAGAAGGAAGCTACCTTGCTCGAAGAGGGCCGGGCGCGGCTGGCGGCCTACGAGGGCCAGGCGCACCAGCGGTTCCTGCACAACGGCGGCAGTGAGGCCGATTGGCGCTCGGCCTGGCCGGCGATGAAGTCGGCCTGGCTGATCGAGCAGTCGGCCGACCCGCGCGAACAGCGGGTACAAGAGCAGGTAACTGCGATGCGCGATCACCCGAGGTACAGCCAGTTCTAGCCGCACGCACCGAGGCCCGGCAGGCACCCCTGCCGGGCCTCTTTTGATTAGCGCGCAGCAGAGCGACAACGAGCGCCGCGTGTCGCACATCCGCACACGCTCGTTCGCTCGTCTGGCGGGAAACGGGCGGTCCGGGCCGGGAATGGGGGCCGAGTGGCGAAGCTACATCTGCTTTATGTCGGCCGCCCTCCTGGTCAGCCCCGCCGGCACTATCACAATCCTGTTGCCGTCCCGGCGGCCGGTGCGGTAGCCGCCGTGCCCGTCAGCGCGGCCAGAACAGCAGCACGCCGGCCAGCGCCAATGCAACCGCCACAATCGCCAGGACGGGCCACAGGCGCACCCACAGGGCGTGGAAGCGGCCGGGGGCGTCCGTAGGCGTCTCGGCGGGTGCCGGCTCTGTACGGGCTTCTGTGGGCGATTCGGGGGCGCGTGCGGCTGCGAGTTCGGCGCGTAGCGTGCCGATCGTCTCGGCCTGGGTGCGGATGACGTGCTCATGCCGGTCGACCATCTCCACCAGCGGCGTGATGGCCTCCCGGATCGCGGCCTGTATCACCGTGGCGATGGCGGCGGCCTGATCGTCGGCTGATCGGTTGAGACGTGCCGTGGTGCCTACCTGCTGATCGCTGGGTAACGTCTCGTGATCGGTGGCCTGATCGGTGGGCACCAGCACGACGTAGGCGGCGCCCTGTGGCCGCTCGACGCGCTCGGCCAGGTAGGAGCCGTCCCGGATGCGGCGGCGCACGGTGGCGACGCTCACGCCGTAGTGGCGGGCGGCCTCGGGGACGCTGAAGCGTTGGTACGTCTCGCGCTGATCGCTCATGACGCCTGCCATGATCGTTCAGTGATCGCAGCCGGCGCGAGCGCCAGACCCGTCAGAGTGGGCAGTGTCGGCCCCACGCACGCGCGGGTGAGAAAGTTTGGACGTACAAACAATCTGAGCTTCGGTCAGGCGGGCCACTGTGGGCACATCTTCGCGCCGGCGCGAACTTGCTACCCGCGTAGGAATTGGCACCCGCGTGCCAAATTGCCCCGAATCCTCCCGCCGGCGGGAACTGGCCCGGTGCCGGAACAATTGATCCACGTGTATCAATTTGCTAAGCGCTTAGCAAGTCGCCGCCGTCTCTACGTAGAGACGGATAGCAAAAGGCCCGGCACTGAGGCCGGGCACTGGTGACGGGGTACGCGCGTACTAGCGCCAGGCGGTCGCTGAGAGCCACTCGCGGGCCTGCGGGCAGTTGAGGTCGCAGTGCATCAACTCAGGCTCCGAGGCGTGCGCCGTGAGGATGTGCCGCGCCACGGTGGCGACCTCCGTGGCGGGTATGCGGTCGTTGATGCGGACCGTGGTGTACCCGTACATCGTCATGCCGAGGCCGGCCGTGCGGGCGCCGAGGTTCTCGACCTTGATGCCATCGACGTTGAGCGCGCGGGCGCCGATGCTGCGCGGCGGCTCCTGGACGGCGGCGGCAACGCTCGCGGGTACGGTCATGATCCCTCCGGATGAATGCGTGCGCCGGCGCGGCTCAGGTCGTAGCCGGCCACTTCCGACTGACGGAAGACGGCCAGGCGCTCGCCGCTGGCCGCCACCACGGCGAGGCCGGCGGGCGGGGTGTCGATGCCGCGCGTCGGTAGGTCGATGGCGACGACTGCGGCACCGTGGGCGACCTCGATGGGTGCGCCGCTGCGAGTGTAAACCACGATCATGGGGCTTCCTCCTGGTGGTGGTGGTGCCGGCTCTCATCGGGAGCCGGCACCCGTAAGCGGCGGTCAGGCGACGCTCAGCGCCGCGATGATCTCGCGGCGCTCTGCGGGGTCGAGGGCGGCGAGCTGGCGGCGCAGGCGGATCGCGGTCACGGTGGCGACGCCCTTGTCGGTCAGTGCCCCCACGGCGGCGGGGCGGCGGATCGGGCTGGCAGTCGCGGCCTCGTGGCGGGCGATGCATTCGGCGAGTGTCATTTCAAACTCCGGGGCGAGGGGGCCATCTGGTAACCGTTACCAGATGGCCGGGCGGCTACTCGGCGGGGCTGATCTCTCCGCAGTCGAGGCAGAGGTACGCGGTGCTGCCGTCGTCGAGGACGACATCGCGGTCACGCCAGTGGGAGCAGTCTTCGTCGGGCGGCTCGTACCACTCGGCAGGCGGGCTGAAGACGGACATCGACACGGCTCCCTCCCAGGTGTGGGTGCCGGCCCCTCCTGGGGGCCGGCAGCGAGTGTCAGTCGTCGTTCGGGAACAGCTCGCTGTAGCTCTTGCGCTTCGGCGCGGGCTTGGGGGCCGGCGTCTGGGCGAGCTTGACGGCCAGTTGGTGAGTGCAGAGGCCGCGACGCTGGAAGCCCGTGCAGGTGCAGCCGTACGCGGTGGCCCAGTGGGCGGTGCCGGCGGCGCTGCCGGGGACGATCACGAACGACTCGCCGGTCTGCTTCGAGCGGCCGGTGCTCATCATCGGGACCAGCGCGGCCAGCGCGGCTGCCTTCTTCGCCATCGGTGGGGTTACGATTGCCTGTGCCATCTTGACCCTCCACGGTCTCGGTTGGCTTGCCCCGTTCGGTGTGTCCGCACCGGCGGGGCTTCCTTACACTCTCTATTCTATACCATTGCCGTACCTGTGTCAACACCTAATGTGGTACAATCTATCAGATTCGAGTAGCGCACCGGGTATCCGGTGGAGTACGGCACCGGGTACGTCCGGCGTATACTGGGCACAAGGAGGCCAGCATGGCAGAGATCACGGCAGAGACGATCCGCCGCCTACGGCTCTCGCTCGGCATGACACAGGAGGCTTTCGCCCATCACCTGAGCGTGAGCGTCTCAAGCGTCCGCGACTGGGAGCAAGCCCGGCGGAAGCCGCGCGGGCTGTACGCGAAGCTCATCCAGCAGCAAATGGACGCGCAGAACGAGGGCCAGAAAGTAAAAACGGCGGCCTGACATAGCAGGCCGCCCGCCGGCCCCGAGTGGCTGCGACACACGGGGCGACGTGGGGAGAGTGTAGCGCGTGCCCTTCGAGCCTGAACACGACGATCGGAAGATGGCCGAGGAACTGGGCCTACCTGCCTGGCAGGGGTTCGACTTCCGGATGCCGTTGTCTGGCGATCTTCTACCGGACGGGCAAGGTTACATGCTTGTGCATTGGGGCATCCGCACCGACTGGGACATCGTGATGGACGGAGAGCCGCCGTGGCCGTTCGCATCCGGGCGACGCTTCCCTGACGGGCATCCCGAGGTATTCCAACTATGGCTGATCCAGGCGTACCGGCCTGGGCACCCGTTGGCGGCAGAGCGGCGCTGGCATCCACAGCGCGGCGTCCGTGACTCCATCGTGGGACTGGAAGAGCCGCACACGGAGAGCGACGCCCTCAATGCGTGGCGTGGGCACGCCCTCATCGCAGCGCGCCTGCTACGCGAGCCGTGGCCCCGAAGCGCGTCACTAGACGCATTCATTCAGCACCGTGGGCGGCGGCTCGCCATGTATTGCCGTGAGCGTGGCATCGCCGATCCGATACAGCTACAGCGCCCCGATGTGGCCGAAGCCATCGGGTACGCGAGCATGGAAGCCCTCCGGAACGCTTGCACCGCGAAGGGCATCACACCCGACCACATCAAGGCCGAGGCCTACCGACAACTCCGGGCCGAAATCCGTTGAAAATGTGTACGTACGTCCAATGCTCGTAACTGCCACGAGGGCAGATACTTGGAACACACCCCAGGAGGACAGCCGTGCGACTAACGCTCATCCTCGGCGATTCGGAGGCCATCGCGCTTACGCGGCTCGCAGTTCGCGAGGATCGCGCCCCACGGCATCAAGCAGAGCGGTTGCTCCGTGAATCACTGGTCGGTGCCGGCGTCCTGACCCAGGACGCACGCCCATGTGATCGACAACTAACTGCCGGCCATCAGACGGCTACCGCAGTGCTGGCGTAGTGACAAGCAACGAAAAAGCCCGATCCCCCAAGTTTGACGGCCGAAGGGATGCGGGCTTTAGGAGTCAGTCATGCTGAGTATATCCCAGCCGACCTACTGGCATTCTAACGCGTCCCGTAACCCCTTGGAACCCCTTTCCCCAGCAGAAACGGGCGGTTACTCGCGTACTGGGGCGGCACTGTGAGCGCGGCGGCCATGACCCACGCCGAGGCCGCGCTCCAGTATGCGCGCCTCGGCATCCCAATCGTCGCTGAGCACACGCCGGACCCGAACACCCCAACCGGTTGCGACTGCCGCAAAGAAGGCTGCCGCAAACCCGGTAAGCACCCGCGCACCCTGAACGGCAGCAAGGACGCCACGACGGATGAGGCGACCATCCGCCGCTGGTTCGACATGTGGACGCACGCCAACCTCGGGACCAGCCTGGAAATGGCCGGCCTGGTCATCATCGGGCCGGACTCTCCGGAGTGGCACGCCGAGTTCAAGCGGCGGGGCCTCAAGGACGGCCCTGTGGCGCAGTCGGGCGGCGGTGAGGGGCACCTGCACTACTACCGTCGTTTGCCCGAGGGCGTGCCCGCCACGCGCATCTGCAAGCCCGGCGAGTACGACATCCTGGCGAAGGGAAACGCGATCCTCGCGCCGAGCCTGCACGCCAGCGGCCGGCGGTACGAGTGGCTCACCCCCATCACGACGCTGGAAGACATCCCCTACCTCGAAGAGTGGGCGTGCGCCGAGTTGCGCACGACCGGGGCACGGCAGCGGACCGAAGTCGCCCGCGACGACACGGACGGCCCGCCCATCCTGCTAGACGACTTCGCCATGCAGGTGTGGCGCGGCGAGTTGCCGAAGCTGACACCTGACGGCACCGTAGACCGCTCAGGATCGCTGCTGAAGATCGGACGGGTACTCTACGACGCGGGGGCGACCAGGCGGCTTCTGGTGGACGAACTGGCCGAGCGCGACGCCACGCTCTACCAGAAGTACGCCGGGCGCTCGGACGCCCAAGTACGGTACCAGGGCATCGTAGACGAGCTGGAGCGCACCGGGCGCAACAGCCAGCACAGCAACGGCCCTATCCTCGTCTTCGATGACGGCGACGCACCGGCACAGGCGGCCACGGTGCGCGGCTCGGACGGCGCGGAGACGTGCCGGGGCTGCTCCGAGCGCGACGAGCGCATCGGGAACCTCCTGGAGCAGATCGCCGAGTACAAGGCGGAATCGACGCTGATCCGACGCGGCCCGGTCCCGACCGCCGAGGCGTTGGGACTCGCGCACCTCGTCAGCGTGAGCGCCGGCGCACGGACACGCGGCGAGGAGCTGGTGCCGCTGTACGTGCCGGCCGACGCGAAGGCCGCCGGCGTGGGCGACAACACCCTGACGCGGGCGCTCAACCAGGTCCGCCGCTGGCAGGACGACGACGAGACCTCCGCCGTGCTGCCGTTCAGGATCGAGGAAGAGTACCGGGGGGGCAAGAAACACCTGCGCCTGCGGAACCTGCCGCTCGCGGACCAAGATGGTCCGGGGTCGGTGAAGGCCAGCATGTGCCTCACGGTGGCCCGCCTGCCGCGAGACCCCGGACGCGCGAAGCACGGCGGCGAGCGGATCGCCTGCCCGAAGCATCCTGACGCCGCGCTCAACCGCACGCGCATCTGGAGCTGCACAGAAGACGGGTGCGGGTGGGTCCACCAGGACACGGCGCGCCTCGGCGGCGACCGGCACCAAGATGGTCCGGCGCAGCCGATCAAGATGTACGGGGCGGCGTTCTTCGAGGAAATCCGGGCCGCCGCGCCGGTCCCGGCCCAAGATGGTCCCTATGGGGATACGTCCTATCCGGCCCAAGATGGTCCGGCACCCGGAAGCCGCCCGGTTGCGTTCGTCAGCCGCGAGGATATGGAATGGGCCGATTCGCCGCGGCTACGCCTTGTGGAGGAAGCGCCGCAGCGCCACCAAGATGGTCCGGCAGCCTGGCGCTGCCAGTGCGGCAGCCTGGAACGGTACCCGAGACCCGGCGGCGGCTGGCGCTGCGACGGGTGCGGTGAGGTGACCCTGCCGGCCGTCAGCGGGGGTGCGGAATGAAGCGCCGGCCGCAGGCGACTGTCCGCGTGCTGAAGCTGCCCCACATCGCGCCTGACGCCATCCGGATCGAGATCGACTGTCGGTACTCAACGACGGGGCTAACGTCGATTCCGGGGCCGCTGATGCCCATGACGAGGGCGCAGATGATTACGGCGGCCGTCTTCGAGCATGAAGCCCGCTGTGAAGGCGACTGCGACACCGCCCAGGCGCACGACCAGGGCGACCCGGCCATCAGGGCGCATACCGAACGGGTGTGGACCGACCTCGTGCAGCGAGCCGGACGGCAGTACGCCGGCGCACACCGCAACTAGCCAGGAGGCAACCACTATGGCGACGACCGTAGCCCCACCTGAGCCACAAAGTAGGGCACAATCGGACCTCATTGACGACGACACGCCACCGATGCAGCCCGAAGTCGTGCGGTACGCCAGTTCCGACGTTCGCTGCCCGTCCTGCCACAAGTGGCGCGCGGCGCTCTGGATCGAGGCTGACGGCGCGCTGCGGTGCCGGCCCTGCCCGGTCGTGGGCCGGCGCCCGAAGTCTGAAGGGGGGACGGCGGCATGAGCGGCCAGGACGCCAGCGTCACCGCACCGCCGGCCGACCTCGAGGCCCAGGTAGCCCGTCTGGAGGCGCTGCGTAGCCACCGGGAGGCCGAGGTGCGGCGGCAGCTCGCCATGCACCGCCCCATCCCCGCGCCGGCCCCGGTCGCGCACACCGCCGCGCTCATCCAATCGCAGCACGTCCTGATCGACGCGTACAACGCACACGCCCGCACTCACGGAGGCACCCCCATGCCGAAGCTCAGCGCCATCGCCAACGACAAGACCAAGCTGACCGTCCCGCTCGGGCAGGACGAGGAACTGAAGGTCACCTACCGCCCATCGAGGATGACGCCGCGCCTCATGGAGCAGGTGCAGCAGGCCGAGAAGGACGGCTCGATCAGCGGCGCGCTGCTGGCCCCGCTCGCGGAGCTGCTGGTCAGTTGGGACTTGACCGACGACGAGGAAGAGCCGATCCCGACCACGGTCGAGGCGCTCTCCGGC
>CAZZDD010000073.1:0-12775 GCA_964652185.1 uncultured Candidatus Peribacteria bacterium | reverse complement strand
CGGTTCGTTCGGGTTTGCCGGCGACGGTCTGCGTCGTGGCGTAGTCGGCGATGTCACGCGCCGACTGTCGATTAACGGCTCTCATGCCTCCTGATGGTGGAACGCTCTCATTTGTTGCGACCAAGGTTAGAGTCCTAGCCACGGCGGACATTGGAGCGCAGGTTGAGAGTTCT
This sequence comes from uncultured Candidatus Peribacteria bacterium, assembly GCA_964652185.1. Lineage (GTDB taxonomy): Bacteria > Patescibacteriota > Gracilibacteria > Peribacterales > Peribacteraceae > DALYDP01. The sequence continues at coordinate 12,602 of CAZZDD010000073.1, read as the reverse complement.
GTGTCCATCGGTCACCCGACCGGGTGACGGGCCTTGAGTTCGTCGAGCGCGGCCTGGATGACCGCCAGCGCCTCGGTCACGCGCTCGGGGACCGGCAGGCCGTTCTCCTCGCACAACACCCGGACGTCGTTCCACTGGCCGAACTCACGCTGCAGGCGCTCGATGTCGCCGGACATCACGCCGCCACCAGCCGAGGCGTCCAAACACCTGTTCGAGTGTGTCCCGAAGTCGGAGGAACATTGCCGGTCAGCAACCAGTCGAAGCTGTACCCGGTTGCCCATGCGATCCGGCGGACCGAACCCTTCGGCACCCGAGTGGTCTGCCCGGACTCGTAGTTGCTGATCGTCGTGCGGCTGAGGTCGGTGGCCTCGGCCAGCGCGGCCTGGTCCATCCCACTCCCCACCCGGGCCGCACGGATGCGGTCCCCGATGGAGAACTCGTAGTAGCGCTCGGCTGTCATGGTGGAGAGGCTATCCGCGTGACCAACGTTGGTCAAGAGTTCGGGATGCACCAACCTGACCAACCTGCGACACGCCCAGTCAGCTTAAGGACTTGACGAACCTGCGTCACACGTCCAAGCTTTGGCACATGTCCAAGATCACCACCGCAGAAGCGGCCCAGATCCTCGGCGTCTCCGTCCGCACCGTCCACCGTAAGGCCGACGCCGGCGAGATCCCGCACGAGATGAAGCTCCCCGGCCCGCGCGGCGCCTACGTCTTCGACGAGGCCACCGTCCGCGAGCTGGCCAAGGCGGAGGCGGTGAACCAGTGAACTGGACCGCCGCGACCGTCATCACCCAGGCCCTCGCCGTCGTCGTGCTCGGCCTGTCCGTCTGGATCGTCGCCGTCGGCATCCGCGACGCGATCCTGCAGGGGGTGGACGACTGATGCCCCGCTTCGTCCGCAAGAACGTGGGGACCTCCCACTCATACGCTCTCGACGGCCGCCGCATCCCCGGCGTGACCACCGTCATCGGCATCCTCGACAAGCCCGCCCTGGTCAACTGGGCGGCCCGGGAGACCGCCATCTACGCCGATGAGAACTGGGAGCAGCTCAGCGGGATGCGCAGCGGCGACCGGATTCAGGCGCTGGAGAAGGCCCGCTACAACACCAACCGCAAGGCCGTGGTGAAGGGCAACCGCATCCACGCGCTCGGCGAGCGGCTGGCCAACGGCGAGACCGTCGAGGTGCCGCTGGAGATCCGCTCGCAGGTGCAGGCCTACGCCAAGTTCCTCGATGACTGGGGTCTGGAGACGGTCGCCACCGAGACCCCGGTGTGCCACACCGAGTGGGCCTACGGCGGCACCTTCGACCTGATCGCCCGCAGTGACCGCTTCGGCACGGCGCTGATGGACATCAAGACCGGCAAGGGGGTCTACGACGAGGTTGCGCTGCAGCTGAACGCCTACGCCAACTGCGACCTGCGGCTGGTCTCCACCGAGGTCACCGGCCCCCGCGGGGGCAAGTCGATCGAGTGGTCCGAGGCTCCGCTGCCGGCCATCGACTCCCTGCTGGTCGCGCACGTCCTGGACGACGCGGTCGAGATGGTGCCGGTGAAGCTCGACCCGTCCATCTTCGAGGCATTCCTCCACATGCTGGAGATCTTCGAGACCTGGACCAAGCGCACCGGCTGGGAGCACCGCGACGAGCCGACCTACGACAAGCCGATCGGCAAGCCCCTCTACCCCGAGGACGCGCCCGCGGGGGTGCTGGTCTGATGGCCGGCGTCTGGGTCGAGATCGAGCGCATCCAAGCCCGCTTCGGCATCGAGTCGGCCATCGCGCTCACCGACTACGCCCGCGCCGAGCGGCTCATCACCGAGTACGTCACCGCCGAAATCAACCGGCTCCGCAACTCCTGAACCCTGAGAGGTCAACCGTCGTGACCGAGATCGAACGCTACGACCGCCCGGCGCAGGTGCCGGCGATGCTCAACCCCGAGGTGGACGCCTGGATCGCCCGCCTCGAGCCGGCCATCCGGCTCACCGAACTCACCTACAACTCCTCGATGATCCCCGCCGCCCTGAAGGGCAAGCGCGAGGACGTACTCGCCGCCTTCATCCGCTCCAGCGACCTCGGCGTCCCGCCGTTCGTCGGGATCAGCCAGATGCACGTCATCAGCGGCCGGGTCGGGATCTCCGCCGAGCTGATGCGCGCGCTGATCCTGCGGGCCGGGCACGAGCTGCAGGTCACCCATTCCGACTCCGGCCGCTGCGTGATCCGCGGCCGGCGCTCGGGCTGGTCGGACTGGACCTCGGCGAGCTACACCATCGAGGAGGCGGCCCGGGCCGGGGACGTGAAGCGGAACCCGAACTACGGCACCCGCCCGGCCGACATGCTGCTGGCCCGGGCCACGACCCGGCTGGCCCGGATGGTGTTCGCCGATGTGATCTCCGGGCTGCGCTCGATCGAGGAGCTGGAGGACCTCGGCGAACTGGAGCCGGGGGAGATGCCGGCCCAGCTGCCCAGCACCACCACTCAGGTCTCCCGCCAGGGCGCAACCCCCGCGCCTCCGGCGGTTGAGTCCGGACCGGCGGCGTCGGGGGGCGCCGCGCCCTTGGGCAAGGGTGAGGGTCCGGAGGCGGGGGCGGCCGGTTCGGAGCAACAGCCTCCGGCCGCTCCCGCGCGCAAGAAGCCCCCGCTGAGCCCTCGCGGCCGCGCGACCCAGCCGGTGCCCGAGCCCACCCCGGAGCCCGCCCTCGACGCCGAGGCGGTCGAGGATGCCCCGGAGAACGACGAGTCCGCCACGGTCACCCCGCTGAACGCGGCCAGGAGCGCCGCCCGGGACGGGGTGGTGACCACGATCCAGATGCACTTCGAGCGGCTGCTGGGCAAGCCGGTCGACCGCGAGGAGCGCATCTGGTACACGGGCCTGATCGTCGGCCACCCGGTGGAGTCGACCAACGACCTCGACGCCGACGAGCGCCGCAAGGTGCTGAAGGTGCTGGAGCGGATGCGCAACCGCGAGCAGCTGGAGGCGCTGAACCAGGGCGGGGGCGAGTGAGATGGCCCTCACCCAGTGGGCAGCAGCCCGGGCTGACGGTGCGGCTCACGCGATCATCGACGGCGACACCTTGACCCTGTGCGGCCAGCTCGCCGAGCAGCATGCCATCACGGTCGAGGTCTCCACCGAGCAGGCCCGGGGCATCCTCCGCGGGATCGCCTGCCCTGCCTGCGTCGCGATCGCGCGGGAGTTGGCGGCGGTGGTCGGCAATGGCTGAGACCACCTACATCTCCACCGACGTCGCCCTGACCGCGATCCAGAAGCGGGTCGAGTTGATCACCCCGGTGGTCGACGCGCTTGCCGAGGGCGAGCCCCTGCGCCACTTCCTGCGGGTGTGCCTGGTTCACTACCGCACCGCGATCGGTCACCTGGAGAGGGGCGAGTCGGTACAGGCCATGTCCGGAGCGATCTCAATCGCCGCCATGAGGTGCCTGCGCGTCAGCTCCGAGGACTTCATCGCGCTGACCGACATCACCGCACTGCTCAGCGGGCAGCGGCTCACCGAGGGGGCGAACCTCGATGGCTAGCCATCTGCTGTTCTTCCGCCTCCCCAAGGGTCGCGTCTGGCACGTCGCCTGCTCCGGCTCCCCGGTCGCCCTCTGCGGGCAGCCCATCCCCGAGCGCGGGGAGCGGCAGCCGAAGCGCCCGCCGCTCGGTGCGCGGCCCTGCCCGGACTGCTCGAACGTCTCGGTTGAGGCCGAGTACGCGACCCGGAAGGCGTTCGATTCGAGCCTGCCCGCCGGGCCCCGCCCGCTGACCGACCCCGACGACGACGGCGACCTGCCGGACCTGCTCGGGCAGGACGGGGAGGCGAGGTCGATATGAACCTCTCCCACTTCACCGACGCCGAGACGCTGACGCCCCGGACGGTCAAGCAAGACCTGCGCGACAAGATGAAGCCCCGCGGTCTATGGGTGTCCGTCGACGGACCGAGGGACTGGCCGGAGTGGTGCGCCGATGAGAACTTCCGTGACACCAAAGCACAGCACCGCTACCGGGTCACCTTGGCCTCGTCGGCCAACATCCTGACTCTCTCCACGGTCGAATCGCTGGTTGGGTTCGACATCGAGTATGGCGACGGCGGCGACCTAGGCCTGATCGACTGGGCGCTCGTCGCGGCCAAGTACCAGGGCATCATCATCGCCCCGTACCAGTGGGGCCACCGGCTCGGAATGCTCTGGTACTACGGCTGGGATTGCGCCTCCGGTTGCATCTGGGATGCCAGCGCGATCGCCTCCGTCGAGCGACTGGACGCCGAGGTCCTCCGATGAACCGCCCCGTCCCCGGCCCGTCCGTCTGCCCCCGCTGCATGGCCACCCTCCGCTGGGTCGACATGGCCAGCGGCAAGCGCATCCCCGTCGAGGCCGTCCCGATGCCGCGCACCGGCAACATCGCGGCCCGACCGCTGGGCAGCAGGCTCGCCGCCGGCTACCAGCTCCACCCCGGTGAGACCCCGAAGCCCGGCTTCAACGTCTACCGGAACCACTACGCCGACTGCCCGCCGAGTGCCGCCAAGCGCACCCGCGACGAGTCCGCGTCCCTGTTCTGAGCAACCCAACCCGTCGAAAGGAACCCGCTCATGTCCGACGTCCTGAAGTTGTCATCCGCACTCCCCGGCGAGACCGAGACCAACGGTCTCGACCGGCTCGCCGACGCCCTCACCAAGGACCCCGAGGGCCAGACCATCACCGCCATCATCACGTTCGACGTGAAGGACGTGCGCTACGTGGTGGACAAGAACATCCACGTTCCCACGATCCAGGTCCGCCGGGCCGAGGGCTGGCTGACCGAGGACACCCCCGCCGAGGTCCGCGAGGCCATGGTGAAGGCCGGGGAGGCCCGGCTCAACCGTGCCCCGCTGCCGTTCGGGGTGCTGGAGGGCGACGGCGATGAGTGACCTCGAGATCCGGCAACGCGACATCGCCAACGAGCAGCTGCAGCGCCTCGCCGACTCGCTCGCCGAGCTGGTCGCCGCGATCAAGGAGCAGGCCAGCACCGAGCGCACCGTCGACCTCAGCGTCGAGCGGATCGCCGGGCCAGCAGTGGGGGAGCCGATCGGGTACGTGGTCATCGCCGGCCCGTCATTCGTGCGCACCAACCTGCTCCCTATCGAGAAGGCCTTCGAGGTTGCGGAGACCTACGGCCGGGTGGCTGCCGTCTACGACCTCCCCACCGAGGTCCAGCCATGACCGTCGCCACCTACGCGAGCACCGAGTGGATGGAGCAGGCCGCCTGCCGGGGCATCGTCGGGTTTACCGAGCTCGACTGGCTCGACCAGGTCGGCACCTGCAACACCTGCCCCGTCCGCCGGGAGTGCCTGGTCTACGGACTGGACGACCCGGCGGCCCGGGCGGGCTACGGCACGATCTACGGCGGGCTGGTGGGCAGGCAGATGGTCGCCGCAGCCAGCGCCGCCTACCGCGACCGGGGCCCCCGCGTGGTTCACTGCCGATGCGGCAAGCGGTTCGAGACCACCTCGGCGCGCGCCAAGTACTGCTCGCGGGCGTGCCGAGTGGCCGCTTGGACGGCGAGGCAGCCGCGATGACCACCCGCCCCGTGGTCGGCATCGACCCTTCCTTGACCGGCACCGGACTGGCCTACTCGGGCGAGTCGGAGAAGGTGCTCACCGGCAAGGCCGGCACCCTGCGCGGGCAGCTGCTGCGGATGCGTGCCATCGCCGACCGGGTCGCCCAGCACACCCCAGCCGGGGCGCTGGTGGTCATGGAGGGTCCGGCGCTCGGTCGCGGGGCGCAGGCGTGGCACCACGTCCTCGGTGGCCTGTGGTGGATTCTCGCCGCCACGGTCGTCAGCCGAGGCGCGACGCTCATCGAAGTCCCGCCCAAGACCCTGAAGAAGTTCGCCACCGGCAACGGCAACGCCGACAAGGCGGCGATGTGCGCGGCGTGGTTCGAGCACACCGGGCAGGCGATCACCGACCACGACCGGGCCGACGCGCTGTGGCTGCGCCAGGTCGGTCTCCACCTCCTGGGCGATCCGTCCGCGCTCGCCCTCCCAAAGCCCCAGCTGGCCGCCATCGAGGGGTTGCGCGGCCAGCTGCCACCCAGCGACTAGGGGCCGCTGGCTCTGGCCCGTCCGCTGCAGGGGAAGGCGCGGGCGGGCCGGGGCGAACGACTTCCACCCGTCGAAAGGACACAGCAATGAACCAGACCCATCCCGCCACCGGCGGCAACTTCTGCCCGCAATGCCACCGCCCCGACGAGCCCCAGCGGGTGCAGCCGAGCCGGGAGGACGTGGCGCGGCTCGCCATGAAGATCCTCGGCTGCGAGATGGACACCGACATTCCAGAGTGCCCGTCGTGTGACGGCTCGGTTCCCTGCCATCACCCGGAGGTTGGCTACTGCATCGTGCACGACGACCTCAGCGCCGATGGTATAGCCGCGGTCGGCGCACCTTGCCCCACTGCGGTACGGATCGCCGACGCCGTGCTGGCCCTGTGGCCCGGCCGCACCGAGCAGGACGTCCTGTACGCCGTCGCCGCCTACCTGCGCAGCAACCACTGGCCCGAGGCCGGGGCGCTCGTGGAGGCCATCGCGGACGGCGAGATCGGCCCCATCCCGGTGAGCGAGGCGCGCCATGGCTGACTTCGACCGGGAAGCCGTGACCGAGCAGGCGGCGAGGGCCCAGCATCACAACAGGACCGACCTCGACAACTTCGACCGGCTCAAGACGATCCAGCGCAGGTCGTGGATGGAGGACACCGCTGCCGCCCTGCCGGTGATCGTGGCCGCCACCCTCGCACCCATCGAGGCGCTGCACTCGATGAAGAGGACCGTCTACCTGCGCCGCGATGCTCAGGGCGACGACCACTGGGACGAGGTTCAGTTCTGCCGAGGGTGTAGCGCCGACTGGCCCTGCCCGACCGCGCAGGCCATCGCCGACATCAAAGCCAAGGCAGGTGCGTGATGAGCTGGGACATCTACGGACGCCCGCTGCGGCGTGGCTACTGCGAGGTTCACCCCCGCGTGCGCGAGCACTACCCCTGCTCCTGCTGCGAGGAGGAGACCCGCGCCTACCAAGCCGAGTATGACGCGTGGTGTCAGCAGCAGCAGGAGCCCCAACCGTGCGAGTCCTGCTACTACGCGACGGGCGAGATGCAGGACTGCGACGGCACGTGTGAACGGCTGCCGATGGCCGAGTGGGACTACTTCAAGGCCCATCCCGACCAACTGGACGACGCGCTCGCCGCCGAGGCTGAACGGATCAAGAACCAGGAGGTGCCGTTCTGATGTCCGGCCTACACCCCGACTGGTTCGCGCTCGGCCTGATCCTCGCCGCCGGCGCCACCATCGCCGCCGTCGTGCTCCTACTCGCCTGGATCGGAGGACTCCAGTGAAGGCCATCACCGTTCGCCAGCCGTGGGCGTGGGCGATCATGCGCGCGGGCAAGGATGTCGAGAACCGCTCCCGCAACATCGCGGGCAGCTACCGCGGGCCGCTCGTCATCCACGCCAGCAAGAAGCCCATCGGGAGCATGGACCCGGGGCGCGACTTCATCCGCCGGGTCTCTGGCTACCTGCCGCTGATCGAGCACCCGTCCAGCCTCGGAGTGGCGCTGGGCGTCGTAGATCTGGTCGACGCCCATGCGGCCACGGCCATCGGCTGCAACGGGTGCGTGTCGCCGTGGGGAATGCCGGGGCATCAACACCTCGTCCTCACCGACCCGCGCCCGTTCCCCGAGCCGATCCCGTACCGGGGCGCGCTCGGGCTGTGGAACTTCCCCGACGAGCTGCTGCCCGAGGACACCCGGCCATGACCCTCGCCGTCGCCCTCACCCTCTGGGCCGCCCTCGTCATCCTGGTCGGCTGGGCGGTCCGCCAGAGACCCCGCGACACCACCTACGTGTGCCGCGCCTGCCACGCCGGGTTCAGCAGCCCCGACGCCGCCTTCCGCCACTGGGAGGCCATGCACGAACACCACGCCGACCGCTGACCGATCGAAGGACTCCGCCGTGCTCCTCCACCTACTCCACGACTGCCGCATCGACGGCAAGCCTGTCCGCCACCGCGACCCCATCCAGATGCACGAGGTCAAGTTGAACAGCGGCAGCGTCCGCCTGGTTGGCACCCGCTGTGACGGTTCGGCAATCGAGGCCTACGGCCAGTGGAAGGGCGGCACCCTCATCACTGACGGTGAGTTCCTGCCGACCGAGCGGACCATGTACGAGCCCAGCACCGAGCGGCAGTGGGTCAGCGTCAACCACGGACCATGGGCGCTAGTCGCCGCCGAGGAGCCCACGCAGCCTGACCTGTTCGGCGGGCTGGCATGACCGCCGACGAGCCCCTACGGGCCCACGCCGCGCTCCACCTCGCCGAACGGGTCGAACTCGCCAACCTCGACACCGCACCCCTCTGCGACTTCTGCGGCCGGGCGGCGGCCACCTGGACCGTGATCTACCGACCCTGCCGCCACCAACACCTGATGTGCGCCGGCTGCAAGACCGCCCAGCAGCAGCGGCAGCTGGAGGCGATCGCCGAGCACCGGCCGCTGGGGCGGCACGGCTGCTGCAGCTCGACCGTCTGGCGGGCGGGATGGATCGAACTATGACCACCACCACACGAGCCAACAGGAGGAGAGCGTGAGCGCACTGGATGACCTTCTCGATGGCCCACCCCGTAATCTGGAGCGGTACGCGCCGCCGTGGGCATCCGACCGCCGCACGATCTGCGGGCGGCCGTTGGCTGACGTGGGGGCGTGGGTCTCGTTCGATGATGGCCGGAAGCTGATCGAGCAGGTCGGCCGGACCCGCGCCGCCCTGCTGTTCTGCCAAACATGCATCTCCCAGCAGGGGCGGATCGAGCGCCCGGAGGCGTGGGACGCGAACCCGGTGCAGGTGGTCCACGACTACAGCCGACACGTCTGGGGACGCGACGCCGCCTTTGAGCAGACCCGGGCCGAGTTGCTCTCTCTGTCGAGGCTTGTCGCTGCACACCGGGACGAGTATGACGCCATGGTCGCGGCCTACCTCAGTGATGAGATCACGGCCCGGCGCAAGGCCAAGGAGGAGGGTCGATGACCACCACCCCGACCGGCATCCCCATCGCCCACTGCCCCGAGTGCGGCCACCAGCACCCCGCCAGCCGCCGCCACTGCCCCCGCTGCGGACTCGCGCACCTGTTCGGGTGCCGCCCCCCGGGTAGGCCAGCATGAAGCCCCGCACCGTCACCACCGTCGCCGACCTCACCAAACGCCACGACGGCAAGCAGGTCCGCATCCCCGGCCTGCAACAGCCCGGCGCCGACTTCGACGCCCCCCGCGTCACCGTCACCGGCCGCTACTACGGCAAGCGGGAAGCCCACAGCCCCGGCTGGTGGTGGCTCGACGTCCGGCTCCGCAGCGACGGGGCGCTCCAGCTCGACACCCCGCTGCCCGGCATCCACCCCTGCTACCTGACCGCCGAAGACCCCGCGCGGCCCCAGCCCGTCGAGGTCGCACTGTTCGAGGAGACCGCCTAATGGCGCGGCGAAACCCGGCATTGTCCCTTGTCGGCCCTATGATGAGAACGGCCCCGGCGGGTGTTGGAAGCACCGGCCGAGGCCTGACCATCACGACTGGATTGGAGTCCTAATGGCTGTGTCGAAGCGTACCCGATTCGAGGTGCTCAGGCGCGACAACCACACGTGCCGCTACTGCCACTCGACGGATAACCCCCTGACGATCGACCACGTTGTACCTGTGACCCTCGGCGGCACCGATGATCCTTCCAACCTGGTCGCCTGCTGCCGGGACTGCAACGCCGGCAAGTCATCCAGCGCCCCCGACGCGGCACTCGTGGATGAGGTGAGCGAGGACGCCATCAGGTGGGCTCGGGCGATGCGCAAGGCTCAGGAGTTCGCCGCATTCCGTCGTCAGGAGGAGGCTGACCGGGCGCGCCGCTTCACGGAGCGGTGGGCTGCGTACACGTACCCCAACGGCAGCTCTGTGCCCATGCCGTCAACGGCCCCCGCCACCGTCCTGTCCATGCTCGACTCGGGCCTCACGTTCGACGACATCGATGAGGCCATCGCCGTAGCCATGGGCAAGCGCAACTGCGACGACCGCTTCCGCTACTTCTGCGGCGTGGCGTGGAACAAGCTGCGCGATTTGCAGGCCGCCGCAAAGGCCTTCATGGACGCCGAAGAGGTGCAGGAATAATGGCCCGAAGAATCCCCGGCGAGTTCGTTCCCAGCGACGTAAACACTCGCTCACACCCCCAGATCCGGCAGGCCGGATGCCTGCCAGAACTGCTGTTCCGACGTGGCAACGAGCACGTCAAGGCGACCAAGAGGGACGGGGTTCTCTACAAGTTCGACCTCGAAGTCTTCGGGGTTGGCATCGACGGCGACCTGAAAGCCCACGCGAGAAAACTCGTCAAGGTCGGGCTGTGGGAGGACAAGGGAGACCACTGGCTGGTGCCCGGCTACATCAACTGGAACCACACCCAGGCCGAGATCGCCGAGGCAAAAGAGGCGAAGCGACTAGGGGCGATGAAGACCAACCACCGCAAACATAAGGACCCCGACGCCGACTGCCCACTCTGCCGAGGGGACCAGGCTTCATGATCGCTCTAGCGCACGCTATAGCGACCGCTAGAGCGGGGGTTCTAGCGTGGCCATCGGCAACGCTAGACGTAGACGTAGACGTAGACGTAGACGTAGACGTAGACGTAGCCAAGACGCCCCCCGCTGACGCGGCCCCCCAAGGGGGGCCTTGTCTCCGATACCCGTACCCCATCTATTCAGTGGTTAAGGGATCAACTCAAGTAAGAAAAGAAAGTACAGAACGCGCGCGCGAAATGAATGCAGCATGACGCCCGCATTCGACCCGACCCCGGCGACCACCAGCGCCCAGTGGCTCGACCTCGCGACCCGGCTGCAGCTGGAGCGCGACCTCGCCGACCTGCCGGCGCTGGCCGAACTGCTGGAGCGGAACTACCTCGCGCTGCTGGCCCGCGGCGACCGCGACCCGCACGACTCGGCGGTGCGCTACGTGACCCGCTTCGACGTGATCGACCTGGCCGACACCCGGCACAAGGCCGACCGGACCACCGTCGACTCCGACCGGATCGAGCCCGCCCTCGACCCCGCCGGGCTGGCCGACCTCGCCCGCCGGATGGGCGCTAGGCGTCTCGGCATCCTGCCGACCCTGGAGTCCTGGCTGGTGGCCTACGAGGCCGACATGCTCGACGCCGGGGTCGAGCACGTCGACCCGGTCCTCGACGGGCGCAGCACGGTGACGACGGCGGCCGGGTGGCTGCGGCGACACCTGGACTGGATCGCGGACCAGCCGGGCAGCGAGCAGCTGGCCGCCGAGGTGCGCGACATCGTCGAGGGGCTGGCCCAGCTCGGGGTCGACCTCAGCGGGCCCGACCACTCCGCGACCGGGACGGTGCGCGAGCTGGCCGACGACCTCGACATCCCGATGCCGACGATCAGGGCGTGGATCGCGCGCGGCCACCTGCTGCCGCTGAACGACACCCGGCCCCGGCTCTACGCCCGGCGCGATCTGGTCGAGCTTCGCAGAACCGGAACCACGCCACGGTAGTTACCCCGCTGTGGTTCTGGCGGGGACGACCAACGCGAGGATGCCCCTCGGCGGCGCGAGGTTGGCGCCTGACGGACTCGCAGCCCATGACACGCCCGAAGTACCGGGGGACTTGCGAAAGGCCCGCAGATCGCGAAGAATGCACATGGGACCCGTGTCTCCAGATCCGGAGAAGGCGGGTCCTTCGCACGTCCCGCAGCGGTGTTCGACGGCCCGCACACGGGAAGCCCCAGCCCCCTCGGGACCGGAGCCGCGCCGAGCCACAACCACCACCTGGCCGACGGCGAGCCACTCACTGAGGAACCCGACCCGGACGCAGGGCACCGGACCCGAGGGGGCGACGTGGGCAACCCGTACGGCTGGGAGCACCAGCAGCAGCGGGCCGACTGGCAGGGCGAGATCGACCTCACCGGCGGAGTCCGCTGCCACTGCCGCGGATCCTGCGGCAAGCACGCCGGCCGGTGCCGGGTGGTGATCCTGCCCGGGATGCAGTGGCACCTCGGCCACAAGGTGGCGGTAGCCAAGGGCGGCGAGCACGGACCGAAGGCGCCATGGTGCCCGGGCTGCAACATCCGCGACGGGGTGAAGGTCCGCGAGTCGCTGAAGCGCGAACCGAGGGCGAGCAGGGACTGGGGCTGAGCCGGGCCGAGATCGCCCGCCAGCGGCCAGCGTCGGGCTCGCGGCGCACCCTCCAGGGGAGGGGGGGTCGGAAGTTCGGGGGGTGGGGTCGGGCTGACCAACTAGCCAGCGACTTAGAGACGTTCCGTTGCGTTACGCGTAACGCCGCAGGGGGTGATGGCCGTGAAAACCTGCGCGTGCGGGTGCGGAGCCGAGTTCACCCCTCGGCGCAGTGACGGTCGGTTCGCCTCGACGACCTGTCGCGTTCGCTGGAACCGCGCCCAGAAGCGCAAGGCCGACGACGCCGAGATGGTGGAGGCGGCCAACGTGGTCGCGATCGCCGGACGCCGCGCGAAGCCCAAGCCGGCAGCCGTAGTCTCCGGTATCGAGGGGGCGCTCCTGCTGGAACTGGGGGAGGCCGCGAACACCTCGATCGGGCAGC
>CAZZDD010000072.1:7585-13486 GCA_964652185.1 uncultured Candidatus Peribacteria bacterium | reverse complement strand
GTCGGCGTCGATTTCACCGGCGTCGGGGCGGATTGGGAAGTGCACGAGGTGTCATTGCCGATTCTTGAAGAGACGTATCCGAACATGCTCATACCGGTCGCTGATCTCAATCAGGCCGTTCTCTTCGTGCAAGATGCACGAGGTGGAGGTCCGACGCAGTTGCAGTTTGCCCTGTACCATGCCTCGACGGGGAGGCAGATGACGGAAGTTGGAGCGATTGATTGGCCCCAGTCAGCGCCTTCCACTTCACGAATCGCTATCGATGCGCTCGAAGTGGTGGTGAGGGCCGGCAACATCGGCGATGCGACGTGTTCGTCCGCATGCATGCTTCTGCGCTGCGGCAACAACGTGATCGACTCCGCGATCGGCGAGTCGTGCGACGACGGCAACGCCAACGCGGGGGACGGCTGCGACGATCGCTGCGCTCCGGAGATTTGCGCCCTTCCTTCTCCATGAGCCCCTGCGTACGATGCATGGCAGCATGATGCTTTCCCCGTCGCGCATTTCCGGCAGGCGTCTTGCGGCGATCTTCGCGGCGGCGCTTGCGGTGGGCGGTGGCGCGTGGTTTTTCCGTGACGATTCTTCTTTCCTTCCCGCGCAGTTGGCCACGGCGCCGATTTGCGATCCCGCGCGGTGCGGGAATAACGTCGATGATCCAGGGGAGCAGTGCGACGACGGTAACCAACTCGACGGCGATACGTGCGATCCGCTCTGTCGTATCATTTGTACCAACGACAGTGACTGCCCTTCCGGCGAGTGCTCCGGCGGACTGTGTACCAACCTCTGCGGCAACGGGGTTGTCGAGCCGCCGATTTGCACCGCGGTCGGCGGCATCACGTGCCCGCCTCCAAACACGAGCCAGGTCAGCTTGGTGAATCTGCCCGTGCAGGTTTTCCCGATCGATCACATGCCAGTCGATGTCGATGGCGACGGCCATCTGGATATCGTGGTGCTGAATCACATGGGCGACGGCACGCGGGATTCATACGGCTTCTATCTTCCGACGATCGACGTGATCCTCGGCAACGGCGATGGCAGCTTCCAACCGCGGCGGCCCATCGACGCTTTCGAGCGGAGCAATAGCGATGGAGGACGGGGTTTCGACGTGATCGACGTCGACCAGGACGGAGATATGGATATTATCGCTCATAAGTATCCTGACATCTTTCTCCTCACGAACAACAACCTGACGTTCACGCGAACGTTGCTCTTTTCGAATTTCGCACCCGAGCGGGTGCTGCATGAGGATCTCAATGGAGACGGCGATCCCGATCTTTTCATGTTGGGATATGAGGTGCCGTACGCGCAGGGATCGCCGCGGAGGTTCGTTGCCTACGGCTTACCCGGCAGCGCGTTCCAGCCGTATGAACCGATGTTCGACGACATTGGTTCATCTGGCGACACGACGCGTTTTGCGGACATGGATGGAGACGGCGACGTTGACGTCGTGGGAACGAGATCGTGGGAAGAAGGGTATACGGTGCGTATGTACCGCAATAGCGGCGGCGGTTTCTTTGATGCATCGGTCGAGTTGTATCGGCGTCAGGCGAATCCTCACACGCATAAAATGATCTTGGAAGACATGAACGGGGACGGCGATCCGGATATCGTTCTATCGTCCAATAACACCGAAGCGGTCGTACTGACGAATGACGGCAATGGCGGTATCGCCGGTACGGCGGTCCTGCCCTTGCAGTTTAAGCCGTATCTCTTCGCGGTGGCTGATCCGTCCAATGACGGCATTCCGGATGTCGTGTACGGATTGAACCAGGGGAATGAGGGGGCGATGAAGCGTCTTTGGTATGCCAAGGGGAATGGCGACGGAACGTTCCAGCCGGGCGTGCCGTTCGTGACGTGGGACGCTCCGCGTTCAACTCATCCGTATCCGCCCGGCGCGCCGTTTTACTACGATACGCATATTTTCTACGCCGGTGATCTCGAATCCGCCGATTACAACGAAGACGGCAGGACGGATTTGTCGATGCCGCACGCGACGTACAGCGATAGCGTGACCGTCTTCCTGTTTGGCGATGTGCCCGTGACCCCGTGCGTCGATGTGCCGCCGGTCATCACGTGCTCGCAATCAGAAGAATGCGACGAAGGGCAACTGCTAAACGGCACGCCCGGACATTGCACCGTGCGATGCACGTACTGCGGCAACGGTCAGATCGACACGGTGAGCGGTATCCCAGAAGAATGCGATCTGGGTGCGCAGAATGGACAGCCAGGCTCATTGTGCACTGCTCAGTGTAAGGAGGTCGTGATCGATCCTGTTCATACAGAATGTGTAAACGAACAATGCGTTCTCGCTCTCGGTCCTGGCATCAACGGATGCACGACCGATGCCCATTGTATGGTCACCGAGCATCTCGGTTGCACGGGCGTCGGTGCGTGCACCGTCATCCAGGGGCCGGGCATGAATCAGTGCGAAACGGGTGCCGATTGTTGTGATCCTGCCGATCCCTTGTGTCGGCATAACCAGTGCGATTTCCTCGGCGAGACGTGCGGCGACGTTCCTGGACCAGGCTTGCCGCAGTGTTCCGCGAGCGTCCAGTGCGAGGCGTACCACTTCTCGTGCGAGAATTTCCAATGTGCGATCCAGCCGGGCGACGGACCGGATACCTGCCAAGTGCCCGAAGATTGCGAGATCGAGTGCACCCCCAACAACACGTGTGATCCGAACGAGCCGTGCCAGTGCGGCGACTGTTTTGAGGAGGCGCGTTGCAACGTCTGCAATCCGAGCAATCCCGCGTGCGAAGCGACCGAGTCGTGCCTGTGCGGCGATTGCGCCGACGTTCCGGCGTGCATCCCTCACTTGGCCTGCGACACTGTGAATCGCAAGTGCGAGGTCGTGCTTGGCATCGGTACGAACACATGCCTGCGGCATGAGGACTGTGAGACGAATCAGCACATGGAATGCCGCAATCAAGCATGCGCGATCGTGCAGGGTCCCGGCATGAACACGTGCGCCGTTGACGCCGATTGCTGTGACCCCGCGGATCCGCTGTGCACGCACCGCCAGTGCAACCCGTTCACGCAGAGTTGTATTGTCATTCCTGGGCCTGCTCTTGATCAGTGTACGGGGTCCGAGTGCACGTTGTTTCACTCGGTTTGTAGCGATGGGATGTGTCTCAGTGAACCCGGACCAGGCAACAGCGAATGCCTCTCGTCCCTGCAGTGCGACCCTGATCTCTGCCCGAACGGCCTGCCTGATCCGGGTGAAGCATGCGATGACGGCAATGCCATCAATACCGACGCGTGCAACAATCAGTGCCAGCGCACGTGCACGGTCGATTTCACCGGGTGCAACTGCGATGAAACGCTCGGCATCTGTATCGAACAATGCGGTGACGGAGAGCCCGACCCTGGCGAGGCTTGCGACGACGGCAACACGGTCGACACCGACGCGTGCAACAACGCGTGCCAGCGCACCTGTACTGTTGATTCACCCGATTGTATCTGTGACGAAGGCATCGGCATTTGCATCGAACAATGCGGTAACGGCCTGCCCGATCCTGGCGAGGCCTGTGATGATGGAAATACGGTGAACACGGATGCGTGCAACAACGCGTGTCAGCGTACCTGCACGGTCGATTCCACCGGGTGTAATTGCGATGAAACGCTCGGTATTTGCGTCGAGTTGTGCGGCAACGATACGATCGATCCCGGCGAGGATTGCGATGAAGGGGTGCTCAATCGTGCGACGCCACCGGACGATCTGACATCGTGGTACTGCAACGCGCTCACGTGTACCCGCTCCGTGTGCTTCGATGGCGGCGACAACGACGGCGACCAGTTGCCCGATGCGCTCGACGCCGGCTGTTGGAGCTACAATATCCAGGCTGCGCGTAACAATGGGTTCGGCTTCCTCGGTTCGCTCTTGGCGCAGAATACGACGCTCCAACCGCTCGTGCGTGAGGAATATTTGCCAGGGAAAGGCGATGAAGTGTGTCCGGCTGAAACGATAGATCAGGGAGATTTCTGCGCGCTGACGTGCGAGGCGGGGGACATCTGTCCTGACGGCGAGCCGTGCCCGCAAAACGGCGTGTGCCCGATTACGTGCGGCAACGAAGTTATCGATTTCGACCTTGGCGAAAATTGCGACGACGGCAACTTGATCGACGATGATGAGTGTTCGAACCTGTGCCGCACCACGTGTGTCGGTCCGTCTTGTCCGCGCTGCGGCGATGGCACTCCCCATCCGTCCCTCGGTGAACAGTGCGATGATGGCAATACGAATAATGCCGACGCGTGCTCGAATAACTGCGCTATCCGCTGCGACGATGACGGCGACTGCGCGGGAACGTGCAACCTCTCGCTCAATATCTGCGTGCCTCCTTCGTGTGGAGACGGGAAAACGAACCAGGTCTGGGAACGGTGTGACGACGGCGACATCGACAATACGAACGCGTGCAATAACCAGTGTCAGCCGACGTGCAGCGGCGATGCCGACTGCGAATCGGGCCGCTGCGACCAGGCGAGGCAGGTGTGCACCCCGCTCTGCGGAAACGGCTACGTCGATACCATGGAACAGTGCGACGATGGCAATAAGGTGAATAACGACGGTTGCACCAATATGTGCGAGCGCCAATGCACCGACGACGCGACCTGTGATTGCGACGAGGAGAGGGGCGTGTGCAGGGCTCCGTGCGGCAACGGACGCTTGGATATCGGAGAGCAGTGCGATGACGGCAATACCGTCGATCGAGACCAGTGCAGCAATAGCTGTATGATTCGCTGTCGCCCCGGGACGATCTGCCCCGATAGTCAGGCATGTCCTCAAAACGGCTTGTGTCCGCCCCCCGCGGCGTGTGGCGATGGCGTCGTGAACGACGGCGAGCAGTGCGACGACGGCAATACGGTCGACGGCGACGCGTGCACGTCGTCCTGCACATTGCGGTGCGGTCAGAACCTGGAGTGCCCGAACGGGCTCGTGTGCCTCGGCGAGGAGTGTTCCGAATGTTCGAGCAGCCTGCAGTGCGACGCGGGTTTCTGCGTCGACGGCCGCTGCCGCCAGGCGCTGCCGCTGTGCGGAAACGGCGTTCAGGAAGCCGGCGAAGCCTGCGACGACGGCAATGCGGATAACGGCGATGCGTGTACGGTCGGGTGTTTGTTGGCGATCAACCAGGCGTGCGTCGCTTCCGCCCAGTGCCAGACGCATCTCTGCCAAGGCGGCACCTGCCAACCCTGCGCCGACGCGGGCCAGTGCGCGTCTGGCTTGCGCTGCTCGCAAGGGAATTGTCTGTTCGGTCCTTTGCAGTGTGGCGACGGTGCGGTGCAAGCAGGCGAAGCGTGCGATGACGCGAACTTCGTCGAAACAGACGAGTGCACGACCGCATGCGTAAAACCGTTCGGCGTCGCGTGCGATCATGCGTCGCAATGCGCCAGTACGATCTGTTCCTCGGGCGCCTGCACGCCTTGCCGCAGCGATAACGAATGCTCGTCGGGCTTGCGCTGCGCGATAGGTTTGTGCCTCACGGACGCGCAAATGTCGATGTTGCCGAACATCTGCGGCAACGGGCTGCTTGAGACGGGCGAAGCTTGCGATGACGGCAACGCCGCATACGGCGATGGGTGCACCCCGATATGTACGATCGGTTCGACGCCGCTGCGCGCCGAAGTGGGTGCCAATACCGTGGTTCAAATGCCGTTCGTTTCTGGTACCAGCGGTTTGCATGCAGGCGCGGGCGACGGTCTGAGCGATACCGGTCCCGCAACGGTGGCGGTCATGGCCGCGGGCGCCGCAGCGGGCGCCGCATGGGTTCGCAGGCGGATGAAAGCCAAGCGGTCCTAATGTGTTCGTTCGGCTGATATTGCCTCCGTTTTTTCTGCGGCGGTGGTATGCTTCATACCGATGATCATCCGCTACGCGCTTGGGTTCCTCAGCGCCGCCGCCATCGG
>CAZZDD010000072.1:4243-7485 GCA_964652185.1 uncultured Candidatus Peribacteria bacterium | reverse complement strand
AATCGCGTGGGAGGCGACGGATGCGATCTCGAGTGTGGATGGGAAGCGTGCGAGAGTTGCGCTTCGGCCGGCAGCGATGAGAACGCTTGTTCGCAGCGTCCCAGCTGCACGTTTAACCGGAATCTCTTCATTTTTCAGTGGCTTCTCGGTCCCGGAACGTGCGGGGCCGACCCCGTGCAGTGCGAGATTCCTCCGCCGAGCGAAGCGGATGTGAAGATCACATACGAGCCGGTGTCGGATGAAATAGTGGCTGTTTCCATTGAAAATATCGGTGCCGAAACCGCACGGAACGTGCACGTCATAGTAGAGGCCTCTTCGCAGCTCTCTTTCTATCCCGACGACACTCTTGAGCTGATGGGGTTCCCATGTGTCATAGCAGCGAATCGCATCACCTGCGACATACCTCAAATGGAGCCGGGCGCTCAATCGCGTGACGTAATAGTGCTCGATGTACCCAGTTCCGTGCCGTGCGGCATCTACCCCGTCATGGCGACGATCACGACTTCCACGCCGGAATCCGATACGTCGAATAATAGAGACGACGATGCATATGAGAAAGTGTGCGAGAAGCCGTGCTGCGTGGTCGATACGGTGGATGGGGCCGAGGTGTACAGGGGATGCACAATGGCCTCAACAGCACAGAGCTGTTTGAATGATCCATTCCATCCTGCCGGAGAACCGAGCTGGCGTCCCGATCTGGCGCAATGCCCCGCCTTGGGCATCACGGACAACCCCTGCCTGAAGCCGGATCTGGATGTGTGGTACGACGGTGGTTTTGGCGATCTTGAGGTTGCGCCCGCGGGCACCATGACGAAAGCGCACGTCCAAAACATCGGCGGTGCGCGCGCGCGAAACGTCTCGTTCACGATCAATATTCCCCAGGGTTACGCGTACAACGCGGCGGCTCCCTTCACTTTTACGGGCGGTGCGGCGTGCATCCCCACGCCCAACCGTATCAATTGTTCCGCAGCAGTTCTGTTGCCCTATGCCTCGATCGACGTGGACTTCGGCGTGAAGCCGGTATCGCAAATGTCCTGCGGCACGCTGACCCCCGCGATCGCGACCGCGACGACGATCGATACGGAGGTGACGACGGAGAACAATATTAGCTCCATTGCGTATCTTTTCAGTTGCGGCGTGTGTTGCCGGATGAATTCGTGGGCATGCGACCAGGTCGGCTTCTCGCAATGTACGTTCCCCGGCGATACATGGCTTCCGCCGGGCAGCAGCTGCGGCCAATGTCCGCAACGCCCTGTCGATCCGTTCTCTTCCTCGTCGTCGAGTCGGTCGTCTTCTTCGAGTTCGGTGAACGCGACCCAGCCGGTCGATCTGGCCATCACGAAGGTGAAGGTGAATGTAGGGACGGGTATCTACCAAGCCGGCAGCGAGATTCCATTCGACATCACCGTGACGAACAAGGGGCCCGGCACCGCCGCCAACGTTCGCATTCTTGATCATTATGAAGCGCAATACCTCGACTATGTGTTTTTCTCGGGGTCGGGCATCCAATGCTCGGGGGGCATAGCCGTTTCGTGTCAGTTCGGCGCCATGGCCCCGAACACATCGAAGACCGTCCGACTCGTGTTCCGTTTGAAGCCGCGGCCGGCGGGCAATAACAGCTGCGTCGTCGGGAACCTTGCGACCGTGGCGTCGGATAACCCCGAAGTATCGCTGATGACGCCGCCGCGAAACGACAACTATTTCAATATTCCGCCGTTCAATGCGTATTGCGTCGCGCCGTCGAGTTCGACGCCCACTTCGAGCGCGGCTCCGCCGGTCGAACGGTTCTGCTGCAGCGGCACTCCTACGCCGTCGTGTAGCAGGCAGCCGATCATCGACGGGAAATGCGAATTGCCCACGTATGGCACTACGCTGCCCGGCGGATACAACACGCCGAACTGCAACGGCGAATGTGTCGTGAAACATCCGTGCTGCTTGCGTTTGGAGCGAGAGGGTAGTGCCGACGCGTACTCATGCGAACAAGCCACCACCGAGGCGGAGTGCGTAGCGAAGAGAGAAGTGAACCCGATAAGAAAAGTGCAGGGCTTTGATTACATTGTCGCAGAAGCCGTCTTCAGGGCCAATGTGAGCGTCGATCAATGCAGAGAATCCATATGTCGCGATTTCTTTAGAGTCACTCCGACGACCTGCTGCGCGCCCGACAATTCGTGCACGCTGCTTCCGCGGAAAGATTGCGAAGCGAGACAACAACCGCCAGGCAGAAAGGGGAACGGCGACGTGTGCAATCCGCAAGCATGTGGCACTCCGCCTCCGCCGGAACCGGTCGTGTGCTGCTCGACCGATCCGAATCCGTTGAACCGATGTACGGAGGTCCTCGCAACCGAGTGCATGGGCACGGTTATGTCGAACCTAGAGTCGTGCACTCCGGATCTATGTCCTGAGCCGCCCCAAGTCCCCGCCGATATCTCGATCACGAAAACACTGCTTCCGCGCGGAAACGGCAAAGACGAAACCGAGCGTGATCCCGGTGAAACCGTCACGTATACCGTCATCGTGAAGAATACGGGCGCAGAAGAGGCGACGGGTATTACGGTGACCGACACGTTCCCATCCAACCTTATCCTGACGCAGGCGCCCGCGGGATGCACGGTGCCGACTCCTCCGTATACCTTATTCAACCGGTTCATCACATGCGCGGGTCTCAGGGTTCCGGCGAACAGTCAGATCACTCTCACATTCTCGTTCACGGTGCCCCAGACGACGCAGATTTGTACGATTCCGAAACAGGTCGATCGAAACACGGTCGCGTTGAGCGCTGCATCGACCTTCGATACGGTTCCGAACAACAACACGGCGTTCGCGCCCGGTTTCGAGATTCCGTGCCCCAAGTGGACCGTCACGAAGACGATCCTTCGGACCGCCACGACGCCGTTCACGGTCGGCGAGCGCGTGACCTATCGTCTGACCTTCACGCGCACGGGCGCGGACTACGTCGAGGATTCGGATCCGTCGTACAACAACTACTTCATCGATGCGATGCCAAACGCGACGTTCTCCGTCGAGGGTGGCGTGTGCCAGCATCTCAATCCCGGAACGCCCAATCAGGCGATCGTTTGTCCGATGCGGCCGACGCCGGAAGGGGGATCGTATTCGGTCGACGTGACGGTCCAGATTCGCGATAACGTCTGCGACGGATTGTCCGCCAACCCTCGTGCCGTCCTCAATACCGTCCAGGTCAGGCGCGGGAACCGGGCGAACCGGTCGCCGTCCGATAGCGTGCT
>CAZZDD010000072.1:0-4143 GCA_964652185.1 uncultured Candidatus Peribacteria bacterium | reverse complement strand
ATCGCCGAGGGGATCGATGTCACGGCCTTGCCTGCGGGGTTGAACGGATGCCGGGAAGAAATTTCCAATGCCGACGGGACGAGGATCGTCTGCATGATGCCTGCGCTCGCCGCCGATGCGACGCTGTCGTTCGGGCTGGACGGGGTCGTGCTGCAGTCGGCATGCTCGCCGGAGCAAGTGCGCGTTCTCGTGACCGTGAGCGACGTCACGACAAGCGGGCATGGTTGGCGGTCGGTGCGCGTGGAATGCAACGCCGTGCCCGTGCCTGTACCCGTCAATGCGTGCGGCGACGGCTGCACGAAAAAAGTGAATGGCCAGTGCCCGGATCGTTTACCGGATGAAATCCCCGATACCTTCGCCCAGCAATCTCGTTCCTGGTGGGCTCGCTTCACGGGCTGGCTGACCGGTTCGTCGCTGAAGGCTCAGTTGATAGACATGCAGGACGGCTCGGATTGTTGCTGTAAGCCCGATGCACCCGTGCCCGTTCCAGTTCCCACGCCGGTTCCAGATCCTGTCCCGGTGCCCACCCCCGTCCCGACTCCTATCCCGAGCCCGATTCCGACTCCCATCCCTGGCCGGTTACCTGTTCCGATTCCGCCGACGCAGAAGGACTGCGGAGAGTGCCCGACCGAAGGTGGGGAGCTGGCATGCAGCATGTCGCCCAACGCGTGCGAATGGCACCCCGCGCCGCTTTCGTTTCTTGTGCGAGTCTTCGGTGGCAGGGGCGGAACGTGCGAGCGCGAGGTTCCGCGCTGTGCTACCGGCGGCATAGGCGGGCACACTGGGCTGAACGGAGGAATCGGAAATATCGCAACCAACGCGACCAACGGCGGCGGGCAGCGTTCGTCGTCGTCCAGTTCGGCTGCATCGAGCGTCCGCACGATCGATCGGGAGTTTGCATTTGTCATGTTCGGTTTGAAGTTCGCGCCCCAATGCGGCGACGGCATCGTGCAGCCGGATCGCGGCGAGCAGTGCGAGCCATTCGTCAGTGGAGGACTCGTTCGTTGTACGAACACGTGCTTACTCGAGCAGTGTCCCTCCGGCACGGTCCGAACCCTCGAGGGAGCATGCGACCGGATGCCGGTCTGCCCCGAACTTGCGGATGTCATGACGCCGTCGTCGCTCGTCGCGGCATGCGCGGCGTCGTGCGAGGGCTTTCTGGATTCGGCGAAGTGTGCCGCTGCGTGCGCGTGTTCCTGCAGGCCTGATGCGCACCCCAAAGCGGGCGAAGCGGCAGGTTCTTGCGCTGCATCATGCATGATCGGAGTGAACGCGCGCTGCGGCGGGGAACAAGGCGAGGAACGGACGCGGTGCTGCACGCAGGCATGCACCGGTAACGTATGTCTCGCCGCGGAGCCTTTGGAAATCTGACCCAGCTTAGCGGACGAGGTCGAGGACCTGCTGCAGGTACGCGAGCGTGTTCACGCCTTCCACGAGGCGCATTTCGCCCGTGAGGTTATTCACGACGACGTACGAGGGGGATACTTCCACTTTCGCGTCGAGCGCACCGTCCTGGATGTCGATGAGGACCTTGTCGCGCGTGAAGTCGTTTTCAAGGCAGGTGCGGAAGGCCGTGCCGTCGAGGCCCTGGGTGACCGCTAGGTTTACCATCACGTCGACCGTGGCGTTGGGCATCATGAAGCTTGCGTCGCGGTACGCCCAGAACGCGTTGTGGTTCGCTCCCTGGAAGTACGCGCACTCCGCGGCTTGGGCCGGGAGGTATTGCCCTTGGGTGATGGGGAAATGGCGCGCGACCCAGTTCACTGAACCGTTGCTCGCTTCCACGTATGCCTTCAACTCCGGGTGCAACAGCGCGGCCAGCTTGTTGCCGAAGTTGCTGTATTCGACGATTGAAAACTCGGCGAATCGTTCGCCGCGGACGTGGTCGTCTTCGTCGAACGGCGGCAGGATCATGCCCGGTAATTCGTTCGGAAGGGGCTTTCCTTCCATGATCTGCGCGAGTTCGCCCATCGAATTCACGTCCGTTTCTTCGACTGGCAGGTCGAGAGGGCGTTCGGCGACGGGGGCTTGCTCCGTGCTCCAGAAGCTTCGCAGCGCGAGCGCGGCGATCGCGAGCAGCGCGATGACGAGCACGGCGATGACGATGCCTCTCCAGCGGTGCTGGGCGGTCGGTTGCGGTTGTTGTTGCGGGGTGTTTTCCATAGATGATGCCAGCGTACGCACGATGCCCTGCACTGCCTAGCGCTGTGAATTGACGGCGCTCGCCGAACGATGACTGACCGCTTCCCGCAGGGTGGGTAGGAGAATGAGCATCGAATCACAAATGGATGTTCCTGCAAGTACAAGGTGCGCGCGTGTGGGAAGGCGCTCTGGTACTGTGCGTTCAACGTATGTCATCGCGTTTGAGCGTCGGTTCCCCAGGCTTCGGCGCCGTCGTCCTCGCGACGGTGGCCTGCCTTGCGGTGACCGCGGGAATCGTCGGCTACAATTGGACGAATTCCGGCAAAGCGTCGCTACGGGCGCAGCTGTCGACGTCTAATACGTGCGACCAGTCCGGAAACTACTGCAAATGCGACGTCGAGATGCTCTCCCTCGAAATCGAATTTGCGGGATATTCTCCTGAAGAAGCGGATAATATCGCCGCGAACGAACCCGTTGTGTACTGCTGCGCGACGACGCAGAACGATTTCCTGAAAGCGTACAAAGAGGCGGTCGAGGCGTGCGCGTTCGACGATGACGCGTGCTTGGAAGCGTTTGACCTACTCGAAGCAAAAGAAAGGTTCGATGGCGAGTTGCAAGCCAGTGGTTGTAGTCCGGGAGCCCAGCCGAGCCAACAATGCGAAGATTGGATGAACGCCACGGGGCTTGCGCTCGATACGAGTGCGCCGAACTGTCCGCTCGTACGGTGCGACGAATGCAGCGAGGCGGTCGAGGGCATCATTCTCGAGCAGAAGTTTTCATCGTCCTCGTCGTCTTCATCTTCTTCCTCGTCGAGTTCGGAAGACTCATCGAGCTCCATCTCGACGGGTCCCATTATCATTCGCGGGGGAAGTTCGACGAGCTCCTCCAGCTCTTCCAGTTCGTCGTCGAGCGAGTCATCCTCTTCGTCTTCATCGCGCAGATTCCGCTTCGTGATCTCGGGTATCAAACCGCAGGAGCAGTTTTGTTGCTTGCAGCCGGCAATGGACGGGGAGGGTCGCGCCATCGCATGCGAGAAGCTCCTGCCGGATGCCTGCTTCGATACGGGTGATGAGCCGAAGCCGGGCGATCCAACGACGGTGCTTTTAGCTAAGTCGATGGACGGTTCTCCCGGTACGACGAATCCCCAATGGACGGCGGTCACATGTAAGCCGAAGTGTGAGTGGTGCGGCGATAACATCCAGCAGGCCGGCGAGCAATGCGATAACGGTTCCCCGAATACGACTGATCCGAACGCGACCGGCATCAAGCAGCGCAAGGGTTTGCCCGGCGGTGATCCGGACGGAACGGTGAACATTCCCTTCGGTATCGCCAATGATCGCTTCACCCGCGAGCAAGTGTTGGATGGTATCGAGAAGGGGTGGATCGACGGTTGGTATGACCAATTAACGAAATCCGATTGCATGGCCGTGCAGAAAGAAGTGGATGGTGTCGTGAAGACGTCGTGCGAGAGCACCGCATGTTCCAAAGTCGATATCAACGATCCGGAGGCCTTCGAGTGCCTCAATGCGTTCATCCAAAACGACAAGGAATTGTGCAGGCCGTACAAGATCTTCCAGGTCGTGCAGGTCGGGGATCAGTTCATCCGCAGTGATACGGGAGAAGCGGTGCAGGGCCCTGCCGGCGAGTATTCCGAGCCGAATGAAAAAGGGGATCCGATAAAGTGGAACACGGCTCCGGGATGCATGGTTCTGCCCGGTCGTAACACGACGGGCGAGTTCCCCTTCGATGCCGATCCGCCCGAATTGCAGGAGCAGCCAGGGCCGGACGTGATCGAAGTCCCCGCGGGCGGAGTGGTCGATGGCGCTCCCGAAGGTGCGTTCGTTCCGCAGCCGTCGACGCTCGCATCCTTGCTCCCTTTAGGTGAGGCCCCCGCGGGGGCCTGGTCCGAGCTTCTCGACGCGGAGCTGACCGCGAGCGTACTTCTTGCTCAGTTGAATAATCAGCAGAATCAGTTGTTGAACAATGCGCAGCAGAACCAGG
>CAZZDD010000071.1:9554-13592 GCA_964652185.1 uncultured Candidatus Peribacteria bacterium | reverse complement strand
GGCTTGACTACGACGTACCAGAAGATCAGCAGATCGTCAGAATGCCGGATGGCAGTGGGCCGAGGCTTATGGCGTCGGTGGACGAAGGCGCTGCGCTTCCGCCGATGGATAATGTGGATCTCGGTTTTGGCGCGGCCGGCGACGTGTTCGAGAGATTCGAGGCCGCAAGAAAGCGTGAAAACGATCTGCAAGACGCACTGCCCCGCGAGCTATGGGCCTTTGCCCTCCAGAATCGCTTCAACTCCGATGCGATGCGCGATTTGGCCAGCGGGGAATGGGCGAGCGCAAGCGAAAAGGCATTGCTGCCGCTAATTGAGACGCACAAAGAGACGATTGACGCCACGCGCGTTGCCGTTCGTGAAGCCGACGCCCTCGCCGGTCAGCTTGACAGTTCCGACCTTGCCGAGCGTCTGGCCAAAGCCGCCCAAGAGTCCCGCCCCGTTGATCCGCCCATGCAGGTGTACCACGGCACCAGCGAGGCGTTCGCGAAGTACAGCGGCGAGGTAGCCCGCAGCAAGAGCGACGCCGCGCGCGATATCGGCATGGACGCCATGTTCGTCACGCC
The DNA here is from genome assembly GCA_964652185.1 of uncultured Candidatus Peribacteria bacterium. Lineage (GTDB taxonomy): Bacteria > Patescibacteriota > Gracilibacteria > Peribacterales > Peribacteraceae > DALYDP01. Next base: position 13,027 of record CAZZDD010000071.1, on the reverse strand, counting down.
GAGGAGGGAGTTCGCCGAGCGCTTTGGCGATCCTATCCCGCTCACGCTGGATGCCGGGTTCTATTTCTCGGCCGAAGATCCGAGAGACTTGGCGCGTCTCGCCCCGTTCATCAACTCGCGCCCAAATCCCAAGCGCGTCTGGCAGACGCTGGAGCGCAGCACGCAAAGCTGGGGGCTTCTCGAAAGCCGCGAGTTCGCGGAAGAGATCAAGCGTCTCGGCTACGACGGCGTGAAGATGACGGAGGAATACTACGACGCGAAGGACCGCAAGCGCGTCGCCCCGACTCTTGTCGTGTTCACGGAAGGCAAGGTCAGCCATCGCGACAGCGGGCAGCCCATGTTCGCCCTCCGGGATTGGATCACCAGCAAAGGCACGGGCCGGAGCGGACCCACGCCACCCCAGGCCACCCCGCAAGGCGAGTCCCCAGGACTCAACAAGATCATCTCAGACCTCAAGAAGACATTGGGTATGCCGGTGTCTCAGGGCTTGTGGGGCATGACGGTGCAGCAGGGCGCCCGCTCGGCCCGCATCCGTCCGCCGTCCAATGTAAAGGGCCAGTTCGACCGCGAGACCGGCAACGTCTCCATTCGCCAGTCGCGAGACATCAAGACTCTCGCACACGAAGGCGGACACTACCTCGAAAGCATCCTCGGCGCCGATCTTGGAGCGGTGAAGCAGAGGTTCGCGGAAGCCCTCACGGGCGATCCCAATCCCATGCCCGCCGCCCTGTCGGAAGGATTCGCACGGTGGTTTGAAACCTACATCCTCGATCCCCAGGCAGCGGAAACCCGCGCACCCGGCATGACGGAAGCGTTCGATGAGCTTCTGGAAGCCGAACGCCCGGATATGCTCTCCGCCTTCGACACGATCCAGCAGGAGTACCAGCGTTACGTTACGTCCGCGCCGATCGGCGAACTCGCCGCTGGCTTGTCGTCTCAGTACGACGGCACCACTTGGCGGGAGCTTTCCAAGGACAAAGCGCTCGATAACGTCTCGGGCAAACTGTCATCCGCTTATGAAGGTGCGATCGACAGCCTCAACCCGGCTGCCAAGGGCGTGCAGTACCTCCTGAAGACCGCCGATGCGAACGGTATTCGCGATGCGGATGGCCGTCCGATCTCGATCAAGGTGGGCGACAACTTCTACAAGCGCCTGCGCATGTTCGCGGGATCCTTCACCCGTGGCCGGGTGTGGCTGGACAAGGGCGTCTCTGACCTGGAAACCGGGCAAGTCATCGGCCCGTCGCTCAAGGCCGCGCTCGAAAAGGCGCTCGGCGACGGCAAGTTCGACATGCAGAGGTACAAGGACTTCAACCAGTACCTTGTGAGCATCCGCGCCCTGGCAGAGTACGACCGCCTCGACCAGAAGCAGGCAACCGTCAAGCAGTACGACGACACGCTTGCGAAGCTCGCCGATGCCCGGCCCTTGCTTGCGGAACGCGTGCAGAGGGATGCGGCAACCCTCGATCGCAGGCAGGATGCCCTCACGCGCGCGAACGCGATGCTGGCCGACCGCCGGAGAATGCTCGGCGCGGCAGAAACCCGTCTCGAGAACATCCAAGAGCGGCTTGATGGCGTGCTGGCGGACATCGCTGAAGCTGGTGAGATGGATGCCTTGGCCCAGGAGATCGCCGATCCCACAGCCGAGAACGCCGTCGCCGAGAACTACGCTGCCATGGCGTCCCGTCGCAGGCGGCAGGTGCAGAACCTCGAACGTCAGCAGCGCGAGGCCGTGCGCGCGGTCGAAAGGCTCTCCGAGGAAGTGACGGGGCGCGATGTCGAAGTCGGGATGCTCCAGGAAGAAATCCGACAGATGAGCGAGGGGCTGGCCCGCGGTCGCCAGCAGATTGCACAGCTCGATGATATGTCCGCCCGTATGCGTCGCGAGCGCGAGGCGGCCAACAACCGTGGCGCCTCTCGTCCTCCCACGGCGGAGCCCCGCGCCGTCCACGAGCGCGTCATTCGCGAGCTCGGCACGCCCGAATTCCAGGAAGCCGCGCAGATGGTGCACGACTTCACGTTCTCCCTGCTGGAAGCCCGCAGGCAGGCTGGATTCATCCCGCAGGAACTCTTCGACGAGCTCGCCAAGCGCAAGGACTGGTACGTCCCCTTCTGGCGCGACATGAGCGATATCGAAGGTGCGGGGGCCATGTTCCCCGGCTCCGGCGTCAAGAAGTGGTCCATGTTCAAGAAGTTCGACGGCTCCGACCGTTCGATCCTGATGCCATTGGAAATCCTCTCCGAGGAAGCCTACTCGACTGCCCAGCAGATCGCCTTCAATGAAGCCGTGAAGGCGATGATCAATCTCGCCGAGCGCGTGGGTCCGGGTGGTGGGAAGGTCGCGGAACGCCTTGCCCGCACCGAGAACATGGAGGCCAATGAGGAAACCTTCGGCAAGATCCGCCAGATGGCGATCGATCTCGGTATTGATCCGGTCGACGCCCACATGATCACGCAGCGCATGGAGATGAACTTCTCCGATGGCGATATCCGGGTGATCATGAGTCCGGAAAATCTCGGACCCACAGCCAAGCCGCAGCTTCCCCTATGGGAGAACGGCGAGCGTGTGATGATCCGCCTGCCCGATCCCGCGTTCGGCCGCGATCTGTTCGAGGCCATCAACGGTCTCGGCAAGGATATGTCGGACATCCTTGTGAAGGCCCTGGCGCTTCCCGCCCAGGCGCTTAGGGTCGGCGTCACCTCGCATCCGGACTTCATGTTCCGGAATATGTGGCGTGACATCTGGACGGCGTGGAAGCTCACGGGTGCCGCGCCGTTCATCACGCAGTACCGGGGATTCCAGGTCTACAACCAGCGTGGTGAAGTCGATGGGATGGCTGGCGAAGACTTCCTGCGCCTCTACAATGAGGCCGGTGGCATCGCGGGCGGCATCAACGTCAACGCCCAGATCGCGGACTCGCGCCGCGATGTGAAGGATCTCCTCGATACAAACATCAGCTACAAGGCCATTGCGGCTGGTGCGGCGTTGGGTGGGTTTACGGGTGTGGCGGCGGGATCGACGATCGGCAGCGCGCTCGGGCTTGTGTTCGGTGGTCCTGTGGGGGCGGGCGTCGGGTTCAAGATCGGCGCTTCGATCGGCGGTCTCGTCGGCGGCACAGGTGTCGGGTACATGGCACGGCACGGCGAGGTGTGGCGGGCGGTCGAGTCGGTCGAGACCGCCACCCGTCTCGGCGTTGCGGCCCATGCCTACAAGCGGGCAAAGGCGCATAACCCCGATCTATCGGATATCGAAGCGATCCAAGAGGCGGCTTTCGTCTCGCGCGACATCATGGATTGGAACCGACGCGGTTCCAAGATGCTCGCCGCCACACGCCTGGTGACGTTCCTCAACGCGCAGATCCAGGGTCTCGACAAGCAGATCCGGCAGATGAGCGCGCAGGGCGACCGGGGCAGCGTGTTCCGCCGTCAGCTCGAGTTGGTGTTCAAGCACCAGCAGCCCGGCGCGCTCCTCT
>CAZZDD010000071.1:3242-9454 GCA_964652185.1 uncultured Candidatus Peribacteria bacterium | reverse complement strand
TTCCGCCGTCAGCTCGAGTTGGTGTTCAAGCACCAGCAGCCCGGCGCGCTCCTCTCCAGGGATGAGCAGCGTGATCTTGCGGACGCCTACAAGTCCTATCTCCGCTGGGGGGCGATCTCCCTCATGCTGATGGGCCTGTACGCGCTCTATCAGGACGACGACGACTATCAGGACATCAAGGACGAGACGAAGTGGACGCACTCGTGGTTCAAAGCCTTGGGCATCTGGTTCCGCCTGCCGAAGCCGTTCGAGCTCGCCGTGCCGTCAAACATCGGCGAGATCATCTGGGACAAGATCGGCGGCCGTGATCAGCGGATGGGCGAGCGCATCGTCGACTCCATGTACGAAGTCCTCGCGCCCCCCGGCATGCCGCAGATCATGCGGCTGACCGGCGGCATCCTGTTCAACCGGGATCGGCAGGGCATCATCAAGGGCCGCTCGCGCGAGATCGTCGGCGAAAACCTCGCCTCGCGTCCGCCGCACGAACGCTATCACGCTTTCACGAGCGAACTCGCAATCGATCTCTCGCGCGCGATGTACCGCATAGGTGTGCCGCAATCGTTGATCCCGGCGCCCGTGAAGACGGACTTCGTGCTCTCGGCGGCGGGTGCCTATTGGGGACGTGAGGTCCAGAACTCCTACCAGACCGCCAAGACGATTGCGGGTATGAGCACGCGACCGGATCGCAAGGCAACGGACTTCCCGATCCTCCGAGGCTTTACGGGCGAGGCCGCGCGCGTATCACGATCGGTCAACGAGATGTTCGAGATGATGTCGCGCGAGGGCGGCGAGATGACCATGGCGGCGACCGAGTACAAGCAGCTCATGGACGAGCGAGGTCGGCCGGCGGAAGCCGAGACGTGGCTGGCCCAGCTCGATGAGGAACAGCGCGTGTGGACCCTGACTCAGTACTACGGCTCACGGTCTGAGAAGCGCGAGCACCCCCTGCAACGGGCCAAGGACGCGGACGCGATCAACCGTGAGATCATGCGCGATACGATCCTCGATCAGGTCGCCCCAAAGCGTAGGCAGGGTCGCAAGCAGGTCCGCGACTTCGAGGAGCAGATCGTCCTCACGCCCGCCAAGAAGCTTGAGGTGATCGACATCCTTGCCCGCCTCTCGCAGATCGAAGCGCGCAACACGATGATCCTCCTGAAGCGCAAGGGCTTCGAGGGGATCGACATCAAAGACCCCGAACCGATCATGGACGAACTGAAGGCCGCAAGCCCGGAGGTATTCGACCTCCTGCAAGAGCGCCGGGACAAGAAGGTCGCCGACTGGCCTGAAGTGATGCGCGAGTGGCCCCGCTATCGCGACCGCGTGCTCAAAGATTTGGTCAACGCCTTCTAGACCTACCCACCCTGACATCCCCCAAAGGGCTCGCTTCGGCGGGCCTTTTTTATTGGAGCAATGCCTATGTCCAATGTCGTCGATAGACTGAGAGGCGTAAAATCCTCGCTGGCGATCAAGGTGCCATGCCGCGTCGCCACGACAGCCAACATCACGCTCTCAGGTGAGCAGACGATAGATGGCGTGGCGGTTGTCGGGGCCTCCGGATCGACGGCGGCGGACCGCGTTCTCGTCAAGAACCAGACCACGGCGTCTGAAAACGGCATCTATGAGGTTTCGACTGGAACGTGGCGGCGTGCCCCGGATTGGGATGGCATCGGTGATGTCGTTACGGGTACCCGCGTCTACGTCACGGCGGGTACGGCCAATAGCGGCGAGTGGGTCGTCACAACGACAGGTGAGATCACCATTGGAACGACGTCCGTCGCGTTCGCGCTTGAGCTCGCGGACGACATCGATGGATTGGAAGTCAAGACTTCGCCAAGCACGACGGCGGACTATGCGCCAATATATGACGCTGCCAGCGGCACAGTTAAGAAGTACCTGCCATTCTCTCGTGACGCAGGACTGACGCAGTTCGATGAAGCACTTTGGACTGGCGCGAGAGCGCACCGTATCGGCGTTGATCTGACCGCAACCGGAGCAAGTTACCCTGGCGATAATGAATGGGCGCAAGCCATTCTGGTTAACACGCCAACAGCAACTAACTCCACAGCGCATACCTACAAGATTGGCTTGATTTCAGTCGCCGCCACCTCCGATCCATCGGAGGCCGACGCCAGCATTCTGCGCATGTCCGTCGGCATAGACATGCGTGGCTACATCCGACCTGGCAACATGCAAGGTGCGGCATTCGGGGGCTTCTCCGGTCTTTATGTATTTGATGGTGCGGACGGGTTTGGCTTTGCACATGAAGCCGAGGTCAACAACTTCGGCACGGCACAGCCGCTCGTCAATACGATGACGTCAAAGGGCGTCTTTCACGCCGTAGCCGGTGGTGACACGGCTGTAACGACAGGATTGAAATTCAGCTCTGGCGAGTTCTTCGTCAACCAGTTCTACTACGGCATCCACGGCTTTGCCGCTGACTTCATCACTGCCTTCATTCATCTGGATGGCGCATTTGCCGTCAAGCCGACGGGGGCCACGGGATTTGGCACCGACGATCCGCAGCGCATGGCCCATTCATGGGTAGCAGACGCGGTGACAGACGCCATCAGCAGCGCGATGCGGCTGACGCATGAGTCGTCTGGAACGGTGGCGGCGGCCTTTGGGCTATCCGTCGAATGGGAATTGGATAACGCGAGCGGCACGAAGAGGATTGCCGGAACAGAAAACGTGTTCTGGGCAGATCCGACGAATGCGACCGAAGACGCGACATGGGCGCTCAATCTGATCCGTGCTGGCTCTCTTGCGCAGGCTGCGTCAGTCTCCTCGCTTGGCGTTCTGACTCTTGCCGGCGATCTGCTGGCCACCAGCAGCGTCAATGCGCTGGCAAGTGGTGCCGCCGCCTCCTTGTTCACCAGCCGCACCGACACACACGGCGACGCCGCAACTGTCGGTCAGCTTGGCATGTACGGTAGAGATTCGGCCGGCACCGCCACGCTCTATGGCTTGCTGCGCACTGACGCAATCACCGCGACCGATACTGCCGAAGTCGGCGGAATGGTCATGTCGCTGATGCAGTCTGGTTCGTTGACAGAGAAGTATCTGTTTCGCACGACCGCGCTCTACCCGGCATCGAACGACGGTGCTGCGCTTGGAACTTCGTCAAACGGCTTCGCTGATCTGTTCCTGGCGTCTGGCGGCGAGATACGCGTCAACAATGCGCAGGTTCTCGATACGGTCGGCGGCCTCTCCACTCAATCCGACACGGCGGCAAACATCGCCAGCGTTTCCGCCGCAGTCAACACTGCAAATAAGCGAAAGGGCAAGATCGTGTTCGACGAAACGAACAACCGGCTCGTGGTGGCACTCGGTTCGGCGGCGGATGCGGCGTGGGCCGTGGCGGACGGCAGTGTCGGCATCAATCCCGTTTAGAAAGGAACCACCACCCATGGCTTCACATGAACAGATGATCAATCGCTTGCAGGGCATCGTGAGCCGCCTTGGGGCAACCAACGCGCAACTCACCGTCCAGGTCGCTGAACTCAGCACGATTGTTTCAGAGAAGGATGCCGAGATCGCGCGACTTACGGAACGCCTTGAACGTCTCGAGCCAAAGGTCGTGGCAGGCGAGTAGCAACCAAAGGACAGACCAATGTCGTTCTCCCCCAAGCGCTCGGAGATCGAGCGTTACTTTGGCGCGCGCGCGCTTCCGAAATGGATCGATGCCATGACGGATCTCGCGCCTGCATTATGCGACCACTACGAGTTTGATCGGATGAGATGGGTGCACTTCTGCGCTCAGATCGGGGCTGAGACGAATGGCATGTCTCTGTCGCCGATGCGGGAGAACATGAACTACCGCGCCGAGCGAATCCTTGAGGTGTTCTCATACCGGCTTGGACTGGCCCTGCAGAAGCCTCAGTGGGCGCGCTACGGCTCGAAGAAGGCGCTGGCGAATTACCTAGCCGGGAAGCCGAAAGAGCTTGCAGCGGTCGTCTACGGGGGCAGGGAAGGATCGCCCGATGGGTGTGGGGATTACATTGGACGCGGCCCTACGCAATGCACCCATCTCAACAACTACCGCGCAGCCCAGGACGAAGTTGCCTACCAGCCTGGCGGCAGCAAGTTCGATCTCGTCGGCAACCCTGATCAGCTCGCCCATGATCCAGAACTCGGTATCCGCGTCGCCTTCGCCGAATGGCACCTCAAGAACCTGAACAAGTGGGCGGACAACGACGACCTCAAGAACGTGTCGTCGGTATTGAATACAGGTTCCGCAGGGAAGTGGGACGTCACCAACGGCAAGGAGCACCGCCAGCGCTGGTATGCCAAGGCGATCTCCGTCTGGCCGGACGATCAGACCTATCAGGTCGCGAAGAAGGAAATCGGCACGCTCAAGGTGGGTGACGAAGGCGAGCGTGTGCGGGAGCTTCAGGAGCTTCTGCGGGAGAAGAACTACTTCGCCGGCAACATCGACGGACAGTTCGGCTCACTCACGGAAGACGCGGTGATCCTGTTCCAGAAGGACCACGGATTGTTGCGGGATGGCAAGGTCGGCGCCTTAACCTTTGCCGCGCTTGAAAAAGCACCGCCCCGTGATCTTGGCGAACGCGAGCAAATCACCGAGAAAGAACTAGCGGAGCGTGGGTCTGAGACAGTTAAGAAGGCCAGTCTCGGCCGCCGTGTGGCAGCTTGGTTCGGCTGGACGAATGTCGGCGGTGGCGCTGCGTACAAACTGGATCAAGCGTCAGGTCTGGGCGCATTCGATACCGCCATTTCCCAAGGCGAGAAGGTCAAGAGCCTCGTAGGTCGGGGAACCGATTTAGCCTCGTGGCTTCCTCCGACTTGGCTCGTGTGGATCGCCTTCGCTGGTGCCGCGAGTTTCGGCCTGTACTGGTTGTGTAACTTCATCATTGAGCAGCGGGTGAAGGACGCGCGCAGCGGCGCGCATAGGGGGAGGTAGTTGATGCGGGTGCTGGTCTGTGGCGGGCGTGATTACAGCGACTTTGATCGTGTCAAAGCCGTGCTTGATGAATATGCAGCACGGGCAGGCATGTTGCGCACCGTTTTGACGATCATTGAGGGTGGCGCGAGCGGGGCGGATAGGTTGGCCGCGCTCTGGTGCGACATGAATCCGAGCAATCTACACCACATTACTGAGCCGGCCGATTGGTCGGCCCACTCCAAGGCAGCCGGTCCCATCCGTAATCAGAAAATGATCGACGAGCACAATCCACATCTCGTGCTGGCGTTTCCGGGCGGAAAGGGAACCGCCGACATGGTGCGTCGAGCGCGCGCGGCAGGAATCGAAGTTCGCGAAATTGGAGCATCGGAATGACCACGAAGGAATGGATTGCGGGCGGCATCATCGTGGGCTTCGCCGTGGTGTTCATGGCGATCTCCGTGAAAGCCGCCGTGGGCTGCCGAAAGGCGGGCGGGCTGCCGGTGCTGTCACTTGGGTATGTCGCCTGCGCACAGGAGCATAAGCCATGACCCCTAAAGAAATCGCCGCTTGGCTTGCTGTTGCCGTGATGGTCGTGACCGCCGTGTGGGCGGCAGCGCTTCAGGGCGGAATGGTTACAGCATTGACCGCTCTCTCCGGCAGCGCGGGCGTGGTGGCCACCATCCTTGGGGTGCAGGTGAAGACCGCAGCCCCGACAGCAACGCCTCCGAAGACAGGAGCCTGACCCATGAAGGTTGACCTAGAAGCCGTCGAAGACGCCGCCAAGAGCAAGGCGTCTCGAGCCGTCGAATACATCCGCACCGTTCACGTGGACCCGCCGCGCATCTCCCTCATGAACGGCCTGATCGCCTTCCTGATCTGGGTGCTGCTGACGGCGGCGATCTCCTACTACTTCGTGCGCAAGAACAACGCGTGGTGGCGAGCCTCGATCGCAGCCGCCAGCGTGAAAGTCGACACGGCGATCAAGAAGGCCAACGCCGAACTTCCCGACGATGAAATCCTAAAGACCCTGGGGGATACCGATGAAGCACTCCGCAAAGCCGAACAGGCTGTTCGCACGCCTGCGCCTGCCACTGATACTTGCCCTGTCATCCCAATTGGCTGCGTGCGCCAGCGATAACGTCGTCGTCATGCCTGTGGGGCTTGCCCCGATCAAGCCTGGACTGATGGCAGGGATGAAGACACCCGCGTGTGACCTCCCTGAAAAGGAGGCCTATACGGGCGCAGAATTGGCCGCGCGAGGCGATTGCTGGTCTGCGGCGTATGGTGCTGCTGCTGGACGACTGGCGGG
>CAZZDD010000071.1:0-3142 GCA_964652185.1 uncultured Candidatus Peribacteria bacterium | reverse complement strand
GCGTCGACAGCAATCTCGAACTTCTCCCCGCTCTTTAGCGTCACCAACAGTCGCCCCATACCTAGCGCCAGCATGTCAGCCACGTCATCGTGTTTACCTAGCGCCACGCGCATCACGGCGACCATCTTCCGTTCCCGCTGACGGTCAACGCGTATGTCCGTGATGTCCCTCATCGCGTCTCTCCTTGCTGCCTTCCCGCAAATCACCCACAGTAGCGACTGTGCACCCCCGGTCGGCCTCTGCTGAAAAGCATGCTCCGGGGGTCAGTCACTTAGCCCCCGCCCTAACCGGCGGGGGTTTTGCTTTGTCGGCTTTGTTTCACCAAGTCACAAAGCGAAATGGGCCAAGAAAAGCCCAGTGGTTTTCGATGGCCACTTTCCACTTTGCGAGAGGGAAGACGCTGATCTCAGAATTTCGCCCGCCAAGATGGCAGCCAATACCAGCCGCTGGCCCATCGGCGGCGACATTTTTCGGCGATGGCTCTACAAACACGCTTAGGGGGCCGAACTGAGCAACGCTATTGCAGCATGGGCAATGCCCAAGCGACAACCCCCAAACAAATGGGGTCAATTCCAGAGTATGCCTATCTCCCCTCACGTACACCGCGAGCCATAACGATGTGGCGTTGGCCATCCGGGCTCACTCCTTCTCTTGGGGTGGGGCGGGGAAGGGTTGCCAGAGCCTCGGTTCGCAGCGAGTGTCTGCTAGGCCCCCACGATCGCCGCTGCCTTCCCACACGCTTGTAGTGCCGGTATGCGCTACCCAGCGGCCGTTGGCCCACTTCGCGCCCTCGACGGTCTCACCGTCAGAGACAATGATCGGGGTTTCGTCGTCCTGCGGCGCCGTATCTATGGGTTGCCAATTCACGTAAATTCTCCAATTCCGCGAGTTGCATAAACTCATTACCAAACTAAACACTTACTCAATTCAACCTACGATAATGCACCTTTTGGTAGGTTGAGCGGGCAACTTATTCTCCGAACAAATCCGGCTCGGGTTGCAGCCTTTTTATCGTCTCAACCAGCTTCGGCGCCTTCGGCAGCATCCACGGCGCAGCCTCTGGCACGATCGAGGGATCGGCCTCCTCCCACTTGAAGTAGCCGAGTGCGCCAACGGACGGGATGAAGTTGCACGGGCGCGGATCCCGGAGCACGAGACCGCGCGGCCCGAAGAACCATCGGCTATCCGACTCCTTCACCACATCGACGACCTCCACGCTCCCAATGATGCCGCCGCGCCGCAGCGCGTGCGGATCGGGACACATCCAGCCCAGTCGGTCGATAAACTCCCTCGCCTCCCAGTACTCCGCTTTGGTCATGCCCTTCGCGGCATGAATGGCGATGCGCCCGCGCTTGTTCAGGCCGTGGTTGACGCCCTGCCAACTCCGGTTCTCGATGTCCTTGCCGAAGTAGATGATCGCGTGCGCCCATGGCTGGCGGACGGATAGGGCAAGCCTTGGCAGATCATGCATCGGCGGTCTCCCTCTCGCGCGTGCGCGCGCGTAGTGCTCGCGAAAGTCAGCGATCCTTCAGAGACCGCTCCGTGGCCTCCTGCCGTTTGATCCCGTGCCAGCCCTCACGGTCGGCGAGGAAGTCTGCGAGCCGGTGTGCTGCCGCCTTGGCCGTTGCCACCAACAGATCGCGGCGGAACTCCCTCGCCTTCATCATCTTGACCATGCCGCCGAATGGTGTGTCGCCAGGGCTAACCGGGCCGAGCCCCATGCGAGCTTCCTCAACCGCGCGATCGCCGATATAGGCCGCTTCCTCGGAAACCTCGTGAACTAGGGCTCCGTGAACGTGGCCATATTCATCAACGAGGCGTAGCTCAAACATCAGTTTCGCCATCTCTCATTCCCCGCTTAAAATGCTTGCGACTCTCTCAGACGCTCTACCCCCAAGGTCTTCTCTATTGTCGTCGTACCTTATGGTCGTCGAGATATTGGAATGCCGTGCAAACCTTTGAGCTGTTCTCGCATCGCCATTGGTTGCATCTAGGACGGCGGTAATGGACGCATGTCGGAGTCCATGAGGGGCAACCTTGATCCCTACTCGTCTCCCGAGATCGGTGATCACATCCCACACGCCATGGCCTGAAAGACGCTTCCCGAACTTTGGCCCTGACAATCCACAAAACACGTGCTTGTCGAACGACAGGCAAACGGTAGCACGCATGTCAAGCCAGTCTCGGAGCGCCTTCGTCGTCTCGATCGGGATCGTCACGGGGACTCGCTCTCGCCTCCCCTTGCCCATGATCGATACCTTGCGCGCATCCAAGTCCAAGTGCTCTAGGTCGAGGCTGGCGAGCTCGCCCCGGCGCAATCCCATGTCGAACAGCATCCGCACGATCGCGACGTCTCGAGCGGCTTTCGCGAACTGCACCGCGCCTGCATCGCGTACGCGGTCATAGCCGACGGATTGATCTCTCGCCGCCTTCAGCAGTGCGCGTGATCCATCCAATCCCGGCCCCGCGGTATCCCGATACGATTGCGACTTGAGTCCGCGGATCTCCGGCGTCCAGTCCGATAGCCCATAGGTCCGCGCGATCGTGGCCAGAGATTTGATCGCAGCGATCCGGCGATTGATCGTTGCCGGCGAAAGCCCTGCATCTACCATTGACGCCTGGTATTCATGGAGCCGTGCATTGGCTTCGCCATGAGACCCCGCGAACAGTTCCTCGACGGCGCGCGCTGGCGGAACTGCACAGAATCCCCCGAAGTGCTCATAGTCAGCGGCATACGCTTGCAGCGTGTTGGCGTTGCGCCCTCGCATCGAGGCTTGGATCAGTCGATTTCCATCGATTGCGCTGGGTGAAAAGGGTAAGATAGCGTTCATGTAAGCGTTGCCCGCATTTCCTGGAAGGCCGTCATGATGGGGTGAGGGGCGGCCAGTTTGAGGCCGGCACATATTGTGAGCAGGCATCACAGTCCCCGCCACGGATGTCGAATCCTCCGTGTTGCCGCTGAATAGCAGGCGGCAATGGTTCGAATTGATCAAGCCATTGGCAAGTGTATTCCATCGCATCGATCACGCGCTCTGGCTTGTCGTGCGGCTGGTCCCCGACAGTATAAACCTCCTGAATTTGAAAGCAGTATTTGCACGTCCCGTTGCGGCTCATCTCCCCCTCCTTATTAAGTCCCCTCGCC
>CAZZDD010000070.1:7493-13704 GCA_964652185.1 uncultured Candidatus Peribacteria bacterium | reverse complement strand
AAGAAGCGTTTCATTTTGCGAAAGCGGTGTGGAATCCCGCGAACAAGCTGTACAGGCCCAAGAGGATGATTGCTGCGATGGCGAAGAAGACAATGAGCCACATGATGAGCCCGTTGATGAAGCTGTGGATGAGTGGTTTTATCTTCATTGGTTGGAGGCATGCCACGCCACGAACGAGGCCGCGGCGATCATGATCGGCAACACGATGGCCCATCCGATCAATCCGGCTTTCATCGATTTCCTGTGTGTCCAAATGCGTACTTTCATACGGTTCTATCCTAGCGTCTTTGTAGCGGTACAAAAGTGCATCCATGTTCACCGGAATCGTCGATGCATGGTAACCGTTCTTGCCGTGCGAAGAACGTCATGCATGCCTTCAGATAGCCCTTTTTCGTCGTGTACGGATTGCATCAATGCAGCAGGAGCGAGGAATGGCATACGCTGCAGTCGCCATGAAGGTATCCGCACAACACACCGCAGATTCGCTGGTGGAACCCTCTGCTCTTGTTCCCTCTAGGTATGTACGCTATAATGTACATATGAAGAAAAGCATGACCGCTACCGATGCACGGAAGAATTTTTTCAAGCTCATCGAAATTGCCGGAAAACCGGGAAAGTCCGTCGTGATTACGCGCGAAGGCATGCCCGATGTCGTGATGCTATCGGCTGATGAATTCGAAGGGTGGCAGGAGACGCTGGAGATCATGTCGTACAATGATCCTGCGATGGATAAAGATATCCTCGAAGGAATCAAGGAGATGAAGTCGGGCAAGCGGCCGAAGAATACGGTGAGCCTTGAGAAGCTTAAGAAGGAACTTGCTCGCTGATGTATCGCCTCGAAATCAAAAAGAAGGCGATGAAAGAGATCCACGCGTTGCCGGCGAAGGATCAACAGCGCGTTCTTGCCGCGTTCGACGTTCTTGCGGAAGACCCGTATGCCGGAAAGAAATTGGAAGGGCGATATAAAGGAGCATGGTCGTTTCGCGTTTGGCCGTATCGCATTCTCTATACCATCCATCAGAACATTCTGACTGTGAGTGTTCTGCGCGTGGGGCATAGGCAGGGGGTCTATCGGTGATAGTCGCTCCTGAATGCCAAAAGGGGTATGCTTTCTTCCTCATGTTCACCGGAATCGTCGAAACAACGGCCCCCGTCTTCGAGCGCACCGACGCCCGCCTCACCCTCGCGCGTCCATCATCTTTTGACGATGTGAAGCTCGGTTCATCGATCGCGGTCAACGGCGTCTGCCTCACGGTCGTCGTCCTCAATAAGGAAGACATGGCGTTTGACGTGGTGGGGGAGACGTGGCGGCGGACGAACCTCGGCGATCTGTTCGTGGGCAACACGGTGAACCTTGAGCGCGCGATGGCGGCGAACGGCCGGTTCGAAGGGCACGTCGTGCAGGGCCATGTCGAAGGCGTCGCGACCGTGACGGAATGGAAGGACGACGGGCAGTGGAAGCAGTTGCTGCTCGAAGTGCCCGACGAGTTGGTTCCGTTCATCGTGCATAAAGGATCGATCGCGCTCGATGGCGTGTCGCTCACGGTCGCCGGTCTGCAGGGCAACGTCGTCACGATCGCGCTGATTCCGCACACCTTGGAAGTCACGACGCTCGGGCTGCGCCAAGCGGGGGATCGGATCAACGTGGAGACGGATATTTTGGCGAAGTATGTGTTGAAGCAAAACAGTTGATCGTGTCATGGTTCGTCAAGCTCACCATGACACCACTTTGCTATGCACGTTGTCACCCTGAGCCTGACGAAGGGTGGAGAAGTAATAGGAGGGAAAAAGCAGGAAGTGTGTTAGACTCATTTTCCTATGTCGAAATCCACCAAGACTACAAAGCGTGCCCCGGCGAAGCTCGTAGGCGAAGCCGGGAAGCAGGTGCGCCTCGCTATCATCGCCGCCGACTTCAACAAAGCGATCGTCACGCCGATGATCGAGAGCGCGATGAAGACCGCGATCGAGCTCGGGTGCTCGGTCGACCTGGTGCTCTCCGTTCCCGGATCGTTCGAGATCCCGATCGTGCTCGATACCGTGCTCCAGCGGAAGACCGTCGATGCCGCGGTCGTGCTCGGGTACATCGAGAAGGGCCAGACGCTCCACGGCGAGGTGATGGGCCACGTCGTCTACAAGGCGATCCTCGATCTGCAGCTCATGTACGGCAAGCCCGTCGGGTTCGGGATCATCGGTCCCGGCGCGACGCTCGACCAAGCCAAGAAGCGCAATAAAGCGTACGGCGAAGCTGCGGTTGCCGCGGCGGTACGGACGTTGGCATGTTTGGACGAAGCCCAGAAGTAAGCGGCTTCTGTCAGCCTTCGTCAGGCTCAGGCTGACAGCCGACCCACGATGTACATTTGTCATGGTGAGCCTGACGAACCATGACATTGGAATGCAAATATCCAGACCTATCAAGCCATTCGCACCGGAAGCTTTTGAGTACACAATGTGTTCACGGTAGGCTCCGCATGTACCTCTTCCTTATTATCCCATGCGCCGCGCCTTGTTTGCCTCGTTGTCCCTCTCGTTGCTTCTCTACCCGATGCTTACCGGAGCGGTCCGTTTCCCGGACGTTCCCGGCGACCATCCGTATAACTCGTCGGTCGAAGCGCTCGCGATCGAAGGCGTGGTGACGGGCAACCCGGACGGGTACTTCTACCCGGCGCGCCCGGTGAACCGCGCGGAATTCCTCACGATGCTCTACCGCGCCACGAAGAAAACATCCGGCGCCGTGTCGGTGTCGTGCTTCAGCGACGTGAACGCGGCCGCGTGGTATGCGGCGGTGGTGTGCGACGCGGTGGTCGAAGGCTACGTCGGCGGTTATCCGGACGGTTCGTTCAAACCCGAACAGTCGGTGAACCGCGTGGAGGCGCTCAAGATGCTCTACAAAGTGTTCGGCCTCGGCGTGCTGACCGGCGACAGCGTGAACGATTCGGTCGAAGACTTCACCGACGTGCAGGCCAACGCGTGGTACACGACGTACGTGTCGAGCTCGTACCGCAACGGCTTGCTGCCGATTCCGGGGTACCAAGGAAATAAGTTCTACCCGACGAACGCGTTGCTGCGCGGAGAAGCCGCGGCGTACATCTGGCGCGCGATGAACATCACCGGCGAGTTCGAACCGAACTTCGATGAAGAGGAATCATCATCGTCGTCATCATCCGCGGAGACGTCATCGTCTTCGAGCGCGCGCGCAACGTCGCAGCGTTCGTCGGCATCGGTCTCGGGCACGACGTCGACGATGCAGGTCGACTTCCCGTTCACCGACGGCGGCGATGTCGACGGTCGCAAGACGATGGTCTACACGTTCCCGCTCAACGAGTCGTCGGACATCGAGATCGAAGCGAAGATCGGATCCGGTAACGAGAGCGGCATCACGTGCAGGCTGTACCTTCTCGGTGAGAGCGGCCTCTCGGAGCAGTACTACCTCGGGTTCGAGCACGGTTCGACGTGCACGCTGAAGGTCTCGGTGCCGAAGGGTGAGTATCAGCTCGAAGTGCGCCCCGCAGAACCGACCGCGACGTTCGAGGTGTTCACCAAGATGACGAACGGCGACGGCAACGACGGCTTCGACGAAGCGAGCCTCCTGCTGGCCGGCAAGCCTAAAGCGGGCCAATTGGCCGTCTCGGACGTCGCTGACTGGTACAAGTTCACGCTCGGCATCAAGGGGATGCACACCGTCGCGCACTACGGCGACGACGTGACGTGCCTCATCTATCCGTTGAACAACGTCGACATTTTCGGATTCTCGACGCCGCTCTGCGGAGAAGCGTACGAGTATCCGAAGGGTTCGTACGTCGTGCGCATCCAGCGCGCGAACGGTGTGGATGAGTCACTGACGTACTCGGTGCAGCTCGACTAATTCTAAAAAATTATCGGCGGTGTCATGGTTCGACGGACTCACCATGACACCGATTTTTATTACGAAGGGTGAAGCGCGTAACACTTTCGACGTTCGTTCGTTGTGTGCGAAAACATTTTCACTGGAAAAAAGTTTCGCGATGTGAGATACTGTCGCGCTCAAAAAATAAATTACGCGGGAGAACAATTTTTTGTTCACGCTGCACGAGTTGCTTCACGCGCAGCCGCTTTATCATATGATGTGTACAGTTATTTCTTTCCAATTCTTCACATGGTTAAGAAAAAGAAGGCCAAGAAGACGCTGAAGAAGCGCAAGGTCAGCCGCAAGGCCGCCCCGAAGCGCAAGGCTTCGAAGAAGAAGGCGACGAAGAAGAAAAAAAGGTAAGTCGTCCACGCACTCTTCCGCAAACGCCACTGCCTCACGGCACGTGGCGTTTTCGTTGTACGTGGAGTACATTTCACGCGATGAAAGTCCGTCCCATCTCCATTGCGCTCGTCGTCGTCATCGTCGCGCTCATCGCGCTGATCGTGATGCTCGCCATGGAACGCGGCGCCGAGATCTCCGCTCCGCCGCCGGTGACGCTCTCCGAGACCGACCGCGACGACGCGGAGCGCATCATCCGTTCGCGCATCAACTCGCTCTCAAGCACGCCGCCGAAATTGGGCGGACGTTTCGACGTGACGTCGATCGAGTGGGACAACCGCGGCCGCGCGACCGTGACCTACGGCGACGGCGAATCGACGCTGCGGGGAACGGCGACCGTGCTGACGGGGAGCGGGCGCGTGAGGATCGAGGGGTTTGTGGTGGGGGAGTAAACATTAGCGCCGGTCTTCGAGCAGAAGCTCGTCGATGTGCAGGTCTCCGTGCAGGTGTTCGCGTGCCATGTGTCCGATGCGCGCGGCATCGTCGCCGTCGGAGCCCTCCCAATGTTTGACGTCGTCGCAGTCCTGCACGAGGGTGCGGATCCTGCGCGCGTAGTCCGTGGCGGGTAGATGCGTATTCCATCGGTCGACGTCCCGCGCGAGTACGGGGTCTACCGCGCGGATCCGGTCGATGAACGGTGCTTCTTGGTCGTAATGCGTCATGGAAGAGTGTGAGAAGAATGACCGCTACGCTCGAGTGAGCGTAGCGGTCCAGGGTGCGTAACGGGGTTCGAACCCGCAACCGCCGGATTCACAATCCGGAGCTCTAACCGGTTGAGCTATACGCACCGTGTGTATGCACTGTATCCGTGTTCGCGGCGCCTTCAACAACAGCACTTTAGCGCGGTAAAGAGCGATGTGCTCATGCGGATCGGTGGGTGATGTGGTGATCGTTCATCAGCGATGCAAGGCAACACCTGATTTCGTGATGAAGGATGCGGAGAGGGTCTTTGCCCGGTATGTCGATTTCAGAGGGGTCGATTTCGCACGCGTTCTCGAATCGCATGAAATTTTCATCGCTTTCGTCGGCAAACATTGTTTCCGAACCCTTCGACACGATCGTCCGTTCTTTGTATGGCCCGTACCGAATATGCGAAACGTGCGTCGTTTCGGGTAGGATATGGGCTTGTTTCGTTTCGCAGTCCCGTGAGAAGAGGCACGCTATGCGCAGGCGCCACGGGAGCAGCAGCTCGGGATCGGACCAGTGGTTGAGGAGCAATGCATTCGGTTCCGTATCGTCGGGTCTCGTGATCGTCGTTGGCATCCCTTTCGAGCAAAGTTTCACGCCTTTCAGGTTTCGCACGACGTGCCACATTTGTCGTGCGGTGTAGTGCGTCCATTCCGCGGGCGTGAATAGTTGTTCCTTTACGTCGCGCGCGAAGTCGTCGCGTTTTCGCAGCCAGGACGCGACGTCTCCCTCGAAGCCTTTTCCGTTCAATTCGAGCTCAATCGCGGCCATGTACTTGGCATCCGACGGCGTCGATACGGCAAAGTGGGCAGCCTTCGTCAGTTTGCGTGGGCTTGAGGGTGTAAAAATATTCATATGCTGTGCATTGTCGATGCGGAGAATCGACGAACAAGTGGTAGCGCTTTATTGCGCTACCATGCCGCATGCGTCACGAGAAAATTTTCCCCTGCCGCAAGTTCGAACACGCGCGCTGGTAGCCACCTTGACCGTAGGTCAGCCAGTGCGCGACGCGCGCGATCGTCGTGCTGCTCGCGCCCGTCTTCTCGATGATCGTCCGGTAGGGGTAGCCCTGCCAGATCAGCCGCGCGATGTGCCAGCGTTCCGTGATCGCCTTCAGCTCCTGCATCGTGCACAGATCGCGGAAGAATTTCTCGCAGTCTTCGATCGTCTCGAGCGCGAGGATCGCGTGGAAGAGTTCGCCCGTCTGGTCGTTCGGGAATTCGAAGCGCCGGGGGCCGA
>CAZZDD010000070.1:5648-7393 GCA_964652185.1 uncultured Candidatus Peribacteria bacterium | reverse complement strand
CGACAACGTGGATGAAGCCGTTGCTGCCTTCAAGCAGGAACACGGTCTTCATCACGTCATCGCCTTTTCGGGCGGTGCATCAACCGAGCTGGCGGGCGTCCCCAAAGACGATTCGCTGCAACACCAGTTCGCGGCGGTGCAGGCCGAGAGGGAATTGCGCCTCGTGCGCGGCGTCCTCAACGTTTTGCGCCATTACCGCGTCGCGATCCTGACCGGCGGAACGCGCTTCGGTTTTCCGAAGGCCGCCATCGAGATCGCGAAAGAGATGCATCTGAAAACGATCGGCGTGTTCCCTATGTTGGCATTCGACAAGGGGCACGTCGTCGAGGAGCAGGATCTTCCCATCTGCGTCCATCCCCAGTTCGGCGAAAGCGCCTGGGGCGACGAAAGTCCGGTCTTCTGCAAGCTGTTCGACGCCGCTGTCGTGTTCGGCGGAGGCGCGGGCACGCTCATCGAAGTGGCGCACGTTCTGAAAATGAACGAAGCCCTTCTGAAAGCCGGAAAGAAGGTGAAGGTCGTCATCCCCGCGCACGGCTCCGGCGGCGTCGCCGACGGCATGCACTTCGTGTGGGGAAAGCAGGAGATCAAGTTCGCGTGCCTCCCCGAGAAGCCGGTTCTGACCGGCGAGGAGGCCGCGCGGCATATCGAACTGCACCTCGATCTATTTTCGGTCGAACAGTAAGCTTTTGTTTCTTTATCACTTCCTAGGAGATTCCCATGTTAGTTCCCGCATCGCCCATTTCCGGGTTCCGAGAGTTCCTGCCGGAGGAGCAGGTCGTCTTCGAGCGCATGAAGCGCATCATCGCCAAGCACTACGAGCTGTTCGGGTTCGCGCCCATCGAGACGGCGGCCGTCGAACGCAAGGATGTCCTCTTCAGCAAAGCAGGGGAGAACACTAAGCAGATCTACGGCATCCACTTGATCGCGGACCAGCAGCACGAGGACATGGAGAAAGACCTCGCGCTCCACTTCGATCTCACGGTTCCGCTCGCACGGTACGTCGCGCAGAATTACGGGAAGCTCGACTTCCCGTTCCGCCGCTTCCAGATCCAAAAAGTCTGGCGTGGCGAACGGCCCCAAAAAGGCCGGTTCCGCGAGTTCTACCAGTGCGATATCGACGTGATCGGCGACGAGAATCTCGGTTTGCTGCACGACGCGGAGATGCCCGCGGTCATCCACGGCATCTTTTCGGAGCTGGGTGTCGGTGAATTCGTCATCCGGATGAACAACCGGAAGATCCACAACGGATTGCTCTCCCACCTTGGAATTCCGCTTCTCTATGCGGATGAAAGAGGTGGGGAAGGGTCGAGGCATAACACCCTGACCCTGATCGACAAGATGGAGAAGGAAGGACTCGACTCCACGAAGCGTGCGTTCCACGATCTCGTTGGCGTTACCGAAGAACAGATCTCCGCGTTGCTCGCGGTGATCCAGTTCAAGGGAGGCGCCCACGAAACGCTCGCGTGGCTGAAAGGACTCGACCACGGCGACCTGTTCGCGCAGGGCGTCGCGGAATTGTCGGAAGTGATCGGCCACATGCGGTCGCTCGGCGTTCCGGACGGAAGCTACCAGGTGGATCTCGGCATCACGCGCGGGCTCGATTACTACACCGGCACGGTGTACGAAACGACGCTCGTAGGTCGAGAGAACATCGGAAGCGTCTGCTCCGGAGGCCGGTACGACGACTTGGCGAGCACGTTCATCGATAGGAAGCTGCCGGGCGTGGGGATTTCGATCGGGCTCAC
>CAZZDD010000070.1:1974-5548 GCA_964652185.1 uncultured Candidatus Peribacteria bacterium | reverse complement strand
GTGGAAAGCGAACGAACCCGGCCCGAACGTCGCGATCACCGCACTCACGCACGGAAACGAACCGAGCGGCCTCGCGCCGTATTGGTTTCTGAAGAACGTCGCGCCGCATATCCGGCCCGTGCGCGGATCGCTTACGTTCATCGTCAACAACATCGAAGCCACGCGTCGGTACTTCCAAGCGACGACGGTCGACGAGAACCGCAGTTCGCGTCGTATCGACGTGAACATGAACCGGTTACCCGACGACGTCCTCGCGCTCGTGGGAGACGAACGGTATGAGATCCGTCGAGCGCAGGAGCTCTATCCGCAGTATCAGAATATCGACGTCGGCCTCGATATCCACAGCACGGTGCAAGCCGCGCCCCCGATGATCCTGCAGATCAAGGGAGACGTCGATCCATACATCAATGGTCTGCCCATCCCGATCGCGATCGACAACATTGCGGCGGTACAGGTCGGCATTCCTGCGTGCTCGCTCTACGGCGGCGTGGAACGCGACATACCCGTGTTCGAGATCGAAGCGGGCCAGCACGAGGACGTCGCGTCGTTCCGTTTGGCGATCCGTTCCGCGCTCCTGTTCCTGGTCAATACGGGAATCATCGAACGGACGGAAGAGATCGAAGCGCTGTTCGAAAAAGAGCTTGTCCGCACGCACTACAACGTCGTGGATTCCGTTGTGTTCCCCGACGATTCGTACGAATTGACCGGCGACTACGAGATGTTCACACCCATCCGCGCCGGCGAGGTGCTCGCCACGGGAAACGGCGCCCCGATCCTTTCGCCGATGGACGGTCATGCGATTTTCGCTCCCAGTAAACGAAAACCCGTCAGCATCGCCGAAGAGGCTCTTTTCCTTACCGAGCCCGCGGTGCAGCGGACTGTATCACTGAGTTGACACACCCTTTCCCACGCACTATGATCCCCGCAGATGTCCATCATCACGCAGAACAACGGGCACCATCACCATCTTTCCGACTAACGGGAGGACGTGTGTTCGTGCACCGGTTGCATCCACTCGCACTCCCTGTGTGAGTTTTTTTTATTTTATTCAAATTTCCCTTTATGGAAAACGCAAATCTTTCGGCCTTCGGCACACTATCACCCGAAGCGTTCAAAAGCGGTCTAGATGCCGTGCTTTCGGCCAGCGCTGCGAGCGATATGGCCGCCGGCATCCAGCGCCTGTATGACTGCTCGCTCAGCGAAGCCCTTCCCATCGTTGACGTCTTGCGGATCGGCAAGAATAAGAAAAACCCCACGGCGGACTCCCTCATCCGCGCGATGCTTGCGAGCATCAGGAGCAATTCGCCGCTTGATTTGTGGATGGCTCAATGCATCGACAAGAAGCCCGCCGTCCGCCTCAACAAAATCGATTATTTCTGCAAGCCGCCGGAAGAATCCCCGCGGAATGTAGCACTCGCAGATGGGGCTGTCGGCGAACTCGAGGCGAAGCGCTGGGTTGAATTACGGAGCATCCAACAAGCGATCAACGCGAACGTGCTGCTGCTCGTAGGGGATCAGGACTTCGTCACGCTCGACGCCATGGACGAATGGTCGAGTTCGGAATCAATGGAACAACTCAGGCGCGACATCGCCGCGCTCATTGGTTCCGTAAGCGAACGCGCTACGGATTTTTTCGGTTCGCGTGTCGCGGTCGCGGGGTGGGCATCGCTCTACGGCAAACAAGAATTCATATCTGAACTCGAAAGAGCGGAATCCACGAAAGACCGATGGCTGGTCGATAAATTCAAGCGTGCTAGCATTCGTCCGTACGTGAATAGCTGGCGTTATCCGGAGATCGCGAAAGATCGAGGAATTCCAGAATCCGTCATGATGCAATTCATCGAGGGTGATATCGTTCGCACGGCCGCCCAATATCGCATCGAATCGAGGATCGCGGCCAATCGAGGCGCTATTCAATGTTGGGCGGAAACGTGCGGTGATTCCGTATGGCCGATCACGATCTCGAATTATGATAAACAAGGAGTTCCTCCCAGTATCCCCCTTGTGTAATGCGTCTCCGCCCCTCTTCGTCCATCGGCATCGTCGCGTTGTCCCTTCCAACGGTCGGTCCGCGCGTTGAGCGGGTCCGTTCAGCGGTCAGTGCATTGGAAAGGCTCGGGTTTCGTCCGGTTTTGGGATCGTCTGTGTTCCAACAGCAGTCGTATCGATCATCCGATATTCCGACCCGCGTGAAAGATCTCATGGGATTTTTTTCCGATCCGTCCATCGATTGTATCCTTTCCACTACCGGGGGATTCAATTCCAACGAATTACTGGAATACATGGACTACTCGATCGTTCGTAACAACCCAAAATGGTTCGTCGGGTACAGCGATCTCACGGCGGTGAATTTGGCGCTGTATACAAAGGCGGGATTGTCGACGGTTAACGGACCGATGCTCGTCGATTACGCGGACGACCCCTCGGTTTTCGATCGCTTGTTTCCATTGCTTGCAGCTTCGTCGATGGAATTTTCTGTGCCAGAGCGCGTATGGGAATGGGAAAAGAAAAACGAGCGACCGAACGGGGCATTACGGTGTGTGCCTGGCAAATCACTTGTTGCTGATGGTCCAGTTATCGCGGGGAATCTCAGCACATTCGCGTTGCTGCTCGGTACGCAATACCTTCCTGATTGTTCCAAGAGCATTCTCTTCCTTGAGTACGATCAATGCGAAACGGACGGCCTCGCGAGTCTTCAGCGCATGTTGTGGCAATTGCGCCAGAATGGTTTGTTCGCAAAAATCAGCGGTTTGGTCTTCGGAGCGTTGCCGTTCGAGACGGCGAAAGAGGAGAAAAAGGAATGGGGAATTGCCGACATTCTGCGCGAAGTGACGGAAGGATTCGATTTTCCCGTCGTGTTCGATGCGCCGTTCGGGCACATGTATCCGTCGTGGATACTCATCAATGGCATGAACGTTCGCATCAATGCATCGGCGGAGATATCGATCGTCGCGGTGTAGGATCATCGCTTTACCGCGCTAGAGTGGTGCAAAAACGCCATCGGCTTAGCATGTGCGCATATGCACAACTGGAACAAAGTCACGGGAACGGCGTACATCACTGCCGGCGTCGGCTACGGCAAGACGCCCCTCGCGGCGTTCGATGCCGCCGAGGTCAGCGCGAAGATCATCGCGACCAACGCGATCCGCGTCACGTCGTTCGTTCCGCCGGGATGGAATATTGTTTCCGATACGACAGATCTTGCCGGATTGTCCGACAAAGGCGCGTTTCTTCCGATGGCGTACCAGTTCGAGTGTTCCGATACGCAATCGGTCGCGGCGTCGCTCGTGATCGGGCGCAATGCCGATGACAAGCAGGCATCGATCATTATGGAGCACGCGCAGCTCGGTATCGAACCTGAGGCGCTCCGCGCAATCGCGCACGATTCCGTCACGGAGGTGTTCGACGGACGCGGGTGGAAGATCAAAGAGTACGTCGAGATCGCGGTGGGCGGGAAACCGAAGGACGGCATGTTCGTCGGCGCGATCGTCGCGGTGCTGTTCTTCCCGAATGAACGCTAAGGCATGAAGAAATCCCCTCCGCCGGCATGAGCCGGAGAAGGGGGGATGTGCCG
>CAZZDD010000070.1:0-1874 GCA_964652185.1 uncultured Candidatus Peribacteria bacterium | reverse complement strand
GCGGCGAATTTTTCCAGGTTCTCGCGTTCTTTGGTGAGGCTCGCTTTCTCTTTATCCTTGTCCACTAAGCCGGTCAGCACGAGGTTCACGTCGATGTCCGAGAGGAACACCGTCGCGACGTCGGTCGTAGTGGGTTTCTCGGCGACGATCTCGAGCGTCTCCAGTCCGCCGATGCGGACGACATGCTGTTCCTGCGAGCGCAGCAGCTCCATGTGTTTCGGTGCGCGGACGATGGCGTGGATCTTCTTCGTCGGTTCGACCGCTTGATCGGTGCGCAGTTTGCGGATCGCGGAGATGACGTCGATGACGGTCTGCAACTCTTCGCGTTCGCGTGCGTATGCTGGCGCCTGTGCCGTCGGCCATGCGGCCTTGAGAAGCATGCCGGAATCTTTCGTTTTGAACTGCGCCCAGAGCTCTTCCGTCACGAACGGGCAGAATGGGTGCAGCACCGACAAGATCGTGCGCATGCTGTGGACCATCACGCCGACGCTTGCGTTTCCTTTGCTGAGTTCGAGGTACCAGTCGCAGTAGAAATCCCACAGGAACGAGTAGATGCGTTCGCCGGCTTCGCTGAGACGGTACGTTTCGAGGCTTTTTGTCACGTCGTTCACGAGGTGTTGCAGCTCCGAGAGCATCGCGCGGTCCGCGAGCGAGAGCGTCGCCGCGACGTCGCCGTCGGCCGTCGCCATCTGCGTGAAGTTGCCGCCGTCCCATGCGAGGTCCTTCGCATCGATGCCCGCTTGTTCGCATTGCAGTAGGATGAAGCGCGAGGCGTTCCAGAGCTTGTTCACGAAGTTGCGGTACGCGGCGATTTTCTCGTCGTAGAGCTTGCTGTCCGCGCCGGGGGATTGGCCCACGATCATCGAGAGCCTGAGGGCGTCGGCGCCGTACTTGGGGATGATGTCGAGCGGATCGATCATCGTCGACGGATCCGATTTGCTCATTTTCTTGCCGTCTTTCGTGCGGATCAAACCGTGGAAGTACACCGTCTTGAACGGCACTTGCCCCGTCGCGTAGGTCGTCATGAGGATCATGCGCGCGACCCAGAAGAAGATCAGGTCGTAGCCCGTTTCCATCACCGAGGTCGGGTGGAACTTCTGGAAGTCGGGGCTGCGCGCGAGCATGTCTTCGAGAGACAGTGAGAAATCGTCCGTGACTTTCGGGTCGATCAGCGTGCTCCAGGTCCACAACGCCGCCGAAAACCACGTATCGAGCGTGTCGGGATCCTGTTCCCAGCCGTCGCCTTCCGGAGCCTTCGCACCCACGTAGGTTTCGCCGTCTTTGTACCAGACCGGGATGCGGTGGCCCCACCAGATCTGCCGCGAGATGCACCAGTCGCGGAGGTTGTCGATCCAGTGAAAGTACGTCTTGTTGAAACGATCGGGGATGATCGTGATGTCGCCGTGGTGCACGACCGAATGCATCACTTCTTTCAAACTCATCTTTTGCGGTGCACCCCGAGCCGGGTCGAGGGGCCAGTCGACCGCGGGCTTGTTCACGTCGACGAACCACTGCAGCTTGATCTGCGGTTCGATCGTTCCGCCGCCGCGGCTGTTGACCGTCTTGTTGTGGACGTAGTCCTCTTTCACCGCGACGACCAAGCCTTTCGTGCGGAGCTTCTCGACGATCAAGGGCCGCGCGTCCTCGATGCCCATGCCGGCGAATTCGCCCGCGATCGGGAGCAGTTTGCCGTGTTCGTCGATCACTTGTTCTTTCTCCAGGCCGTGGCGTTCGGCGATGCCGAAGTCGATCGTGTCGTGCCACGGGGTGATGGTCATGACGCCCGTGCCGAACGCGGGGTCGATGACGTCATCCTTAATGACCGTCGCGCGCACGGGGCCGTTGATCCACTCCGCGTCGAACGTGTCGCCGTG
>CAZZDD010000069.1:0-14484 GCA_964652185.1 uncultured Candidatus Peribacteria bacterium | reverse complement strand
ACCGAGCCGACCTCTTCCGCATCCACTGGCATTCCTACGACCCCGAGACCTGCCGAGTCGAATTGAAGTACGACCTCGACGGCGAAGATTTCACCGAAACCTACCAATTGCCGGGCGTCTGCACGGGCGGCGACCCCGCCGTGGTCGAAGCGCTGCTGGGCACACTGCACGTCCTCGCGGGCGTGAGCTACTACAAAACGTCGCTCCCGAAGACCGTTGAAATCGGCCACCCCGTCTCGAAAGACGACGCCGAGTTTTTCCAGAGCGTCTACGAGAAGGGGCTGGGCGAACTGTTCTTCAAAAACGACATCGATCCGCGCGGCGTCGTGCGGTTTTCCGCGAACATGGAGAGCGTTGCCAGCCTTCGTCAGGCTCAGGCTGACAACGCACAATCAGCAAAGAAGAGGCAGAAAATCCTCGTGCCCTTCGGCGGGGGGAAAGACTCGGTCGTGACAGCCATGCTCCTCAAGGAAGCCGGCCACGACGTCACGCTGCTGCGCGTGGGCGCGCACGGCGCCATCGATGCCTTAGCCAAGGCACTCGGCCTGCCCCTACTCCTCGTGGACAGGCGCCTCGATCCGAAATTGTTCGAGATCAACGCGAAGGGCGGCCTCAATGGCCACGTGCCGATCACGGCCATCATCTCCGCAGTCGCGGTATTGATCGCCGAAACGGCAGGGTTCGACGCCGTGGCCTTCAGCAACGAACGCAGCGCGAACGACGCGAATACGGTGTGGAACGAGCTGGAGATCAACCACCAGTGGAGCAAGTCACTCGAGTTCGAACGTACCTTCCGAAAGCACCTCGTCGAAACCTGCGGAACATCGGTCGAGTACGTCAGCCTCCTTCGCCCCTGGAGCGAGCTGCGCATCGTGCAGGAGTTCGTGACGCACACGGAAGCACTTCCCCTCTTCACGAGCTGCAACGGCAACTGGAAGATCATCACGAAGAAAGGTGAGGTGAAAAAGAAAGACGGCCTGTGGTGCAGGCACTGCCCCAAGTGCGCATTCACCGGTCTGCTCCTCGCCTCATTCCTGCCGCGGGAAACGGTCGTGCAACTGCAAGGAGGCGACGTGCTTGCCGATCCTTCACTCGTGGCGATGTACGAAGAACTCCTCGGCATCAAAGGCCACAAGCCCTTCGAATGCGTGGGCACCCCGAGCGAAACGGCGGCCGCATTCCATATGGCCCATGAGAAAAACGGCTACGAGGACGCGCCGGCCATGAAGGCCTTCCTCGCCTCCCCGCTCGCGAAAGACGGCGCGAAGCACGCGAAAGAAGCGATGCACTCGAGCGACGACCACTGCCTGCCCCCGGAACTTCTCTCCGCGCTTCCCGCATGAGAATCCACGCGTTCGATGGCTTAAAAGTGTGCGTCCTGGGCTATGGCAAGGAAGGCAAGGCGACCGTGGCAGCCCTTGAGCAGTTCGCGCCGACCGCCACGATCACGATCGCCGATGCAAACGCCGATCTCCAAACCAATACGAAACACGCGTGGCACCTCGGCGAACACTGGCTCGACCAGTTGGAGAGCTTCGACGTGATCATCAAAACGCCCGGCATCCCGCCGAACGCGCAGCTCTCGAAACACCTCGCCAAAACGACGACCGCGGCGCGCATCTTCCTCGAAACCATCGCCGGATCGGGCGCCATCGTCGTCGGCGTCACGGGAAGCAAGGGTAAGAGCACGACGAGCGCGCTTCTCGCGGCGATGCTGAAGCAAGCCGGCAAGGACGTGCACCTCGTAGGCAACATCGGCGACCCGTCGATCGCACATATCCACGATGCGAAAACGGGAACGATCTTCGTCCATGAATACAGCAGCTACATGCTCATGGACATGACGGTCAGCCCGCACGTCGCAGTGATCACGAGCTTCTTCCCCGAACATCTCGACTACCACGGGTCGATCGACGCCTATCTGGAAGCCAAAAAGAACATCGCACGCTTCCAAACGGAAGACGACGCGACGTACTTCAACGCGGACTCGCCGGGCGCGGTCTCGATCGCACAGGAAGGCCGCGGCCGCAAGATCCCCGTGCACAGCGACGACTGCCCGGTCGATCTCGCGGACACGAAGCTCATCGGCGAACACAACCGCGAAAATATCGCGTTGGCCTGGAAAGTGTGCGAAGACCTCGGCGTGAAAAAGACCGATGCCGTCACTGCCGCGAAGGAATTCACGCCGCTTCCCCATCGCCTCCAGAACCTCGGGGAAATCCACGGCATCACCTGGGTCGACGACGCGATCTCCACGACGCCCGAATCGGCCATCGCCGCGCTCGACGCCCTCGGCGACGCCGTGAAAACCATCATCCTCGGCGGCCAAGACCGAGGACTCAGCTTCACCAACCTCGCGGACCGACTGAAAGACTCCGGCGTCACCACGGCGATCCTCTTCCCCGGTTCCGGCCCGCGCATCCGTGAAGCGATCGAGAAGACCGGCGCCGCGATCGACATCATCGACGCGTCATCGATGGAAGAAGCCGTGTACGCCTCTAAAGAGAAGACCGCAAAAGGAGGGATCGTCCTGCTTTCAACCGCGTCGCCCAGCTACGGCATGTTTAAGAACTTTGAAGAGAAAGGTGAGGAGTTCGCCGCATGCATCAAACAGCTCTAATCGCCATTTTCCGCAGAGCATTGCGCAAATATACAAATATGCTATAATAGTTTGATGCGAGAAGTCCTCTCCTACCCCCGCCTCATCGGCCTCGGCATGTGCATGGGCGCGGCGTACGTGCTGTATCAGATCGGCATGTTCGAGTGGCTGGATGGCCGCCTGCACGGATTCGGTTACCCGGGCATCTTCGTCGCGGGCCTGCTCTTCAGCTACGGCTTTACGACCCCCTTCGCCATCGCGGCATTGGTCGCGACGGCCGGCGAGGTGAACCCGTTCATTGCGGCGCCTCTCGCGGGTTTCGGCGCCCTTCTCTCGGATCTCATCATCTTCGAATTCCTGCGGATCAGTTTCTTCGGCGACGAGCTCGAACGCCTTCGCCACGCGTCGATCATCGACCGCATCCACCGCCTCCTCCATCACGAGACGACGCCGGAGATCGTCCGACGCTGGTCGCTCTGGATCTTGGCGGGCATCGTCATCGCGTCTCCCCTCCCCGACGAAATCGGCGTCGCGCTGCTCAGTGGAACCACGAAAATGAGCGAACGCACGTTCGGCGTCGTGTGCATCACGATGAACACGTTCGGCATTCTCGTGATCTTGCTGCTCGCACGGGCCGCGATGTAATTTACGCCTTCGACCCGTCTCCCACCTTCACCTTGGCGGGCTTGAGGACTTTTTTGTGCAAGACGTATCCGTCTTCGAACATCTCCGTCACAACACCTTCCTCGCCCGGCCCGACCATGAGGACTTCTTCCGTCAGCGGATCGGCTTTGACGCCAACCGAATCGAACCGGCTCAAACCCATCTCGCGCAGTCGATCCATAAGATCTTTCTCCGTGGCAATGACGCCTTTCACCCACTCGTTATTTTTCAAATCCTCCGGAACGTGCTTGATGGCGCGCTGGAACGAATCCAACACTGGAATCATCGCCAACATCACTTTCTCGACGGCGAACGTCCGCATGTCCGCGGCCTCGCGCTCGAGACGCTGTTTCGCGTTCTGTAGGTCGGCCTGGGCGCGGCCCGCGACGTCTTTCATACGCGCGACGTCCGCGAGCGCGGCTTCGAGCTGCACCTGCAAATCCTGCGTATCGTCAGCCGGAGGGACGGGAGGCTTCTGGTCGGACATGGAATTATTCGGTAGGAGCGATACAAGGAATTTCCGGATCGGCGACGCAATTTTCGGCGGGAGGAGCGCCGCGCCACGGGCACGTCTTTGAGTAGCGACAGGCGTCATCGGTCATCCTTTCCCACTCCTCCAACGCTGCGTCATTGCCCACGGCCGTGGTCAGCAGGATTTTCTCGCCGTCCGCGAAGTCGTAGTTCAGCGAAAAAGGCCTTTCTTGGCCATCGACGAACATGCGCCACGGCTGCTCGGAACAACGAAGATCCTCCGCGAGGGGTGCCGTGTAGAGCATGCAATTCGCCGTGAATCCGATGTTGATGGAGTCAAAAAAATCCTGGAGCGTGAGCCCCGGCTTGTGGCGGTGAATGACGTGACCGAGCCCATCATGCAGGTGTAAAAACTGGCGCATGGGGCTCAGCGCAGGATCGCGCGTATGGTCATCGGTCGATGCACCCGTCTGGAAAACATCGTCGGTGAACTCCACCTGCGCGCCGTCGAACATCACGAGCAGGTCGACGTGCGTATGGTTTGGATCGGGGTTCGGCACCGGGACGCGGGGCGTCCGGAAGATCAGGATGACCGCGATGCCGATCGCGATAAGGCCGACGGCTGGAAGAAGTCGTTTCATGCTCATTACTCAACGACGATCGAGAACGTCATGTCGCGATGGCCGGGACCGCACGGAACGCCGCAGCGTCCGGCGAAGGTGCCCGTTGTATCCGTCGGGAGCGTGACGACCGTGCTGGAGCCGGGTTCGACACGGATGTTCAAACCGAGATCGGCGACGAGAAGGCTGTGAATGCCCTTGTCTCCGACGAGGCGCAACTGCACGTTCTCACCCTGTGTGGCGGTGATCGTCGTAGGGGAAAACGACCAGTCCGTGATCGTGACGTCGACCACGCGCGCATCGCCTTCGACGGCGGAAGCGGACGATGCTTCCATGAGAACAGGAGCGGAAGATGTCGCGGCGCTGGAGGAATCATCGTCTTCAACGGACGGAACCGTAGCGGCCGGAGAACACGCCGCGAGCGATACGACGGCGAGTGCGGCGAGAATGTGCTTGTACTGCATAAAAAACAGAGGAAAATGATGAGCGCGCATTCTACGATTTCCCCCTCTCTCATGCAACGAGTTCGCGCGGCAACCTGGATCCTCTCCATCGGCCTCGCGGCGGTGTTCGCATGGTTCGGCATCGACAAATTCCTGAATCCTATCGCCTGGCTCGGGTGGATCCCGACCTGGATGGACGGCCTGTTCGGCATGCCGACGACCACGTGGCTCATGGTCATCGGAGCCAGCGAAATCCTCTTCGCGATCCTGCTCCTCATTCCCGTCCGCAACGTCCGCCGCGCGGGCGCGATCCTCATGGCGATCCAGCTCCTCAGCATCATGCCGATCGTCGGGATCAACGAGGTTGGCCTGCGTGACTTCGCGATGATGATGAGCGCGATCGCACTGACGATCATGCTGTAACCCTCAGCACCCGAATTGCCCGTCACTGCACGGGGTGATGGTCGGCGTGCTCGTCGGCTCACCCGGCTCGGAACCGGAAACGACGTAATCCCCCACCTTCGTGTTAGCCCACTCATGCTCGTGGTTCCACGAGTTCCAGTCGTGCCGCCAATCGTTCCAGCCGATGCCCAAGTGCTGCACGTAGATGCCGTGCTCCGTGAGCATCTTGCCGATCTTGCGGCCGGTCATGCACGGAATCGAATAACAATACACGATAACGTGTTTATCCTGGGGCAACGCCCGAAACGCACCGACGATGCGATCGACGTCGCCGTAGGCGGAGGTATCGGGATCGCTGTACGCGGGAATGCTCACGGCGCCGGCAATATGCTCGCGTTCGTATTCCTCGCGGCTGCGCAGATCGACCAACACATAATCGGTCGCGCGGTCGTCCATCTTCTTGCGCAGACCGTGAGGACTGACGTGTACGGCGCTCTCCGTGGCGTAGAAATCGGCGATGAGCGCTTCGTCGCTGGGATGCACAAACTGCAACGATGCGACGGACAGTGCTCCTCCGACGAGGCCGGCAAGGAAACCGAGGACGATGGTCTTGGGTGTGGTCATACGCAGATGGTACACCTAATCGCGTTGGCGGTGATGCTCAAAAAATCACGCCTGCTTCCGACTCCTGGTCATGAATCGATTTTCGTTTTCACTGTCCTTATCGAAAGTAGAAAGATCGATACGATCATGTGGGTGCCACAGCGGTACTCCGCGTCGCACCCGATCCGCCAAGACTTCTACTTTTTCCTCCGAACCTGGTAAGGCTGTGGTGGGTTCTTCGTACGGATTTTCTCGCGGGTAATAGTTATCATTACCGTTTATTCGAATGGAATCCATAATGTTATCCGCCTGCCTGTAGCGCCTCTCTTGCGGAGGTGCCTCTACGCCGTTGGCGCTGGTAACGATCGATTCATAACTCCGCGCCTTCTTCTTTTCCCATGTTTTCCGAATGTTCTCAATGCGCCGCGCGTTGCGCAGTTTTTTCATCGCTTCGAAGACCGCCTTCTTCAACGGCCTCTTCCGAGGCTTATAGCCAAACGTGGCAACGGAAGGATTCGAAAAATGCACGTCGTATGCCCGATCGTCACTCGTGCTCTCGTCTTCCTGTCCCTCAAAATACTCGGCATCAAGATCCGGAAGGATGAATATCTCGTCGCCCGTGAATGCCCGCGCGAGCGTTTCGTCGATGCTTTCACTGGAACCGTCCGACAGGTCGACAGGGTCGGACGCGACGATCAATTCCTCAATGGAGACCAAAGAATTCGCTTGTTCCGACCCGACAATCATTTCTGGAATAATTGCATCGAACGGCGTCGAAAGTATCACGTCATCATACGATGCTTCAGAATATTGAAAAACGGCGGCAACAGTCGAAGGATCGCGTGGGTCACTTCGCCACGACGCATCAAGAACGCCCGATGACACTTCATCCCGCAGAGCGCCATCCATATCCGGCATCGCAACGCCACCATCGATGGATGGTTGCCACGGTTCGGGGGCCGTTCGCTTGTCAAGATTGAAGGCCCTCGCGCCCGGCATGAATACGAGGGTGTGCGCCACGGGACCGGGCACCGACAAATGCTCATCCCTCGACAGCGAACCTCGGGGGTTCAGGTGGCGCCACAGAGCGGACGCCATGCCCAAAGAATGCATCGCCAACAATCGGATGTTGGCCGACCATTCCCGTTCGTTGATTTTCCATCCTTTGCCAGTTTCTTTCAGGATGCCGAATTGTCTCAATTCATGTCGGTCCTCTTCATCCATGATCGAATCATCCGGAAACAATCGCTGAAGCGCGGCCAACGTCACATTTTTCCCAGCAGCGATCACCGCTATGACCGTTTCAAGATTCCGTTGCGATGAAAAAACCGCCCCCAGCACGTCGGACTGTCGCACGTATTCTGTGGGTCGCACGACACCACGGAATGGCCGAATCGGCTTCCAGGCGCTTGCGTACATCTCCATACGGCGCATGAGTTCTTCACGATTCAGCACTCCTTCGGTCTCATTCCTCTCACCGAGCTTCGCGAGGAAATTCCCCAAGCTCGCGTGGTACGCGACGTATTCCTCCGGTAACGCTGCGGGTACGAATTTGATCGTGTGATTATCCAATTCCAACCCTCTGAATCCATGAGCGAGAAGATGATACGCCTCGACGCGCGTGAAGCCGCAGTTAGACTCAACCGCGCATGACTCCAACTCATCCATCGAGAGCAGCGTGCGCTGCTTGGAGATCATGGTGCCGACGATGAAATCAATGACGTTGCGACTCTTCTCAAAATTCGCATGGAACGCCTGAAACACCTGTTCGGTCGTAGACGTTTTTCCCTGCTTCCGATTCAGAGGCATGAGCATTGGAAACGATGCTACCACTCTCCTGCCGCGAGAACAGGCGATCCGGCCTTATCGCTTGAAGCAATCGCCGACGTTCAGCAAAATCACTGCGTGTACGTCTTATGCGTGATCTTCCTCGTCGTAGTACTCCTGGATTAACTTCCTCCCCTCGTCGGGGAAGACCTGCCGCACGGTAGGCTCCGCGGTGTGCCCACCGTTCTCAAGCAAGTGACGCGCATACAGTCCACGCAACTGCGTGATACCGCCGTTAATAGCGCCTGCGATCTGCGCCGCCTCGGCCAGAGTTTCGGCATTCGCCTTCGGGTGAAGGGCGAGGAATTCTTCTTTCAAACCGTCAGGAATTTTCGGCATGAATGACTGAGGAAAATGACATATACATTATAACATTTTTAACTAAAAAAGACCATAGCTTCGAAAGCCTTAATCTCACCATAAGAACACACGCCGTATCGTCGGCGCATGCACCAACCCCCCACCCCTGAAATACGCCACCTCGTCGTGTTCGTCCTCCGCAATAGTGACGGTGAATATCTCCTGCACTTTCGCGACGGCACCGCCGGCATC
The DNA here is from genome assembly GCA_964652185.1 of uncultured Candidatus Peribacteria bacterium. GTDB lineage: Bacteria > Patescibacteriota > Gracilibacteria > Peribacterales > Peribacteraceae > DALYDP01. The sequence continues at coordinate 6,304 of CAZZDD010000069.1, read as the reverse complement.
ATCCATCCATTGCAGTGGTCATTCTTCGGCGGACACGTCGAACCCGGCGAGAGCACGTTCCGCACCGCGCAACGCGAACTGGAAGAAGAAATCGGGGTACTCGTCGACGAGAAGGACTTCGAACTCGTCCACGCGTTCGAATTGCCCGGCCGCATGTACGAGATCCTCGAATGCCGTCGGCCGATCAACTGGTCGGACATCCGATTGAACGAAGGCGCGGGGTGCGGGTTCTTCAATGCCGAGGAACTGCGACATCTGCAAAACCACTCACCGCTGATCGACTGGCTTCGGAAAACGATAGAAATTAATGGTGTCACGGGCCGGGATTGAACCGGCGACCCCGGGCTTATGAGTCCCGTGCTCTACCAACTGAGCTACCGTGACATGGGTCGGATGCGATGATGAGAACGAGTACGACGAGCAGGATTCTTTTCTGACGCCTCGGCCGAAGCCTCGGCGGTCAACTGAGCTACCGTGACATGGGTCGGATGCGGTGTTGTGCCGGCCAGTATAGGCAGTTTCCGGTCAGGCGCTAGCCCTCCGCAGCCGATCCCGCACCGCTTCCCAACCGGGCATGCTCGGCGGTTCTTCGACGACGATCGTCTTGATGCCCGCGTCGTCCATTTTGTGCAGCTCCGAGAAGAGGATCGCGCCGTACGCGACGGGGTCCGACGGCATCTGCACCAAGGTCGCCTTCGCATTGAGCACCGCGCCGCCGAGGAGGAATGCGCCGACGGGCGCGTCACTGTCGGCGATGACGGTCGCCAAGCGCGCGGCGGGAACGATCCGCACGCGAGCAGTCGGCGCGTAGTGCCGGTGCGACATCCCCGGCGACGGGTGCGCGGTATCCTCAGTCAAACTCCCCTCTTCGGTACGCACGCGGCCGAGGACGCGCTCAAGCTCGGCATGCGTGATGGGGCCCGGCCGCAGGATCCGCGGCGGAACGACGGTGCAATCGACCACGGTCGACTCGAGCCCGTGCTGCGTCGTACCGGCATCGAGAATGAGATCGACTTTGTCGCCGAGACTTTTGAGCACGTGCCCCGCGCGCGTGGGCGACACGGCCTGGGACCTGTTGGCGCTCGGGGCCGCGAGCGGCACGCCGGCGGCGTCGATCACCGCGCGCATCACCGGGTGCGACGGCACGCGGAGCGCGACATTCTCAAGCCCGGCCGTCGCATTGTCGGGGACGATCGGATTCTTCGGGACGATCACCGTAAGCGGACCGGGCCAGAACGCTTCGGCCAGGTTCTGCGCGGCGATGGGCCACGAGAGCGCGAGCTGCTTCGCATCCTCCAACGACGTCACGTGGATGATGAGTGGGTTCGTGGATGGCCTGCCCTTCGCTTCATAAATCTTCGCCACAGCCTCGGGGTCGAGCGCGTTGGCGGCCAGTCCATACACAGTTTCGGTCGGAATCGCGACGATACCGCCATTGCGCAGGACTTCCGCCGCGCGGGCCACGTGATGGGCGTCGTGTTGCGGGTCGCCGTTGATGTGCAGAATCTCCGCCATGTCGGATGCATCATAGCGCTATACTGGAAACATGAAGCCTACGCTTCTCTGCTTACACGGCTGGGGCGGCAGCATGAAATCATTCGATCCTCTTCGCGAAGCGCTCGAGGGAATCGACATTGAAATCCTCACGCCCGATTTACCAGGGTTCGGCGACGAACCCGATCCGCCACGACCCTGGACGACCGACGACTACGCCGCCTGGGTGCAGGACTACGTCGAACACAACCGCACCGGCAAAGGCCCGCTCTGGATCCTCGGCCATTCGCATGGCGGCCGTACGGCGATCGTGATCGCAGCCAAGAACCTCCTCCCAGTCGACCGACTCTTCCTCTGCGCGCCCGCAATCAATCGCAACGGCCGCTACGTCCTGCGCCGCACGTTCGGAGTCGCGCTGGCCAAGACCGGCAAGTTCTTCCTCTCGATCCCCGGCTTGTCCGCCTTGGCTCCGATAGCTAAGAAACTCCTCTACAAGCTCCTGCGTGTCCATGACTACGAACGCGCCAGCCCCCTCATGCAACAAACGCTCGTACTCGTCACGAAAGAGGACCTCACACCGCTCTTTTCTTCGATCACCCAGCGGGTCGATCTCTTCTGGGGCGACCAAGACGGCCAAACGCCGATCTCGGACGCGCGGTACATGCAACCGCTGTTGCAGCATTGCGAGCTGCACGTGTACCACGGCACCCGCCACGCCGTGCACAAAACAAACGCACGAGAAATCGCCGCCGTTCTCAGGCGACGACTCGATTCGAGTCAGTAACCGTCTTCTTTTCGACGCTTAGAACGTCGGGAGAATGACGAACATGTACACGAAGTACATGGAGGCGAGCACGAAGCCCGCGGCGAACTGTTGGAAGTGAGTGTGTTTCTTCATATACGTATATAATAGCATATTTTTATATATTTTGCAATATAGGGGCGCACGGATTGGGAAAGGGTACAATACGAAGCGATGTTCGAATGGCTGCTCGTAATCGGCATCCTCATTGGCGCACTCTCCCCTCTTTTGACGTTCGCACGTCTGTTTCAGATGAAGGAATGGCGGTTGGACCGCTTGGGAGAGCACCTACGACGGGAGGGATGGTTCCATTCTCTTTTCGGGACGCTCAACACCGCTCTCACCTGCGTCTATACGATCATACTTGCAGGAGCGCTCTATCTCCTATTCAACACCGATGCCGGCTGGCCGGGTCTTGCCATTGTCTGGTTCATTCGCTCGATTCCGTGGTGGGTCGGTGCATTCGCCGTCATCACGCTACTCAAAATCGTTCTTCGACAACAGCGCATGCCGCGTTGGACCACAAAGGCGATAGCGCTCGTCGTGACGGCTCTCGCACTGACGGCATTCGTAGCCGTGGGGAACACGTTCTCTTTGGGTGCCATCCTGCTCCCCTATCTGCCGATTGCGCAGCCCCTCTTGCTGATGGTCGCATGGCTCCTCTGGAAACCCATTGATGGCTTCATGAAGCGCCGATTGCTCGCGAACGCCGCGGCGCACCGCGCGACGTTGAAGAATGCGACGGTCATCGGGATCGTCGGAAGTGTGGGAAAGACGACGACGAAAGAATTGTTAAAATGCGTGCTGCAAGATCTGAACCCCATCGCAACCCCCGAACACGTGAACACTGAATTAGGTGTCGCGGCATGGATCATGAAGAACATCGCGCGCGGCACAGTACGGGCACGGCATGCCGTGCCCCTACCACAGGCTGAACCGCTGGATGCCGTGCCCGTACTGATCGTCGAAATGGGCGCCTACCGAAAAGGAGAGATCGCGACCCTGTGCCAGGTCGCCCAACCGACCATCGGCGTCGTGACGGCACTCGGCTCGGACCACCTCGCGCTGTTCGGGTCCGAAGATGCGATCATCGACGCGAACGCCGAGATCCTCTCAGCCTTGCCCGCGGACGGCCACGCATTCTTGCTGGGCGATAATGCGGCATCCGCAAGCCTCAAACAGCGCTCCTCGTGCGCGGTCACGGTCGCGGGAACCGCTGACGCGACGAACGTGAAAGACACCGACCGCGGCCTCACGATCGACGCCGGCGCCGCACGCTTCACTGTCGCGCTGCACGGCATGCACAACGCCGGAAACGTGATGCTCGCCGTCGCGGTCGCGCGGCACCTCGGGGTGAAAGACGAACGCATCCGCGAGCTGCTCGCGGGCTTCCGCGGCTCGGCCCACACCTTCCACCTCAAGAAAGAACGAGGAGTGCTCATCCTCGATGACACCTACAACGTGAGCCCTCTCAGTTTTAAAGCCGCGCTTGATTGGGCGAAGAATCGAAGCGAGCGTCCACGCATCTTGCTCACGAGCGGCCTGCTCGAAACCGGCGCCGACGAAGAAAAATTCCTGCGCGAACTCGGGGCCGCGGCGAAAAAAAGCGTCGAGCGCGTCGTCTTCACGACCGATGCGGGACGAGCCACCTTCGCCGAAGCGTTCGGAAAACCGGTTGAACTGCTTTCACCGAAAAGTGCTTCGGTGAGCGACGACGGCTTGCTCCTCTGCGTCGGCCGCATGCCGCTCTCGACCATCCAGAAACTGCTCCCCCGGTAACGATGAATCGGCTCTCCCCCATCCACCACACGTTCGGCCCCCACGTGGACACGCGCTTCCTGCGCCGCACGCTCGCGCTGAGTTACGCACCGTGGCGCTATCAAAAGGGACCCGAACGCGATCTGCTGCGCGCCGACCTCAAGGCACGCTACACAATGGATGCCGCGCTCTTCTCAACCGGCCGCGAAGCGCTCCTCGCGCTGCTGCGCACCTTCAAACTGCCCGCGGGCACGGAGGTGATCGTGCAGGGGTTCACGTGCGTCGTCGTCCCGAACGCGATCAAAGCCGCCGGCCTCAAGCCCGTGTACGCAGACATCGACCCGGAGACCTTAAACCTCACGCCCGAAACCGTCTCGTACGCGTCGACCCCGCTTACGCGCGTCGTGATCTGCCAGCACACGTTCGGCCTTCCCTCACCCGTCGAGGCTCTTAAGAAACTCTGCGATGCGCACGGATGGATCCTGATCGAAGACTGCGCGCATGTCCTGCCCGACCGCACCGGACCGGAGGATATCCTGAAATATGCAGACCACGCGTTTTGCAGCTTCGGTCGCGACAAAGCCGTGTCCGGCCTCAGCGGCGGAGCGGCCCTCACACGTGATCCGGAAACCGCCGGTCGCCTCGTCGAGATCGAGAAGAAAGCCAAAGAGGTATCGCTCATGCAGATTATTCGCTTGCTCGAATATCCATCGCGCATGGCGCACATCGTGCGGCCGCTCATCGGCCTCAAACTCGCGGGGCCCGTCCTCTGGCTCCAAAAAATCCTCGGCCTCTTCGCGCCGGTTCTCACGACGGAAGAAAAAGCCGGCCGCATGCCCTTCGCGGTCCGGAAGATGCCGAACGCCTGCGCCGCCCTCGCGCGGTGGCAACTCGGCGAACTGGAAACGATCAGCGACCATCGGCGGATGCTGACGAAGACGTACCTCGAAGCGTCCGGCGCGCATGGCTGGAAAGTGATGCGCGGCATTTCTCCATCTCAACCGCTGCAAAAATATCCCATGTTCGTCGCGAACGCCGCGAAGATCCGCACAGCACTCAAAGCCAAAAACATCCACCTCGACGACGGCTGGACCGGTTGCGTCGTCTGCCCGGGCGCCTGCGACGTCGCTGCGGCAGGCTACAAGGTCGGAACCGATCCGCACGCCGAAACGGCTTCGGAAAGCGTTTTAAGCCTTCCTACACACCCCACGATGACCGCGGCACAAGCTGATGAACTCATCACTGCGCTCGTCCCCCTCTTGAAACCATGACGATACGCCACGCCTCAGATTCACAGGCCTGGGAGGCGTTCGTGACCGCACAGCGGTACGCGTCGTTTCTCCAAAGCTGGACGATGGGCGAGGTGTACCGTGACATCGGACAAGAACCGATCCGGCTCATCGCGGAAGAAGACGGACACATTGTCGGCGCGTGCCAAGCGATCGTCGTCCCCGCTCGGCGCGGCAAACACCTCATGGTGCAGTACGGACCGCTCGTGCGCGATGAAGCGACGATGCTCGCGCTGCTTGAGACACTGAAGGACGAAGCATCGAAGCACGGCTGTTCGTTCGTGCGCGTCAGCCCCTTCTGGCTCGAACACGATCCGCTCGCCGCGAGCCTGCGTTCGCACGGCGCGGTCGATTCGCCGATGCACCTCCTCTCGGAATACACATGGTACATCCCGCTGAAAACCTCCGACCGCTGGGCGGGCGAAGAAGCGTCGTCTGGGAAACGCACCCAAGAAAATATCCTCTCCGGACTGCGGAAAACGACGCGTAACCTCGTGGGCCGCGCGGAGCGCGAAGGAGTGACCGTCGCGGCCTCGCAGAACCCGCTCGAAGACCTCGAAACGTACTTTGTCCTCCAGGAAGAGACGAAGAAGCGCCATCATTTCGTCCCCTACCGCGACGCGTACATCCGCGCGCAGGTGAAGCACTTCGCGCCGAAGGGCCAGGCCCTCGTGTACGTCGCGCGCTACCAAGGCGAGGTCGTCGCGGCGTCGGTCCACATGAGCTACGCAGGCATCACCAGCTATCACCACGGCGCGAGCACCCACAAGCACGCGAAGATCCCGGCGAGTTACCTCTTGCAGTGGACGGCGATCCGCGACGCGCTCGAACGAGGCGATGATATCTACAACTTCTGGGGCATCGCACCGCGGAAGGTGTTGGACGACGGTAAAGAAGTGATCATCAACCCCAAGCACCCCTTCGCGGGCGTCACGACGTTCAAGACGGGCTTCGGCGGCAA
>CAZZDD010000068.1:10974-14724 GCA_964652185.1 uncultured Candidatus Peribacteria bacterium | reverse complement strand
GTGTAGAATGACCGTCCATGGAGAAGTCCTCCATCGTCGGCCACGCGCGGCAGATCGCGAACCTCGAGACGGACCTGGAAACGGGCAACGTGTCGCACGCGTACCTGTTTTCCGGTCCTGATCACGTCGGCAAGTCGACCGTCGCGCGGTGGTTCGCCTCGGAGCTCCTCACGCGCGGTTTGGATCCCGATGCGCGCGAGGCGGCGAAGTCGCAGATCGCCAAGCTTATTCATCGTGATTTTCTGTCGCTCGATCAATTGTGGATCGAAGATCAGTCGGAGAACCTCGATGAGATCGCCAAGTCGTCGAACATCCAACAGTCGCACCGCTGGAAATCGCCGGCGATGCGCAGCGACGTCATCTCGATCGACGACGTCCGCGTGATCCAGGAGAGGGTCTACGAAACGGGCGAAGGCGCGCGGCGGGTCTGTTTTATTCGGGGCATCGATCGCCTGCAGGACGCCGCCGGAAACGCGTTTTTGAAGATGTTGGAAGAACCGCCCGAAGGCCGCGTGTTCATCCTGACCACGGGCAGCGACGCGTCGCTCCTGTCGACCATCGTTTCGCGTTCGCGCGTGCTGCGCTTCGATCGCGTGCCCGATGCATTGCTCGCCTCCCTGGTGAAAAGCGTGCCTGAAGAAGATCGGTCGTTCGTATTGCACCTCGCGCAGGGCGCGCCCGGCACGGCTATCGCGTTGGCATCCGATCCCGACGTGCTCCGCGACGAGCGTCTCATGCACAATCAAGCCACGGCGTTCTGGGGGCCGATGTCCTTGAGCGAGCGTTTGCGCGCGCTCACGCCGATCACCGAGAAGGGGAAAAACGGCGAGCGCTTCCTCCTGCATCTCGCCCTCGCTCTGCGCGAGTCGCCCATGTCGTCCGTCGCCAGGGCGCAGGCGCTCCGTCGGCTGACGGCCCGTCTCCAGACGAACGCCTACAAACCGCTGATCGTGCAGGAATTTGCGCTAGGAATACGCTAACCGGAACCGTTTCCTGCGCTATAATCTTGCTCCCATGGACATCCGATACCAGATCACCGGCGGCGCTCCCCTCCAGGGCGAGGTGACGGTGAGCGGTTCCAAAAACGCGGCGCTTCCGATGATCGCGGGCGCTCTGATCGTCGACGGCGTGACGACGCTTACGAACGTTCCGCGTTTGCGCGACACCGAGCTCATGCTCCAGATTTTGGAATTCCTCGGATGCGCGACGTCGTTCATCGACGGCACGGTGACGATCGATACGACGAACATCCAAAGCAAGCCGATCCCTGCCGAGTACGTTTCGAAACTGCGTGGGTCCATCGTGTTGCTCGGTCCTCTCCTCGCGCGCTTTGGCGTGGCCGAGATGAGCTATCCCGGTGGTTGTGTGCTCGGCAAGCGCCCGGTCGAAGCGCACGTGTTGGTGCTCGAGCAGATGGGTGCCGACAACATGAGCACGCCCGAGACGTTGCATTTGCAGGGCCAACTGAAGCCGTCCCACGTCATTCTCCCCGAGTTCTCCGTCACCGCGACCGAGAACGCGTTGTGGGCCGCAGCCGCGCTCGAGGGCGAGACGCGTATCGACATCGCCGCCGCCGAACCGCATGTGCAGGAATGCGCGAAGATGGCCGCCGCGATGGGCGCCGAAGTGGAAGGCATCGGCACGCACACGTTGATCATCCGTGGCACGAAGAACCTCAAGCCCGTCACGCACCGCGTCCCGTTCGATTACCTCGAAGCCGGCTGCCTCGTGATCGCCGCCCTCGTGACCCGCGGGCGTCTGCGCATTCACGATTTCGACGCCGATCACCTCCGCATGTTCGTCGATGTCATCAGGCGCATGGGGGGCATCCTCAAGTACGACGCCGCGGAGAAGACGATGTTCGTCGACGGCGAACTGTCGTTCCTCAATGCCGTGAAGGTTCAAACGATGATCTTCCCCGGTTTTCCGACCGATTTACAGGCTCCGATGGGCGTGCTCATGACGCAGGCGAAGGGTGTATCGCGCATTTTCGAGACGCTGTTCGAAGGCCGCCTCGCGTACTTGTACGAGCTCGAGAAAATGGGCGCCCACGTCGAGATCCTTAACTCGCACCAGGCGTTGATCATCGGCCCCACGCCTCTCAGGGGCAGGCAGGTGGCCAGCAACGACATCCGTGCGGGCGCCGCCATGGTGCTCGCGGCTCTCTGCGCAGAGGGTCAGACGACGATCACGGACGTCCGCTACATCGAACGTGGTTACGACAAGCTCGATCAGAAACTGAAAGCGCTCGGCGCGAAGATCGAGCGTATCGTGATGGACGTGCCGAAGCCCGCATAAGATTGTCGCTTTTCGCCTCATCCCCTACACTCCGTCCCGTATGCTGACTATCAAGGCCCTTTCCGGTTCGAGCGTCTCTTTATCCGACGGTAAAACGGATGTCGTCGCGTTTCCGAAGAAGCCTGCGGCGAACGCCGTGACGCTTCTTTCGACTCCCGAAGAGGAGCCGACGAACGGCGTTCTCTCTTGGCCGGGCGAGTACGACATCGGCGGCGTGGCCATCCGCGGTATCGGCCAGCAGGAAGGCAAGAAGGTGTCCTTTTTGGTACATATGGACGACGTGCGCGTCGCGTTGCCCTCCTCCCCGATCGAAGAGTGGAGCCAGGAAGATATCGAGCGCCTCGGTGACGTTGCCGTGATGGTGCTGCCGGCGGAGAATCCCAAACACGCGCAGGCCCTCATCGAAGAGGTCGATCCGCGCGTGCTCATTCTCGTTCCCGGAAGCGACGGAACCCTGGACGCCGATGTCGTGAAGGCCGCTGGTGCGGCAGGCAAAGAGGCCGTCTCCGAATATAAACTGAAAGGAGCGCTGCCGAGCGAGGGCCGCGAAACCGTCGTGCTGTCCGCGTAATTCATTCTCCGTTCCCCCTTCCTCCATGCACTCCATGCGTTTTGTCACCGTGATGGTCGCCGTTGCCACGTTGTCCCTCTCCGCGTGCGCGTGGACCGAACAGGGCAAGATCGCCGCGTATTTTGAAGAAGCGCAGATCCTGGCCGAAGGCATGGCGCAGGTCGGAACGGACTTCGAAGCGCTCATGGCCGAGCAGGAGGACCCTCTCGCATGGGACGCCGCGGTGAAGGCTCAGGTGGACGCACACCACAACGCTTTGAAGGCCCTGCAGGACCAAGCCGCCGCAATGTCGGTGCCGGAGGCCTTCGTCGACGTGCATCCGCTCCTGGTGCAGTCCATCGGCGAGATGGTCGGCGCCGTCGATCTCATCCGCGGCATGGCGGCTGATCCGTCCTCCGCGACGATTCAGAAAGCCGATGAAATGACGGTGAAAGCGGAGAACGGCGAGCGCTTGGCGAACGAGTACGTCGCGGAGCTTGAACTCGTTCTCGAGGAGAAGTATCCGGAGATGATGGAGGATGAGTGATCAGTCGACCGGCGTGAATCGCCGCATCGTCGTGCCATCGACGTCGACCGTGGCTTTCCAATCGTCGATCGGGCGCGTCCAGACGGTGCCTTTCGGCGAGCGGTAGACGACGAGGTGGGCCAGCGTCGCTTCTTCCAGCGCGTTCGCGATCACTTCATACTCGCCGCCTTTGTAGTGGCGGAATTTCGCACCCGGCGCTGGGCCAGTGTCGCTGATCTGTGTTTGACGTATGTCTTTATCGTCCATGCGCACAGCATAGCACGCACGTATCGAGTCGAATGGTAGCCCCGGCGGGAATCGAACCTGCATTTACCCCTTAGGAGAGGGTCGTTCTATCCATTGAACTACGGGGCCA
>CAZZDD010000068.1:0-10874 GCA_964652185.1 uncultured Candidatus Peribacteria bacterium | reverse complement strand
TTCGATGTTCACCATCGGTTCGTCGCCGGTGAGCGACGTGACCTGCGAGAACGTCATGCCGAACGTGAGTGCGACGATGAACGCGATGATCGCCACGCACGCGCCGATGATCAGGTTCGCTACGAAATAGTGTCCCCAAATCGCGAACGCGCGCTTGAGGAATGAATCGGAGTAGAGCCACGATTGCTGCTGCATGAGTGGAAGGGGAAGGAACAAAAAAACTCTACGTCTTTTTCGCGCTTTTGGCCATGGCGATCGCGATGCTGCTATACTCAGGCCCTATGAAGCGCACCGCACTCGCAACCCTTCTCTTGGTTCTTCCCGCCGCCGCGTTTGCGCTGGATTTCCAGCACGGCGACGATGGTTACACCGATGCCTCGCGATTTTCGACCGCCGAGAGCGCCGCGATCAGCGTGCTCACGGATATCGGGGCCGTCTCGGGGAACCCCGACGGATCTTTTGCCGCGCATCGCACCCTCAACCGCGCGGAGTTCGCGAAGATCGCTCTTCTCATTCTTCCTGGAGAGAGAGATTTCGGAGAAGGTAGAACGTGTTTCCCGGACGTCACGGCGAATGATTGGTTTAGTCCGTACGTGTGTTATGCGAAAGACATCGGAGCGATCGAAGGAAATCCCGACGGCCTCTTTCATCCGGAGCGTGAGGTGAATTACGCCGAGGCCGCGAAAATCATCGTTGAGCTTTTCGGTTATGGTTACACGATCCCGGAGCCTGCGCCGAATGAGCGCTGGGCATGGTACACGGGATACATTAAGGCGGTCGATGCCGCTGAGGTAGCTCTACCTTCCATTGAACCGGGCGCTCTGCTCACGCGAGGTCTGATGGCGCGTCTTGCCGCCGCTGCAGTTGCATATGAAGCCGGTGAGCTTCGTGAGTACCGCGATGCGGAGCGCGGGGATTTTGACGATGATTCCTCGGAATCTTCGTCGTCCGAATCATCATCTTCCTCGTCCTCTTCATCGTCCGTTTCGTCCTCCTCTTCCTCGCGGTCCTCGTCGCGTTCGTCGGTCGCGCTTTACCCCGCAAAAAGCAGTTTCATCATCGCGGGCGAGCGTTCGCCGCTCATCTTGGGCGGAGCCGTCGTGAGTACCGACGAGGCATCGATGTTGCGCTTCGTGCGCTTCGTGCTTCGCAACGAAGTGAACCCGATCAGTAAGGTGTACTTGGTGGATGAAGACGGCGACGTCATCACCGAACTCAAGCTCGCGACGAACGATAACGAGGATGATGACAAGTGGGAGGCTCTGGTGCCCGAGAGCACGTACTTGTTCCCCGCGGACGCGGCCGTGAAGGTGGGGATCGTGTTCGATATGTATCCGGTGGGCGGCGGAGGTGGTTCGAACCAACTGGTCGAAGTCGAAAGCTTCCAAATCCAAACCGAAGGGCAGACGAGCGGCAACGCGAAGTATCTCTTCACCGATAATCAGGTGTACCCCGTGCACCAGACGTCGTTCGCCAGACTCACGCGCGCGGTGAGCACGTTACCGACGACGGGCACCGTTCAGGCGGGATCGCAGCGCCAAATCGCGTCGTTCCGACTGGAGTCGGATGCCGCTACGGGAGCCACACTCTCGATGAAGAGCGTTGAATTGCTCATGACGGCGGCCGATCTGACGATATCGAACGTGCGTATCGGCGACGCGTCGCAGAACAGTTTCGTCGATTGCGGCATCGAAAAACTCGAGAGGATTAAGGTCACCTGCGGTGCGTTACCGGAGAACCTCATGGACGTGCCTGCTGCCGGCTTGAACGTCTCGGTCTACGCGGATCTCGCGGTCATCGGTACCGGCAACGGCAGCCTCTTCGTGGAGATGGAAGCCCGGGGACGCATCGGTCAGCCGGGTACGTTCACGTGGTCCGATGAGATCGGCCAGTTTACATGGATCGAAGAAGACGTGCCGTTCGGTGGTAACGTCACCTGGACCGTTACAAAGTAAAAACGAATGCAAAAAGGGCGGTTGCCGCGATACGGTGCCGCCCTTTTTATTATTCCAATCCGATCGGTTGGCGGTATTGCAACGCTTCGGCGACGTGCGCGGGCGTGATTGTTTCGCTGCCCGAGAGGTCCGCCACGGTGCGCGCGACTTTGATGGCGCGGTGGTAGCTGCGGGCCGAAAGGCCGAGCTTGCCGGCGGCTTGTCGTAGAAGCGTTTCCGAGGCGTCGTCGAGGGGGCAGAACTTCTGTAAATCGCGGATGCTCATTTCTTTGTTCGTGCTGATTTTCATCCCGGCGAAGCGCTTTCGTTGGAGCTCTCGCGCGGTGACGACGCGCTTGAGGATTGCTTCCGTGGTCTCGCCCGTGCGCGCGGCTCGCTGCGAGAGGTCTTCCAGTGCCACGGGACGGACGTCGATCGTGAGGTCGATGCGGTCAAGGAACGGCGCGCTGATGCGGCGTTTCATGACTGCCTGCGTCGTGGTGGAGTGTTGAGGCGGGTTCATGGCTGCCACGAGCAGCACGTCGGCCGGGTAGGTGGCACTCCCCTGCACGCGGTTGATCGTCACGCGGCGGTCTTCCAAGGGCTGCCGGAGCACGTCGAGAACGTTCGGCGGGAATTCGGCGACTTCGTCGAGAAAGAGGACGCCTCTATGCGCGAGGCTGATCTCGCCGGGCCCCGGGATTTGGCCGCCGCCCACGAGCGAGACGCCGCTCGCGGTGTGGTGCACCGCGCGGAAAGGCCGCTGTTGGATGAGGGGTGTTTCGGTCGTGAGGAGGTTCGCGACGGAATACACTTGCGTGACTTCGAGGGATTCTTCGGAGGAGAGCGGCGGGAGGATGCCGCGGAGCGCCTGGGCGAGGAGCGTTTTGCCCGATCCCGGCGCGCCGCTCATGAGGACGTTGTGGCCGCCCGCTGCGGCGATCTCGAGGGCGCGTTTTGCCTGTTCTTGGCCGCGGATGTCGGCGAAGTCGATCGACGATTCGTGCATCGTGGCGCGCGCCGCCGGCGGGTCGAATACAGTCGGTTCCTTCTCCCCTTTCAGGATCGCGAGGAGGTCGTTCACGTTCTCGGCCGCGATGATGCGTACGTCCGGCACGAGCGACGCTTCGGCGCCGTTTACCGCGGGAACGATGAGCGTTTTGATGCCGTGCTCGCGGCATGCGATCGCCGCGGAGAGAACGCCCGTGACGTGGCGTAGTCCGCCGTCGAGCGAGAGCTCGCCCATGATCGCGGCGCTTTTCAATGCGTCGTCCGGGAGCGAGATTTCTTCGTGCGCCAGGAGCAGCCCCAGCGCGATCGGCAGGTCGTAACGCGGGCCGACTTTCTTGAGGTCCGCGGGCGCGAGGTTGATCGTGACGCTGCGTCCGGTCGGCAGCTTGTAGCCGCTCGAACGGAGCGCCATGCGCACGCGTTGGCGGCTCTCTTGCACCGCGGTATCGCCGAGACCGACGATGGTGATGCCGCTCTCGCCGGGGGCGGAACCGATTTCGACCGTGATGCGCTCCGACTGGAGGCCGATCGTGGCGAAGGACGTGAGTTGTGTGAGCATAGAAAAAGAATGTAGGTGTACTATCGTTCACCTTCGTGTCTTCGTCTAGTGAAAAGGGTGTACAGATGTACACCTCTATGGTAGAACAGGTGCATGCAGTATGAATCCGGGCATATATCGCAGGTTCGCGGCTCGAAGGGTGAATTGCTCGCCGTGCGGCATATCGAGCGCAACGGCATGCGCGTGCTCGACCGCAACGTGCGCCTCGGTCGCGATGAGATCGACATCGTCGCGTTCGACCCCGTCGATAAATGCATCGCGTTCGTCGAAGTGAAAATGCGCAGCAACGGACGTGACTATCATCCGTCGCTCAACATGACATGGAAGAAGCGCCGGCACATGGTCCGCGCCGCGCGCAGGTGGGTGCACAAGAACGGTTACGACGGCGGGTACCGTTTGGACGCGGCCTATGTGTCGGACACGCTCGTTGAATACGTCATCGATCTCGATACGCTGTCACCCTGAGCTTGTCGAAGGGTGGAGACGATGGAGAAGTGGTAAACCGTGTCATGGTTCGTCAGGCTCACCATGACAACGCTCTTTCATAATGAAGGTTTGTCACCCTGAGCTTGACGAAGGGTGGCAGGGGTCACCACCGCGTCACCGCGATCGCATGGTGCAGGAGCAGGCTTCCTGGCCATCGCAGCGCATCGGCGCCGAGGCGGGATGTCGCTTCCCAGACCGCTTTCTTTTGCTCGCCGCTGAGCAGGAAGATTTTGGTGCCGGAAATGCGCAGCAGCGTGAGCGTGGTTGAAATACGATCGAGGACCGGGAACCGTGGCGTGCCGTCTTCTTTCAGCGGCGTCTTCGTGGAGACCGCGTATTCGGCCGCCTGGAGCTCCGCGGTGGAAAGCGGCGGGAAGAGCGATGCCACATGGCCGTCGTCGCCCATGCCGAGCGTCACGACGTCCGGGCCGTCATCCGCGAGGAGTTGTCGCAGATCGTAGTCGTACTGGCGGGCGCACTCCCCCGGGGGCAGTGATGTATCGGGAAAATGGCGCTGCAGGTCGGGAATGCCCGCGTGTTTCAGCAACGTTTCTTCCACGAGCTTCTGGTTGCTGCGGTCGTCGTCGCTGGGCACGCACCGTTCGTCGACGAGGAAGAGGTGGACCTTGTCCCAGTCGATCGTGCGTTTGCGGCCGAGTAGTTCGTACACCGGCCCCGGCGTCGAACCACCGGAAAGTCCCAGCACGCATTTCCCTTTCTCTTCGAGTGCGACGACGATCGCGCGTTCGATCACCGTCGCGGCAGCGTTCGTGAATTCGTCCGATGTGTTCGTGGGGATGAGGGCGGCTTTCATAGGCTTCACGGATACCATTGAACTCCATCTTTCGCGATCCATTCGATCGCTTCGTGCGGGATTTCGACGCCGCCCGGGTAGCGGATGAGCGGCGTGTCTTTTTTGTCGAGGTAGGCTTGGATCGGGTCGACGAGGCTCCAGGCGGTGCGTACTTCCTGGAAGCTGAGGAACCATTGTTGCTTGCCGCGCATGGCTTCGAGCAGGAGCAGGCCATGCTCCGAGAGGACGTCGCCCGTGACTTCGAGGGGGTCTTCGATGAGCAGCGGTCGGAAGCGCGGTTCGGTGCCTCCCACCTTTGTTTGCAGGTGGAACTTCATGCCGGCTTCGCCCTGCAAGATGATGTCGAGCCTGTTGGGCGAGCTGCCCGCGCCGACGGGGAACACCTCTTGGAATTGCAGCGTGATGCGCGTCTCGCGGCGCTTCAAGCGTTTGCCGGTGCGGATGTAGAACGGCACGCCGTCGAAGTGGGGATTTTTCGTGCGCAGCTTCAGCGCGATGAACGTGTTGGTCCGGGAGCCCTCCTGCACGCCGTCTTCTTCGTGGTAAGCCACTTCCGGCTCGCCGTTTACGATGCCGCCGCCGTACTGGCCCTGGAGCACGTTATCGGCCATCGAGGCGGCCTCCGGCAGGGTGAACTGTTCGAGCGCGGCGGCGCGGCTCTCGCGGAACCCGTCTTCCTTCTCGCGCAGGTCCATCGTGAGAAGCGCCGCCATGAGGAGGATGTGGTTTTGGAAGAAGTCGCGGAGCGTTCCCGCGGCTTCGAAGTAGCCGGCGCGGCCTTCGATGCCGACCGTTTCCGATGCGGTGATTTCGACGTGGTGGATGAGCGTGTTCTTGAAGAGGCGTTCCAAGACCGGGTTCGCGTAGCGCAGGTAGTACACGTTGCGGACGGCTTCTTTGCCCAGGTAGTGGTCGAGCAGGAACACTTCTTTTTCCGTAAAGCTCGCCATGAGCGCGTCGCGGATTTTTTCGTAGCTCGCAAGGTCGTGCCCCACGGGCTTTTCGACGATGCACCGGAACTCTCCTGTGCGGATGCCCGTGCAGCAGATATTTTCGATGACGTCGACGAAGGCCGTCGGCGGAATCGAGAGGTATGCCATGCGCACGGTTTTCTCCCAGCCCTTTTCGATGCTCTCCAGCTTTTTTTCGAGCGTTGCGTATGCCGCGGCTTCGTCGTATCCGCCTTGCTGGTACGAGACGTGCTGTAGGAATTCCTCCAGTGCTTTCGTTTCGATCGCGGTGCCCGCCGCTTCCACCGATTCGCGCACCGTCGCGCGGAAGACCTCGTCGTTCATCTCCGTGCGGGCGAATCCCACGATCGCGTACTGCTCCGGCAAGCGGCCGCCTGCGGCGAGTGATGCGAGCGCGGGATAGAGCTTCAGTTTCGCGAGGTTGCCCGACGCGCCGAAAATAACGAGGGAAAACGGAGAGGAAGCCGTCAGCGGCTGAGCGTCGTTCATAGTGGTGCGACTATACGCTTCTCAAAAATCTCTTGCATGAGCGTTTTTTAGAGGAGTAGCGTGAGCGCATTCCCCTCACACGCATATGCATCCTCCTCACATGGATAGCCCGGAACGCTTGGAGCTCATTGCGCGTGCTCAGCCCGAAAGGCTGACGGCGGCGCAGTGGAAAAAAATAGGGGAAATGAGCGAGGAGATACAGAAGGCTCTTTTGCCTTTTATGTCGAAGGAGGTTGTTCGGCTTCGTGAAGCGGCGTAAGCCTATCAACGTGTATCCTCGCGTGGCCGTTACCCTCGTACACGTCGCAGCGGAGCAGCGTGTTTTGTCGGATATATTGCAGGATCATGTCGCTGTTTACCGATACGCGGTTATGATGCGGACGATGTTTTGAGCCGTCTCCGTGTCGATATGTCACGAGCACGGGCTTCGCTTTCTGCAGGGCTTCGATCTCGGTTGTTTCGTCGGGCGTGCCGACGAAGATCGTCACGGCATCGAGCGCTGTTTCGAGGAGGGCGCGGACTTGTTCGTGGATGTCTTCGCGCGTGACGATGAGTATTTCGCGTGATATCGGTACCACACACGTGATGTTGTTCGTTTTCGCGAACGCTTCGACGTCCCGTGCGCTAACAAGGCGGTTTCTGCACTGGTCTTCCCCCGGTATGCGAAACGAATGCATTCGTCCTGCGTCGATCGCACGGATGACGGTGTTTCTACCACGCCCCAGGATCGCCGCCACTTCCGTCGTGGTGAAAACGGGTGGAATCGACCCATTGCTCCTTAATCTCTCCATAATGGCGGCACTTTACAATTTTCGTAAGATTTTGTGTAACGAAACGTCGACTTCCTCGTATTCATAGGCATAACGAACGTTTGTATGGCTCACGACACCCGCAATCTCCTCGCCGGCATGATCCTCTCCCTGGCCATCGTGTCCGGGATGAGCGCGACCCTGCGCCTGACGTTCGGCGAAACGGCCGTAGCCAGCGACGCATCGTCGATGCTTGCGTGCGTGCGGTAAGAGGTGGTCATTTCAGGATGGATGAGACGTTTTTCAGCAGCGTTCCGGGATAGTAGTATTCCAGGATCTCTTCGCCGGTCGCGCCGTCGTTCGCCTGGCCTTCGGCGCCGCAGCCGCTCATGCCCACGCCGTGGCCGCGGTTCTCCATCCCGTCGCACCAAGGGTCCGGTTTCGAGGTGAAGATCTCCGCGAAGGGGAAGCTCCCCCAGCCGATCTCGCTCGGCGCTCTCGTGCGGCCGTCATCGCTGCTGAAGTATGCCGGGCGGATGATCGTGTCATCTTTGGTGAGCACGATGTTCGCCGTGTCTTTCACTGCATCGAGCCAGCGCGGGTTATTGTGCTCGAAGTTCTTCCCAGTGTATTTCTGGAAGATCGCGGGGCTGTCGCTGCCGTCGTACGGCTTGCCGGGGAATTTGCGGTACGTATCGCCCATGTAGTGCGCCGCGTAGGTGCGGGCCGCGATCGCGAAGGCGCGCTGCTTCTCGTAGGGCTCGGTATCGGGTTCTTCGCTCAGGCCCATCAAGTAGTCTTCCATCGTTATCGTGTTGATGATCGCGGCATCGCCGTCGAGATCGACGCATTTGAGAGTGCCGCGGTACTGCGATCGGAGCGCGTCGAGATCCGCGTCGCTGCAGCGGGCAAGGTCCTTGTCGCGTGATTCGAGACGGATTTTGATTGTTGGTCCGCGGTCCGAAATCGTGTTCTTTCTACTGCTGCTGGAGCGTGTGCTGCTCGAACGAACGGATGAGCGTGAGGACGTCGTTGTGCGCACGGACGCCGGGCGTCGCGAGAAGCTCACGCTCGATGACGAACGGGTAGACCTCACGGACGATGCCGCCGTGCCGGGCGTCGTGGCGCGGCCGGAGGGACGGATGAGGTACTTCGCGCCGCCGATCGTGACCCATGCGTCGTCGCGTCCGCGCGGGATCTGCAGCTTCAGTTGGATCGCCACGGTCGAGTTCCGCGGGACGGACGTTTCGGTGATGATGTGGCCGCGGATGGGTTCGTAGACGCCATTGATCAGCTGCCACATGCCGATCGCTTGGTCCGACCGCTTCACGTCCGCGATGCGCGAGCCCGCGGTCGCACCCCTGTCGCCGGTCGTGTAGCGCACGCTGAACGGGATCTCGCCGCCGGGCCGCCCGCCGATCGTGCTGTCGCCGAGGACGGAAATTCCTTCGCGCACGCTGGGTTGCGATGATGCGGCAGTGCTTGTCGCGCGTGAACGTGATGATGCCGACCTGCCGCTCGTTGAACGCTTGCTCGATGATTTTGACGAGGTCGGCTTCTTCGGGAACGAGATCGACGCGTCCAGGTCGCCGTCTTCCACATTGCTGCGGACCTGCGAGAGCGTCTTGGCAACGTAGAAACCCGGGCAGCTCGTGGAGAGCAGGTCTCCGTGGCCCACGATGGGCGAGGAGAACATCTCGCCGTGGTACGTGGCGTTGTCGTCGAGGTCGACGTCGTACGTGTCGCCGAGTTCGTCGAGCAGCCACTGGAGCGCCTTCATTTGGTCCTGGCTCGGTTTCTCGACTTCGAAGTTGCCGAGCAGCGCGACGCCGATCGTGTTCACGTTATTGCAGTACGCGTGGCCGGCCACCACGTATTTGCCGCCCGCCTTGCCTTCGTAGATTTGGCCTTCTTCGTCGATGAGGTAGTGGTACCCAACGTCGCCCCAGCCGCGGTTTGCCGCGTGGTACTGGTAGATGGCGCGGACGCGTTCGACGCCGCTGCGCTTGTCGCCTCCGACCGCGACCGCCGTGTGGTGCACGACGAGCAGGTCGATTTTTTTGCTGTACGTATGCGCCCATCGCAGATCGCGTCCGTTGTCGCCTTTCGTCGTTTTCTTCACCGTTTTGAATTCGTCCGGATGGTCGCGCTGCATGTCCTCGCAGGTTTTCACGCGTTGGCTGACCGTGGAGGGCGCGGGGGCCGTGCCGTTGTCGTTCGTGGATTCCGACGGGTCCTGCGCGGGTGCGACGTGTTCGCTGTCCACGTAGAGGAGTTCGTCGTCGGCGCCCCAATCGTCGCGCGACAGGATTTTGGGCGTGCCGAGCGACACGAGGCTCGCGAGTTGGTACGACGCGGGCGCATCGTCGATGCGGATCGGGTGCACGTGTCCGCGCGCCGCTTCTCCGCGCAGTTCGATCGTCGACACGTCGTCCGGAAACATCACGAGGCTCGATTCCAGAAGACCCGGCTGCTGCTCGTCGTCGAGTTCGAGCGTTTCCCAGTCGCTCCACGAGCCGTTTTCCAGCAAGCCGCGCACGTCGGCGGTTGCCGTGTCGTACGGAAGGTCGATCGAGAGTGCGTCGATCGGTTCGACAAACGTGCGGCGGATGAGGTCGTCCTCGTGCACGGAAGACTGCCACAGCGGCAGCGCGGCGATGGCAATGGAAGCGAGGAGCATGCGTTATCTGGGGGAAGTCCCAGTGAACAATGTTTCGTACCGATCGACCATGGTCGAAACTGCGAATTGTTGTTTCGCGGCGCTTCTAACCCTGCTCTTAATCAAGGTCAGTTTTTTGGCATCCTGCAGCTGTTGTATGCCTTTCGTGAGCGCGTGCACGTTGTCTCGTTCTACCACGAGGACATCCCCCGCCGCTTCGAGGCAAGACGCAATCCCGCACGCGTCGGTGATGACGCACGGAACGCCCATCGCCATCGCCTCGGCGACGACCATGCCGAAGGGGTCCGGCTCGCGCGACGGGAGGACCAACGCGTCGATCTGGCGGTAGAACTCCGCGACGTCTTTCCGGCGTCCGAGGAAGCGCGCGCGGTGCCCGAGGCCGAGACGATCCGCGCGTTTTTTGAGCGATGATTCCTCCGGTCCGTCGCCGACGATATCGAGCGTCACGTGATCAAGATTCGCCACCGCTTTCAACAGAAGATCGACGCCTTTTTCGTCCGCGAGGCGGCCGACGTATCCAACATGAAGAGTATCGCTCGGCGTGCGCGTGTTTGGTTTTTCTTTGAACCAACTGTCGGCGATGCCGTTCGTGATCGCGACGGTCTTTTTCGGGTGCCAATCCATGCCCAGATACTGCACGCGGCTGAGGTCCGAGACCGTCACGGTCGTCGCGTACTGACTCTGTTTTTTGAGGAGCTTGAGCCAGGGGTTCTTCGTGAGCCATTTGCCGACCGGGTCGTGTTCGATCCAGATGACTTTCACGCCGCGTTTCGCCGCGAGGTCTGTCAGCAGCAGTTTTTCCGTGAGGCTGAGCATCACGATCACGTCGAGTTTTTTGAACCCCGCGAGCATCGCTTCGAGGTCGCGCTTCATTGCTTTGTGCTTCACCAAAAATCGCGCGATCGCGAGCTTCGAGACCGGCGGCGGACCGATCTCGAGATCGATGACCGGGAGATTCGCCTTCCGGAAAGCCGGCGCCAACGCCTCGCAGCTGCCCGCGAAAGACACCGCATGCCCGCGCTCGGCCAATCCGGTCGCCAAGGCGATCACCTGCCGTTCCGCTCCCCCGTTGGGGATGCTTTCAAGCGGGAAGCGGGTAAACAAAATTTTCACGGCACAAGTATAGCCTTGTCAGGCTGAGCCTGCCGAAGCCCATTCGCGCAGCAGCGTATCGAGCTGCG
>CAZZDD010000067.1:4485-14865 GCA_964652185.1 uncultured Candidatus Peribacteria bacterium | reverse complement strand
GCGGATCCGACGGCGGCGGTACAACGTACGTCGCGGGCCAGGGCCTCACGCTCAACGGCGGTACGACCTTCTCGCTTAACACCACGATCACAGGTTCGCTCGTGTCATTCCAGACCGTCTCCGGTTCCACCGTCTACGCGAGCAACGCGCTCCGTTCCTCCGGCTCCCTGGTCTGGGAAGGCGCGGCATCCGGCGCGACGCTCTACGTCGGAGGAACAATTGAGGGTGCCGGTCTGAGTGACTGTGACCATGCCGTGAACAGCAAGCTTCTCTGGGATGCCACGACCAAGCGCTTCTCGTGCGGCACGGATCAAACGGGCGGTTCCAGCGTCGTTGCCGGTCAGGGTCTCACTCTCAGCGGTTCGTTACTCTTCTTGAATTCGACGATCACGGGTTCGCTCGTCGAATTCCAGACCGTCTCCGGTTCCACGGTGTACGCCAGCAGTGCGCTTCGTTCCTCAGGCACTCTCGTATGGGAAGGGGTGGGCTCGGGTTCCTCGTTGTATCTTGCGGGTGGCAACGTGCACATTGCCCAGAATGGCGCGACTACCTTCAACATCAATCGGGATTCGCAAGCATATTTCTCCGTCGACGGCCCCGCTACGCCGGGTCTTCTGTACGTCGATACTGCCAATCTTCGGGTCGGCGTACTGAACAACACACCCGAGTACAAGTTTGACGTGTGGTGGAGCGATGCGAACGCCTGGGTCGCCAAGATAGGAGGTACCGATGCGTCGACCGATTCGCAGACGCGCATCGGTCTCGGGAAAATCGGTTCCTTCAACAATGGTAATAGCCAAGCTCTGTATCTGAACCCTGACGGCGGCAATGTGAGTGTGAATAAAACGACCAATACGGCAGCCCTCGATGTGCTCGGAACCATCTCTGGTAGCGTCCTTTACGCTACAGACATCCTGCGCTCGAGCGGCGCCCTCACCTGGGAAGGCGCGGCCTCCGGCGCGACGCTCTACGTCGGCGGCGCGTCCTCGCTCCTCGGTCAGGTGACGATCGGCGACGGCTCTTACGCGAGCCCCGGCCTTAAATTTAACGGAGCCACGACAGGTATGTTCCGCGGAACGGACGGTCGCATCGAATTCGTTGTCGGCGGCATTACTGCGTTGCAGATGTATAGCGATCGTACGATGATGATGAGAGGGACGGCGAACTTGCCCGGCATCGCGTGGGGTGACGGTACGACGACCGGTCTTTTCGGTCCTACGACGTCGACCGTCGGCATCGCGATCGCTGCGAATGAAGTCGCGCGCTTCAACTCCACAGGCCTGAACGTCATTTCGACGGTTTCCGGTTCGACCCTGTACGCAGCCAATTCCTTGCGGTCCTCCGGTTCGCTCGTGTGGGAAGGCACGGCCTCCGGCGCCACGCTCGTCGTGAGTCGCGTCGCCAGCCACCTCATTCCGTCCTTGGACGAGACGTGGGATCTTGGAACATCGTCCAACCGCTGGCGCGACCTGTACCTTTCGGGAGGCACGCTCCACATGGGCGCTGCCGGCGCGGAAGGTACGATCAAGTTTGATGCCGCGGCGGAAACGTTCAGCTTCGACACGGACGGCGATGCCGTAGCCGACTTCTCTTTGAATGCGACGACGGGTATGGACGCCGGTGACGCGTTTGCGGGCGCCGGCCTCTCCGATTGCGATCATGCAACGAACAGTAAGCTTCTCTGGGATGCAACGACGAAGCGCTTCTCCTGTGGCACCGATCAAACGGGCGGCGGAGGAAGCGATTTGATCACAGGCACACAGCTTGAAATCACCGGCAGCGGCGTGTTCGTCGCCGACGACGCGGCCGATGTGCCGTTGAAGGTAATCGGCGCGGCATCGCAAACGGGTAATCTGCAGGAATGGCAGGATTCGAACAACGTCCCTGTCGCGTTCGTGGAAGCCGACGGCACGTTCAGGACGAACGGCGAAACCCTCTACATCGGCAACGACCAAAACGCGCTCGGTTCCGCACTGAGCTTCGGAAGCTCGGGCGGATTCGGCAGCCTTGCGTTCAACGATTCCGATACCGATTACTTCACCTTCTCCAACGACCTTATCGTGAGCGGCAACGTGGGCTTTAGTGCGTTTCACGGAGGAGGAGCCAGCGCGCAAGCATATAACCTCCTCAGTGCCAGCGCCACGCCGAGCAACGGCAACGTCATGGATTCGAACGACCTCTTCATCGAGGGGGAATTCGAAGTCGACGGCACGGTCCGCTTCGACAATTCGCAGATCACGTTCGCGTATTTTTCGAACGGCGGTTCGGGTTGTACTGCTTTGGAAACGGACTCTTCGGGCAACCTCGTGTGCGGCACGGACGACGGGCTCACGTCGGAATCTGACCCCGCGTATTACTCGAACCCGAGCGGCTACATCACGGGCATTTCCGGTCTGAGTATCTCGCAGCTTAGTAACGACGCGGGCTACTTAACAAGCATCTCCGGTTTGAGCATTTCGCAACTCAGTAACGACGCAGGCTTCATTGCGGGCATTTCCGGTTTAAACATTTCATTGCTGATGAACGATTCCGGATATTATAAGAGCGGTGATAGCGTAAGTTTTTCCGGCCTAGCCGTATCGGGCCTGTCGAGCTGCAACACGGTCGACACCGACGGCAGCGGCAACTTCACCTGCGGTACCGACGAAACCGACCTTGCGGAAGCGTATCCCACGCTCGATCCGACGCTCGGGTCTGGCGACGTGCTCGCGCTCGATCCCGCGAATCCTGTGTTCGTGAAGCGCGCGACGGGCGCACCGGGAGAGCGGGTGATCGGTATCTATTCCACGAAACCGTGGAAGACGCTCGGAAGAACCAAATATCCCGATAACATCAAAGCGCCGGTTGCCCTCACGGGTCGCGTGCCGGTGAAGTTCTCGTTGGAGAACGGCTCTGTAACGATAGGCGATGCACTCAGCGCATCGTCCGCTGAACCGGGCAGCGCCAAGCGCGCGAATGCCGGAGACGCCGTCATCGGTTATGCCCTCGGCGACTTCGACGCCAGTTCGACGGGCACGCTTCTCGTGTTCGTGAGCCTCGACGATGCGTCGCCCGACATGATCGTCATGAACACCAACGTCACCGACGCGAACGAAACGGTTTTCGGCATTTCGTCCGACGTGAACGGCGATGACGATCCGATCGTCCGCATCGATGGCGGCGGTTCCGTGTACATCGACGGCTCCTACAACAGTTCGGGCGCCGACTACGCCGAATGGTTCTTCTCGTCCGGCGTCCCGCCGATTCCGGGAGAAGTCGTGTGTATCGACGTCTCGCGCCCGAACACCGTGAAGCGCTGCGATCGCGACGGCGATGACAACGCGATGGGTATCGTCTCCACGAACCCGGCCTTCGTGGGCAACGTCCTCAGCGGCGCGCAGGGCCTGCCGGTGCCGGGCGCGGTGCTCGTTGGCCTCATTGGCCAGGTGCCGACCAACGTCGTGGTCGAGAACGGCGAAGTGATCCGCCCCGGTGATGCGCTCACGGCCTCTTCCATCCCCGGGTACGCCCGCAAGGCTCGTGTTGGCGAAGCCACCGTCGGCGTGGCGCTTGAGGGTCTTGAATCGGGCGAAGGCGTCGTGAACGTCCTCATCTCGCGCCGCAACCAATCGCTCACTGTTTCGGCTGTCGAAGAAGAAGTCCTCGCGCAGATCCAAGCGATGGAAATCGAAGACGAAGTCGAGATCATGGTGGCCCAAGCGATGGGAGACTTGAACGTCGACCAGTCGATTATCGACGAAGTGTCGCGCCAGGTCGACGCCCTCAACGTGCAGACCGCCGTCGAGCTCGAAGTCGAACGCCAGATCGATCTGCTCCGCGCCGAACTCGCCGCGGCATCGGGAACGGGCGAGACAGTCGTCATAGCGACCGGCACGTCGGCGGTCCTGCCGTCCGACCTCGTCGCATCCACGCTGCAGCTCACCGCGTCGCTTTCCGTCGAGGGCGACGCCAGGATCGTCGGCGACTTGCACCTCGACGGCGCGCTCGTGACGAGCGATCTCTTCGTCCCCGGCGTTCTCGCGGTCGACGGTTCGCTCACCGCCAGCACGATGGACGTGACCGGCGACGCGGATGTGTACGGCACGCTGACGCTCCACGGCCCGCTCGTGATGGGTTCCGGCGCATCGCTGCAATTCGGTTCAGGCCTTACCCTTGCGGATCTTATCGTGGAGCGTTCGCTCGCGGTTCTCGGCGATATCACGGTCCACGGCTTCGCGTCCTTCCTTGGCGACGTCGCCATCGAAGGCGAATTGACGGTCTCGCGCCAGGCCGGACACATCACCGTTCCTTTCGGTGCCACGGGCGCGACGTTCGCGTTCGTCCCGCCGTTTAAGGGCACGCCCGTTGTCACGGCTTCGCCGAATAAGCCGGTTCTCTACGCGGTGTCTGTGGCGACGTCCACGGGCTTCACGGTCTCGCTCGCGGGTCCGGCCGAATCCGCCGTCACGTTCTCGTGGGTCGCGCTCATCATTCCGAACGATCGCGCGACGCTTGATGACGCGCCATCCGACGGAGGCCTCGTCTTCCCGGTCGATGAGCGCGGCGTGCCGGTATCTTCCTCGCTCCAATGGAACGCCTGCATCCGCGGCATTCCGCTCTTCGATGCGACGGGCGTCCCGTACAGCTGTGACCGCTATCACGACGGCAATACGTGGGAGCATCCCGACTTGCACTTCACGTTCGTGTGGAACGACTCGCTCACGCCTCCATATATGAAGTTGCCGGAGGGCTACGTCTCGACTGTCACGGAAAACAGCGCCAGCGTGCGCGCTGCGATCCTCGAGGTGAACGGCATCCAGGGCCCGCAGGATGAACCGGTTGAGCCGGAAGAAACGCCCGTCGAACAGCCCGATGCCGGCACGGGAGACGTTGTGATCGAAGAAGTGCCGATCTCCGGTACGGGCGACGTGGTGACGGACGTTCCTGCAGAAGAAGTCGTCGAAGAACCGATCGTGATGGAGCCGACGGAACCCATCGTTGAGGAACCTGTCGTAGAGCCGATCGCGGAAGAGCCGGTGACCGAAGAAGATGTTCCCGCCGAAGAGGATGTTGTAGAGGAAGGGGAAACGATCGAGGTTGCCGAGCCGGAAGCGCCGGTAGAAGAAGTGGTCATTGAATAAATCTCTTGCACAAAGAGTCGTTCTGCACGGCCGTATCTTGCGGCTTTAATCGTGTATTCCTATGCTACGGACGCATTTTTCCCCAGCATTTCATGAAGATGAAAGTCCTACTCCCGCTCCTCGTTGTCGCGCTGATCGCTCTCGTCGTCGTCCTTGACGCCCAGCGCCGTTCGGCCGAAACCGAGCTCCGTAACCTCACGGTTCGCCTTGAACAGCTTCAAGGCAATACCCAGGAAAACCAGGAACGCGCGAAGCAGATCGTCGAACGCGTGCGTACGCTCATCGAAATTCCCGCCGACGTGACGCCCACGGTGGCCACGATCGTCGACGTCGAGAAGCTCCGCGCACAGAACCCGTTCTATAACGGCGCAGAGAACGGTGACTTCCTCATCGTCACCCCCACCCGCGCGATCCTCTTCGATGCCGACCGTAACGTCATCATCGACGTGGTTCCGGTGCAGATTGAGCAGAATGCCGCGGCCTCGTCCGAGGCAGCGGTCCCGGCCGCCCAGTAAGGCCGTTCCTTTCGTCACAAGAACGCGGTTCCCCGCACGTGGAGCCGCGTTTTTTGTTTCCGTTCGGCGAATTTTTCTTGGAGGCGGCCGTGTCGACGTATCGTCGTCGCATGCAGATTCCATCCTTCGTTCGCCGTTTGCCTGCCGATCAATTGCTGTGGGGATCGTCCGTGTCGCTCGCGCTCGGCGTTGGGCTGCTTTCGGGCGCGGTATTCGGCGTGTTTCTTGTCACCGACGGGAGTCCGCCGGTCGTTTTTGCCGCAAGCGGATCGTCGGTCGCGACGATCGTGATGGAAGGATTCCGCGACGGCGCGCTGCGCGGGCAGGCGGAGGGGGAGCTGCGTTTGTATGCCCGCGACGAACCGGTCGACATCGGTCCGGACGGACGGTTTTCGATCGTCCAGCCCTGGTTTCGCATCGAAGATGTGACGGTGCCCGTGCCGCCTGGCATGCGGTTCGTGGCCTCGAAAAAAGGCAAGAAATACTACGCGGTCGATTCCGCGTCGGGTGAGCGGATTGCGCCGCAAAATCGGGTCTATTTTCCCGATGAGCCAACCGCTCAAGCGGCGGGATTCGTGAAGTAGTTATCGGTCCGTTATTCTCATGCGGCTTCTTCGTCTATACTTGCAGCCTCATGTCGCCCTCCCCCCGCCGCCCTCAGGTTCCCCGTCAGCAATGGGTGCTCACGCTCCTCGTGTTCGGTGCATTGCTGTCGGCATCTTTTTATCTGATGACCGCGCCCGCGCGCCTGGCGGATGAGAAATTCGAGAATGCCGTGCCGGTATCGATCAGCGACATCACTCGCGGGTACCAAGAGGGCGAATTCACCGAAATCACCGTGCGTGACAATCGCGTGTTCGCCGTCACGTCGACGGGCGCCGTGTTCGAGTCGTACAAGGAAACGCTCGATACGGTCTCGCAGCTTGGTTGGAACGACCCCGAGAATCGGACGGTCGTGACCGTGCAGGATACCGAAGCGGTGAACATGCTTTTGCGGGCATTGCCCGATCTCCTTCTGCTGTTATTAGTCATCGGCGGCATCGTGTGGGTGTTCCGCGGCATCGCTCGCAGCCAATCGTCGGCCATGTCGTTCGGCAAATCGCGTGCGAGGATCGCCGACGGCAAACAGGTGAAGACGCGTTTCAAAGACGTCGCCGGCGCGGACGAAGCGAAGGCGGAGCTGGTCGAAGTGGTCGACTTCCTCAAGAGTCCGAAGAAATACATCGATATCGGCGCGAAGATCCCGAAGGGCGTGCTGCTCGTCGGCGCTCCGGGAACCGGTAAAACGCTCCTCGCGCGCGCGGTGGCGGGCGAAGCGGGCGTGCCGTTCTTCTCGATCGCCGGTTCCGAATTCGTGGAAATGTTCGTGGGCGTCGGCGCCTCGCGCGTCCGCGATTTGTTCCTCCGCGCCAAGCGCAACGCGCCGTGCATCATTTTCATCGATGAGATCGACGCGGTCGGCCGACAGCGCGGCGGCGCGGGCTTTGGTGGCGGTCACGACGAACGCGAGCAGACGTTGAACCAAATCCTCACGGAGATGGACGGCTTCGAGCAGGGGACGAACGTCATCGTTATGGCGGCTACGAACCGCCCCGATGTGCTCGACGTCGCCCTCTTGCGTCCGGGTCGTTTCGATCGCCACGTGCACTTGGATAAGCCGGATATCGACGCTCGCGAGCAGATCCTGCAGGTTCACGCGCGCAACAAAGTGCTCGCGAAGGGGATCGATCTCGGCGTCATCGCGCGCCAGACGGTCGGCCTCACAGGCGCGGATCTCGAAAACATCATGAACGAAGCGGCCATCTTCGCCGCGAAACGCGACCGCAAGTCCGTGACGCAGAAGGACCTCGTCGACGCGCTCGAGAAGATCGCGATGGGTCCCGAACGCGCCTCGCGCAAGCTGAACGACAAGGAGAAGTCGATCACCGCGTACCACGAGCTCGGCCACGCGATCGTCGGTCACTTGTGCGAAGAGAGCGACAAGCTGCACAAAATTTCGATCGTCTCGCGCGGATCGGCCCTCGGCGTCACGTGGTTCCTGCCGGAGGAAGACACGTACACCACCAGCCGCACGAAGTTCCTCGACGAGATCTGCGGCCTCCTCGGCGGTCGCGCCGCGGAAGCGCTGGTGTTCAAAGACATCACGACCGGCGCCAGCAGCGATATCGAACGCGCGTCGTCGATCGCACGCGGCATGGCCATGCGTTACGGCATGGATGAATCGCTCGGTCCCGTGGCGTACGGTGAAACGCAGGGCAGCGGGTCGCTCGGCACGGATCTCGCCAGCATGCGCAATTATTCGGAAGAGAGCGCGCGGAAGATCGACATGTTCGTGAAGACGACCCTCGACGAGCAGTACAAGCGCGCGGCGGCGTTGCTCAAGCAGCACGAAAAGAAACTGCACGAGATCACGGCGGTGCTCCTCAAGAAGGAAACGATGAGCGTCGAAGAGTTTATCGACATCTTCGAAGACAAGCCCGTGGGCACGACGAAAAAGAAGAAGGCCGAGGCGAAGGAGAAGGAGGTGAGCGAAGCGGCATAATTCATTCACAACGAAAAACGGCCTGATGAGGGCCGTTTTCATATCCCCGAATATCTTATTATTTCTTGAAGACCAACTTCACCGAGACCGGGACCGTCTCGTCGAGGATCTTCGCGCCGTAGCTCTCGTTGCCGATGCCGAACTCCGCGCGGGGGAAATCGTAGGTCGCGACGATATACTCATCGGTGATTTCCGCCGGGAAGCCGACGCTCTTCGTTTGGCCTTTGATCGTCAGGTCGCCCGTGACGTCGTACATGTTGTCGCCCTTCGCGACGATCGACGTCGAGGTGAACGTGGCCGTGGAACCGGAGGCCGTGTTGAAGAAGTCCGACTTCTGGAGGTGGCCATCGAGACCGGGGGCGTCCGTCTCGGCGCTGGTCAGGTCGATCTCGGCCGTGATGACCGCCTTCTCGAGGTTCGCGGGTTCGACGTCGTCGAGGTCCACGCTCGCCGTGTAGCGCGTGAACTTGCCCTGGTGGTCCAAGATGTCGCTGCCGCCGACGAACGAGAGCACGCTCTGTTCCGCGTCGATTTCTTTCAATTCGCCGCTGAATGAGGTCTCGGTATCGACGATCGGGGCCTTCTCGGCATCCGTAAGCGATGACGTCTGGCACGCGCTGAGCGCGAGGAGGGAGAGGGCGGAAAGAGCGAGAGGCACTGCTTTGTGCATGGTGAAATAGGGGAAGAAAAAAGAGTCCCGAAAGTATAGGGAAGTGGGATTTAAGGAAAGGTTAAGACACGAGCTTTCCGCTTCAATCGGCCACCGAGAGAATGTCGAAGTGCGAGTGGCACGAGGGCGCGCCCCTGCCGCCGGGTTCGAAGGGCCTGTTCAGCGTGATCGAGATGGGAGATCCGGCGGTCGCCGCGAGCACCGGAGCCATCGATGGATTTTTCTTCAGGTTCGTTTCGCACCCCAAACCGATGGCGCCCTCGCGGACGAAGGAATTCCCTTCGTGGTTCGTGAGGAATTTTTCCATGGCCGGAGTCATGCCGCCGGTGATTCTGAAGAATACGTACGTCGCGTACGTTTCGCACGGCTCGTCCCAATCGTCATCGTTGCATACCTCTTCGCGCACGGGGTAACCGGTCAGCGTGATCGTTCCGATCATTTCGCCGTTCTCAGTTTCGTGAAACGGTCCCGTATACGGTTTTGGCTCTTCGTATTCTTTGGGTGGAGCGATGACCGCGGGAACCGAAGACGTTGAGTCGTCTTGTTCGATGAATGGGGTTTCCGTCGAGTTGGTGCATGCGATAAGAAGCGTGCCGATTGTAAGGATCGCATATTTCTTCATACACATGATTGTATCAGAGATCATTGTGTATTTGATGATGGTGCCCAGGAGAGGACCTGTGCGTCCCTGATGGTTGTATATTCGGATAAATAAAACCCCCTAGCGTCTTGTGACGCTTGGGGGTTTCGTTTCTGGCAATCCGTATGTTACGAATTAAGTTCCGGAAACAGTTTCGATTTTTTCATAGCCGCGAGCCAATCCTTGATGTCTGGGGCATTCTTCTCCCTCCACGTATCGTCGGGTACGATTTGCTCCTTAACGTCATCCCAGCTGACTGCCTTCATGCTGGCGCTTCGTGACTCGACATAAGCGATGCGCTTATTCGGGCCGTCATCGCCGACGAGGAGGTCGAGGAGCGTGCAGATCCAGTCCGAGTGGTGGTTCGCGTCCGTACAGATTACCGACCTGATGCCCTTATTGGCCGCCTTCACAGCGAAGACTAGACCTGCGGGAAGATCAGATGTCGGGCTCTTGTATCTCTGCGTATTCATCTGCCCACAGAATGAACCGATGGGCATGAACAGGTCAGTGAGCACTGCGTCGAACGTTTCCCCCTTTCCACTCAGGACATCGTAGGCTTCCTGGACAGTGTTTAGTGTTAACACGTCCTGTCCCTGAAGCGTTAGGACTGCCGAGGCTGTGTTCCGCTTTGCGTCGTCGATTACAAGGATCTTCATTGTGTTTTCTTTCTGTGGATTGCCGATGAAACGAAAGAACAAAACACTGTGTTTTGTCTTATAGATATCAATAACATTATATTAAAATAAAGTCAAGTATCGTTAAAATAGACCGAAATGGCATATTTAAAATGACTATTTGTATTACGCACGTACTTACTTATGTATGAATGTAGTTGGATGGTGCCCAGGAGAGGACTCGAACCTCCACAAGATTACTCTTACACGCCCCTC
>CAZZDD010000067.1:0-4385 GCA_964652185.1 uncultured Candidatus Peribacteria bacterium | reverse complement strand
GATGGTGCCCAGGAGAGGACTCGAACCTCCACAAGATTACTCTTACACGCCCCTCAAGCGTGCGCGTCTACCATTCCGCCACCTGGGCAGGTGTGTGCCATTTGGGCACGAAAAGAGCAGCGAGGGACTTGAGTCTAGCAAGAGCGTCTATAAAGGCAATATCGCTTTACGGCCTTGCTGCGCCAAAGAACCTGTTTTGCACGGCCAAATCGTCGATCGTCAGTTCGATCGATTGGAGGATCACCATGCGGCCGGTGGGTTCGTCGAGTTGCCAGAGCGTCATGCGCGGGTGCGTGACTTCGATGAAAGTGGGGGCGTAGCGGCTTACGAAGCTGCCGCTGTTGCCCACGAGGAAGGGGACGCGTTCGCCCGTCGCGTCGTCTTCGAGCCAGTGTTTGTAGAGCCCCGGCACGTGCGTGTGACCGGAGACGATGCCCCACGAGCCCATCGCGCGTGCGAGGCGTGCGGCGTGGCGGGTGCTGCGCAGATCGATCGCGTCCGCGAAGCGTTCGCGCAAGCGGCGGAGCATCGGGCGGCGCTTTCCACGGAGGGTGCCGGCCATGCGGGCGCGTGCGAATTGCGAGACTTGCTGCAGGTCCTCCCAGAGTTCCGTTGCGGGGAAGCCCGCTTCTTCGAGCGATACGCCGACTTTTCCGGCGAAGCTGAAGCCTTTGGTCATCGCTTTGTGGTGCCGAACCGCGCGCTCGTCGAAAATCGATTCGAGGTGCGTCGCGTGCGATGCTTCCCGTAGCGCGCGTCGGATCGACGGCGTGCGGAAGTGGTGCCCGTGCGTGACGACGACGCCGCTGACCTGCGACACGTGCCACGGTCGTTCGTCGATGCGGCATCGGAGCAGATCTTCCATCTCGGACGTTTCGAAATATGCCGCATCATCGTGGTTGCCTCGCAAAAAGACCGACGCATATCCGTCGATCGACGTGCGGAGCATCTCGCACTCTTCGCGCACGTGTTCCTTCGACGGCCGTTCGTCCGCGATGTCTCCCGCGAGGACGATTTCGCCGACGTTCGTTTCCCGCGCGCGCAGCATCAACGCGTCCAGCGCGCGGCGTTTTCGATCGCCGTACGATCGCTGGTGTCCCGCGTGGAAGTCCGAAAGAAGAATCGTGCTGGAGCCTGGTGTCATCGGCAGATATCGTAGGGATCGTCGCGAGCATGTCACCCCGGAAAATCGATGAAATATGCATTTTGAACCGAATAACGCAATTCGCCGCTTCTTTTGGTATTGCGAAAAAAGGGAAAAGGAGCCGTACTCGGCGGCTCCTTCCCGTCGGGCGTCCGCCGTCGTGGCGGCGCTTGTTCCGCGAAGACGCGATGTCCTCCTCCTCGAAGACGGGACGCGTGGGGAACATACGCAAAGACGACGCGGCTCTGGGTTTCTGTCTGAAAAACGTCGATAGTTTCTGTCACGTTTCCAGCATTTTTTTGAATGCCGCTTCGTCGATCACGGTGATGCCCAGTTTTTCCGCTTCGCTGAGTTTACTGCCCGCTTCTTCGCCCGCGAGCACGTACGTCGTCTTTTTCGACACGCTGCCGCTGACCGATCCGGCGCGGTCCTTGATCATCGCTTTGGCGTCTTCGCGACTGAGGGTGGGGAGCGTGCCGGTGAGCACGAAGGTCATGCCCTCGAAAATCGGATTCGCGGTGCTTCGTTCCGGAACCAGGCACACGACGCCGTTTCGTTCGAATTTTTCGAGCAATTCTCGGTGGCCGGGCGTCGCGAACCACTCGCTGAGCGATTGGCTGACCACCGCGCCCACGCCGTCGAGCGCCGCGAGCTCTTCTTCGCTCATGGCCGCGATCGTGTCCGCGATGCTGCGGATCGAGATGCCGTGCACGACGGTCTGCGTTACTTCTGTGCCGAACAAGCTCGGTCCCGCGGTGTCATCTCTTTCTTCGATGGTCAGGTCTTCTTCTTTCCACGGCAGCTTCTTGGCGAGGATTTCCGCGGTCTCGCGGCCCACGTGGCGGATGCCGAGCCCGAAGAGGAACCGTTCGAGCGGCACGCGCTTCGCCTTCTTGATCGACGCGAGCAGGTTCTGCGTCTTCTTTTCTTTGAAGAAGGGCAGTGCCATCAAGTCGTCCGACGTGAGCGCGAAGATGTCGGCGCTGTCGGTGATCACGCCTTTGTCCAACAGCTCGTCGACCGTTTCCTGCCCGAGACCGACGATGTCGAACGCGTAGCGCGACGTGAGATGTTCGATCGATTCGCGCTTGCGGCCCGGGCACTCGGCGTTCGGGCACCGTAGAGCCACTTCGCCGTCGTCGCGGCCGAGTTCGCTGTCGCATTGCGGGCAGCGCTTGGGCATACGGAACGGTTTCGTGCCGTCCGGGCGCAGGTTTTTCAGCGTTTCGACCACTTCGGGGATGATGTCGCCCGCCTTGCGCACCACGACCGTATCGCCGATGCGCACGTCCAGGCGGTCGATCTCGTCTTGGTTGTGGAGCGTCGCGCGCGTGACGGTCGTGCCCGCGAGGTGCGTGGGCGTGAGGTGCGCGACCGGGGTGATGGCGCCCGTGCGGCCGACCTGCAGGAGGATCTCCAACACCTGCGCCGTTTTTTCTTCCGCGGGGAACTTGTACGCGCGGGCCCAGCGCGGCGCCTTCGCGGTCGAGCCCAGGTCGCGTTGCAGCGCGCGGTCGTTCACTTTCAGCACGACGCCGTCGATGTCGAAGGGCAGTTTCGCGCGCTTCTTCCCGATCTCGTCATAGATTTTCTCCGCCTGCTTTAGCGTGGCGACGACGCGGTATTCCGGATGCACGGGCAGACCGGAGCTTTGCATCCAGCGCAGGATTTCTTCCTGCGTGTTCAGCCCCAGCGCGTCGGTCGCGCGCGCGTCGAGCGAATAGCAGTACATCCGCAGATCGCGCGATGCCGCCACCGTGGGATCAAGCTGGCGCACCGTGCCGGCAGCGGCGTTGCGCGGGTTCGCGAATTTGTCGTCGTTGTCCAAGTGTTTGTTCACGGCGTCGAGCGCGGCGCGCGGCATGTACACCTCGCCGCCGACTTCCAGCACGGGCGGATACTCATCGGCTTTCGCCGCGGTGAACGACAGCGGCAAGCTCGAAATCGTGCGGATGGAGTGCGTCACGTCTTCTCCTTCCACGCCGTTGCCGCGCGTGACGGCGCGGAGTAATCGGTACGACTTCTCGTCGTCCTTCGCTTGCTCGTAGAGCAGCGTGATGTTCAACCCGTCGATCTTCAGCTCGGTGATGATCTCGAACGTCCGTTTTTCGCCGCCGAGCGCGCGCGTCATCTGATCGACCCAGTCTTCCAGCTCCTCGTGGGTGAATGCGTCCTGCAGCGATTCCTTCTGCGAGAGGTGTCGCACTTTCGGCAGTCTTCCGTCGAGCGGTGCGCCCACGCGCTGGGTGGGGGAGTCGGGGGTCACGAATTCCGGATGCTCGTTTTCGAGCTTCTTCAGCTCGTGCTTCAGCGCGTCCATCACGGCGTCCGACACGACGCTCTTGTTTTCGATGAAGTACGCCTTGTTGAGGCGCTGGATCTCTTCGCGGAGCTTGCCGATGCGCTTTTCAGCGGCTGCCTTGTCCATCGCGCGCCATTCTACCTGGGTTCGCGCCCGCCGCACGCCTCCTTTTCCACCACTGCCGTTCCCCGCCGCTTCCGGGCCCATCGTTCGCCAAAGAGCGAAACACCGGCCGGGTCAATTGCAATCCATACGTAATACGCAAAGATACGCGGCACATGGCCAAAGACCTGCACGCCCCCACCTTGAAGATCTACCGCGAGATCCTCGAACAGCTCGAGGAGCTCAAGGACCTCTATACCGACGCAGCCGCGGACGGCGAAGATTCGTCGGACGACGACGAGCGCGAAGCGCAGCAGGACGTCCTTGATGCAATCGTCGAAGAAGCCGCGGAGCGCGGAATCGAAGAAGACGACAGCATGCGCATCTACAAGGCTATCGGGTTGCTCGCGAAGAAGGCGGAGGAGAGCTAAAGCCGCGCGCCTAGCAGTATAGCCTCAAGATTATAATCGTCTTCCGGTAGATAGTTTTTTGCGTCTTTCGGGTGAATCCATACGCATGTCGTGGCTTCGTGATTTTGAGGAATCGGTTCCGCGGAGTCGTGTGCCAGTTGCGCGCGGTAAAATTTCACGATGCTCGGTCCGCGGTGCGCGACGTACGATGCGCTGAAAAAAGAATCTTCGACGACGATCGATGCTCCCAACTCTTCGACTATTTCCCGTTGTAACGCTTCCTCGTGTGTTTCGCCATCTTCCACGTGGCCCCCAGGCAGATGATATTTACCCGGCGCAATTCGCGCATTTTCCGATCGCCGTGCGAGAAGAATTTCCCCCTTGGAGTTTCGGATCAATCCCGCGACGACCAGAATGGAGCTCATGG
>CAZZDD010000066.1:5146-14878 GCA_964652185.1 uncultured Candidatus Peribacteria bacterium | reverse complement strand
TTGCTGAGACTTTTCGTTTCGCCATCTTGCTGCTCGCTTTCACTCAAAGAGCCGACGTGACGCCGCCATCGGCTCCGTCGGCTGCGTGGGGGACTTCTTCGCGTTCTTCTTCGTGTCGTCGACGAGAAAGACCAGCGTGTCTTCTGCGCGCGTGAGCGCGATGTATTCGAGGTTGCGTTCCTGCTCGATCTCCCAAGCCAGCTTGGCGCCCTTGAAGGGCAGCAGGTGCGGCGAAAGGAGAAACACGCGCTTGGCCTCTTGGCCTTTGGCTCGGTGGATCGACGAGAGGGTGATCAGCCCTTTGCTGTCGACGTCGGAAAACATCGTCTCGATCGTCGAGTGCAGCGAGGCCATGTCGTCGACCTCTTCGGCGAGGGCGACAATCGTCTCAACCTTGTCGGTGAGGGCCTGAATCTGCGCTTCCTTCTTCGCCGCCGAAAGCTTGTCGCGCTTTTTCATCAGGTAGGCGTTGGCCTTGCGGATCAAGTCTTCAAGCGACGTCGGCTTCAGCTTTTTGATCAGTGAGGTGAGCCCGCGAGCGAAGTCTCTACCGGCGATGCGACACGGGATCCGTTGCCGCAGGAAGCGATGCGCGAGCTTCACCAGCGGGGCATTCAGGCGGCAGACGATGAGGTCGCCAGGGGACCAGTCGGTGACGGCGCTGACGGTCGCGTTGATGACCGTGCCAACTGGCGCCTCTGGGGCGGCTTCGTAGTCTGGCACCAGCCGCTTGGCGAGCTCGACGACGCTGGATGGACACCGCCAGGTAACCGAGAGCGGCATGATCGTCGCGCCATATTCGTCCTCGAAGCGATCGAAGCTGGCGACGTCGGCGCCGCGAAAGCCGTAGCAGCACTGGTAGGGATCACCGACGGCGATGATCACGCCACCGGGCTCAACGGCGCTGCGCACCAGGCGCCGCTGCACAGGGTTGAGGTCTTGCGCTTCGTCGACGAAGACGTAGCGGTAACGGCGCCGCATGGGCAGGCCGAGCATCAACGGCACCCAGAGCTGATCGTCGAAGTCCATCACCGTCGACTTCATCGAGGCCACGAGGGTCTTGCGCGCGATCTCGACAGCCCGAGGCATCAGCGAGTCGTCGTCGAATGGTGCCTCGACGTCGTAGTGGTGGATCAGTTGAGACCAAGAGTCGGGGTTATCGGGCAAGACAGCGCCGACCACGCCGTCGACAGCGGGCGCCAGGCCTTGGCTCTTGGCGAGGCTGACGAGCTTCTTGACGACGACGGTGAACTTCTTGGCGTCGTCCTCGGTGAGCCTGCTCTCAAGGATTCGCTCGGTCTTGGCGGCGTCGAGGTCGATGTTCCGATTCCACCTGCGAAGGGCGGCGAAGCCGAGGCTGTTGAGCGTCTTGGCCTCGACGTGCGGGGCGAGCCCGCGAGCTTGGACGTCCTCGACGGCGCTCTTGTTGAAAGCGAGGTAGAGGATGTCTGACATCGCCCCGGTGTCGGAAAATGGGTTGGGGCGCTGGGGAATCCGCTCTGCGATCTTGCGCAGCGTCGTCGTCTTGCCTGTGCCTGCTCGGGCTGAGATCACGAGGGCAGCGATCTCTTTGCGGGTCTTCGCCCCGTCGTAGAGGTGGCGATCGATCCAATCAAAGATCGGCAGGTGCTGTGCGGTAGGGACAAAGGCCATGGAATCTCTCCTCACCAGCGGAAGCCGGTCGCGTTATTCGTACTCGCTTCGTCGCGAGCGCGCAACTGATACATGACACCGCAGTAGGAAGCGGTGACATGGGATCCCGTTGCTCTTTTCGTGTTGGGTGCGCTACGACTCAGGCGCCCCAAAAAAGAAGGCCCCCGAAAGGGTGCGTCCTTCGGGGGCCTTCGCCTGACGATGCTTTGTTTGCTGCCCGCGAACCATCGAAAGGCGCTGACACATGGCGATGCATTTATAGCACCGCCTTCACTTTGTGATCCACCGAGATCGCAAAACGGGTGCGCTTTGTCCTCTCGATTCGTGATGATCCCCGTCAGCCTGCTGACGTCCTCGTCGGTGTCCCCGCACGCGATGAGGGCCTACGGGTTGATTCGCCTCCACTCAGATTGGTCCACCGGCGTCACTCGCCTCGACGTCGACGGCCTGGCGCAGATGCTTGGCGTCCGTCGTCGCCGGTCGTTCGCCATCCTCGCTGAGCTCCGCGACGCAGGCTTTGCCGAGCAAACGCCGTCGGGCTGGAAGTGGCTGCCGCACCCGCCCAGCATCGAAGAGATCCGCGCTCATCGAACGCTCGGCGGCGGCGTCGACCTTCGGGGCTTTGCCAAGGAGTTTCACGGTGCAGCCAACAGTGCAGTCACAGATCACAACCCGGTGCAGTCTCGCAGCACAAAACGAGTGCAGCGAAAGGACAATCCCAAAGTGCAGCCGCAAGTCACAGGCGGCCCAATTGCAGCCGCAGTGCACGTCGAATTGCAGCGGGAGTGCGCAGGTGATGTCGGTTTGGTGGCGTTGGAAAGCCACGAAAACCCCGCGTCGATGATCTATATTAGAGATCTAGAACAGGGGGATACCGTAGGGGTTGGTATTGGGGATCCCCAAGGTAAGGGGTTGGGGTTGGGGATCAGTGATCCCCAAGGCTTAGAGGATCAGGATCGGGATCAGGATCAGGATCGGGGGTTGGGGGGTCCAGGGGGGAAGGGGGCCGACGAGCCCGCCAGAGCCACTGTGCTGCCCGGAGTCACAGACCCGCCCGAAGCCCCGCAGGCACCGGCAAAAGCCAAGCAGCGGGCCGCTCAGGCGGCGAAACCAGCCAAAACCGAACCTCCCCTCGCGGTGACAGAAGACCAGGCCAGGGCTGGCGCCTACGACGATCCGGCGATCGCCAAGAGGCCCGAGGTGATTTCGCTGCTGGTCGAGGTCTGGGCCAGGGACGTCTGGCACCGATGGGCGGGCAAGCGCGTCGAGCCCAGCACCCAGACCCGCGAGCGCGAGATCCGCAGGGCCATTGAGGCCCACGGGAGATCACCCTCAGGGATCCTCGAAGCCTTCGCCGGCATCCCAGACCACCCGTTTTTCGCGGCCACCCTCGAAGGCGAGAGAGGCCCCGCGGTGGAGCCCAGGATCGCCCTGGGCGTCTCGAGCAAAGACTTTGCGCCCTACGACGAGCTCCGCGACATCGTCGTCAAGCAACGCGACCAGCAGCGCCTGGCGGCCGAGGGAACACCCGACGAGCGCGACGCCTTCTGGCAACGATCTCGGGCTGCGTGGACCGACGACGTCTCGAAGGCGGTGGTGGAGCCCGTCGCTGGCGAAGCGATCCCGCCAGCGTTTCGCGGAATCCCGATCCCGCTGCTCAAGAAAACCCATGCCGGGGTCAGCTGGTACGAGTTCAACCTTGCCGGCGTCGCGCTGACGTCGGCGATGCGGGTCCAGGCGGTGGCGGCGGCGGCTTACGCCCAGGAGGTTGCGGCGACGACGGCGGCTGGGAAGGCCTTGATCGCGAAGTGGCCGAGCGCTGTAGCGGAGGCCCGGAGCGGCGTGAAGACCTCGATGGGCAACCTCAACAGATCCCTCGCTAAGCTCGCCGCAGCACGCGACGCTGGCACCCTGTTCGCCGAAGGAGGCAGCCATGTTGCGGAGTGACCGACGAGAGCCGACGCAGCGTGAGATCGACGACTTCGTCTCGAGGTATTTGCGAGTCCACCGACGGGTCAAGGAGCAGAGCGGTCAGCACGTGATCAGCGATTGCCCTTCGTGCGGCAAGCGCAAACACCTGTACCTCAACGTCGAGAATGGGTTGTGGGACTGCAAGCGCTGCGATGCCTCGGGCAATCTCTGGCAGATCGCTGATCGCATGGGCGTCCGGATCCGAGAGGCACCGATCTCCGTCGTCGGCGCCTACGCGATGATGAGCTCCCAGCTCAATGCGGCTCCTCACGCAAAGTCTCTGCCGGCCGAGCCGCAGAACGCCAAGGGCCTGGATCTCGTCGCTGTCGAACGGGCCTGCGAGCGATGCTTCAACGAAGCCGACGAGAACGGTCAGAAGGTGCTGGCCTACTTGCGGTCACGGGGCTTCGAGGACGAGACCATTCGCCGGTGGCGACTTGGGGTCGCCTGGATTCGCGACAAGGGCTTTCCCGACGAGATCGCTGTCGGGATCCCCTACGTGGACCGCGACAAGGTCACGCTGATGAAGCTGCGGAACCTCGAGAGCGACAAGGACAGGCGGAAATTTCGTCGGGTGATGGGTGGCGCGAGCTCGCTCTTCAACGGCGAGAGCGTCCGCGGCCTCAAGCAAGTGGTGTTGGTCGAGGGCGAGCTTGACGCGGTGACGCTCTGGCAGCTTGGCGTCACCAACGTGGCCTCGACGTCGCTGGGGTCGAAGAAGCAGATCCCCGAGGAGTGGGTCGCAGACCTCAAGGACGCCGAAGACATCGTCCTCTGGTACGACGCCGACGAGGCTGGCCAGGATTCGATGCAAACGCTGATGACGCAGCTGGGGTCGTATCGGTGCCGCATCGCGAGGATCCCCGAAGATGTCGATGCGAAGGACGCCAACGACATCCTCAAGAAGCACGGCGACGACGGCGCCCCGATTGTGCGTCGCATCGTCAAGGAGGCCAGAGGCATCGAGAACGCCGTTGTCGTTCGCCCCAGCTTCTACGGCGACGTCATCCTCTCGCGCATCGAGCAAGGCGCCGAGGTGCTGGGCGTGTCGACGGGTTGGGCTTCGGTGGACCGGATTATTCGTGGCCTTCGCCCCAGGGAGACAACGCTTGTCACCGGTCACACGGCGCACGGTAAGACGACGTGGACGACGGCGCTGATGCGCAGCCTCGTGTCTCGCGGCTACCCTTCGATCATCTCGTCTCTTGAGAACGGTCCCGAGTCGATCGTCAACAAGCTGTTTCAGACGAGGTTGGGGTATCCGATCTCAGCCATCAGCACCGACGAGAAGCGGGCCGCCGCTCGCGAGGGCATCGTTGGTCTCGACGACGACCCGATGTTCCTCATCGATCGTTCCGGTCGGGTGACCATTCAGGAGATTGGTGACGACTTTCGATATGCGCGTCACCGCTACGGGGTCGCCTTCGGCGTCATCGATCACCTCCACTTCTTGAAGAAGATCAACCCGAAGATGGAAATGCGCGAGCACATCGACGAGTGCTTGCAATACTCTCGAGAACTCGCGCACGAGCTCGACATGCACATCTTCATGGTGGCGCACCCTCGGGGCATGGACGAGGACAAGCTTCCCAGCGGCGACACCGTCAAGGAGACCTCGAGCGCGAAGCAGTTGTCAGACAACGGCATCACCGTCTATCGAGCTCGTGATCTTTCGGGCAACGGCTCGACGAAGTCGATGAAGATCAAGAACAGCATGGGCGCCAGGATTCCGATCGAGCTTGGGCCTCGAGACGTGATGGTCAACATCTGGAAAACGCGAAGCGACGATGCGACCGAGGGCACGGCGATCTTGGAGTTTGATCGCCGAACACTGTGCTATATGGACAAGGATGAACCGGCTCAGGCTGGTGAGGAGGAAGTCGATGAGTTCACCGGAGAACCAATCCAAGGCAGCTTCAGCGCCCCTGCTGATCCCTTCGCGCCGTAGGGGGTCGCCATGATCTCGATGCTCATCGGGAAGATCTGTGGCCAGGAGCGCAAGGACAGCGACGTCGTCGTCGACTGTAACGGCGTCGGCTACACGGTGAAGATCGGGAAGCGCGATGCTTCCCACGTCGCTGTTCATGGGAAACCGGTGACGCTCTACTGCCGTCAGGTGTGGAGCGAGGCTCAAGGCCCATCTCTCTTTGGTTGGCTCAACGAGGTCGATCGGGAGTTCTTCGATCAGCTGCGCAAGATTCAAGGCGTTGGGCCTGGTGTCGCTGCAAAGATCGTTGGCTGCATCGACCTCGAAGACTTCAACACCTTGCTCGATTCGCCGCCGAAGGTGATCGCCAAGCGCCTCGACGGTGTTGGTGAGGTATTGGCCAAGCGCCTGGTCGAGGAGTGGAAGTGAAAGCCGCGGCTCGCGATGCAAACGAGCCCTCGATTGTCGAGGGCCTGCGCGAAGACGGTAACCTCGTTCAAACCCTTTTCCAGGGTGACGGCGTGCCTGACCTTCTCGTTGCGACGAAGATCAAGCGCACGTTGGTGCTCTTCGAGGTCAAGGACCCGGACAAGCCTCCCAGCCGCCGCAAGCTCACGCCTGAGCAGGTGAAGTGGCACAAGGTCTGGGGAACGTCGTTGCTCTTCGTGATTGAGACTCTTGAGGAGGCCCGAGAGATCATCGCGAAGATCGACAGGGCGCGAGGGCTGCATGCAGTGATGGGCACCGGCTGCGACAAGTGCTTTGCCTGTGCTGATTGCCAGCTGCGAGGTCGCCAATGAGCCGTCGCGACACGTTTGCGTTGTCGTCGACGGCGCCGGCGAAGCCGAAGAAGACCAAGCTGCGCAAAGGCAAGGTGATCGCCGCAGGTGAGAGCGAGCAAGAGTACGAGACGCCCTGGCACATCGTGCGTGCCGTCGAGCTCGACAGCTTTGGCGGGAGGCCTTTCGATCTCGACGTCGCCGCCGACGTAAACAACGCGAAGGCTAAGGCGTATTTGGATCGCAAAGCCAACGGCATGAAGTCGATGTGGGCTGAGCAAAACTGGTCCAACCCGACGTATGAGAACCAGGGCGACTGGCTCAAACGCGCCGTCTATTTTGCGCGCGAGCATGGGTTTGCGACGGCGTCGCTGGTGTTGGCTTCGACGTCGGCGACGTATTGGCCACAGGTCGCTTGGAACGCAGGCACCACCGATCTCTACGTCGGCCGCATCGCCTTTCTCG
Organism: uncultured Candidatus Peribacteria bacterium; assembly: GCA_964652185.1. Lineage (GTDB taxonomy): Bacteria > Patescibacteriota > Gracilibacteria > Peribacterales > Peribacteraceae > DALYDP01. The sequence continues at coordinate 8,083 of CAZZDD010000066.1, read as the reverse complement.
ACCCGGAGACGAAGAAGGCTGTGAAGGGGTTTGACCGAGCTTCGGCACTCGTGCTTGTCGGACCGCAGTTCCTTCCAGGCGTTGTTCGCATCAGGGATGCTCTGACCGGCAAGCTCATTTCACAACTGGCGCACGGTGTTCAACCGTGCCTTATCTGACGGGGCGATCCCGTCGAGGAGAAAGATCGATGAAGCTGACACACGCCAAGATGCGCCTTCGCAAAACCAGCCTGATCTCGTCGACGATGCAGTCGAAGGATGGCGGCGCCCCAGAGCGCGTCGTTCTCGTCGAGCTTCCTGTTGAAGTCGAGGTCAGCAAGGAGGTCTCGAAGGACAAGACCTTCGTGCACCTTTTTCCCTTCGCCAAGGAGGCGATGGACCTCATCGCTGGGCGCAATGAAGACGAGCGCCGCGGACTTGACCAGGTCGGCCGCGGTCACGTTCCCGAGATGAACGTCACGATCTGCGACACGCCTCCGCTCGATGACGTCGCCCCTCGCGTTGTCTTCACGATCAACCAAGTTCGGGTGAAGGGCCGCCCCAAACTCGCGATCGATGAGAAGGGTGACGGCATCCTGCACATGAAGATTCGCGGCTACTTCAGCCTCAACGACGTCGCGCAGCTCGGTCCCTATATCGACGGCGACGCCTGGATCAGCACGCTGCCTGTGCAAGAGGTCATCGCGGCGACGACGGCACCGGCGACGGGGTCGAAGCCGTCGAAGAAGTCGACGCGCACCCGCGAGGCTGGCAGCGTCGACTCCAAGAGCCTTGGCGAGCACGACCGCATCGTCGATGGCGTCCGCATCGAGGTCACGCCGAAGGCCATCCTCTTGGCCGAGCAGGCGGCGGCGACTGGCAAGTTCAACCTCGAGCAGCTGATCAACTCGGCTCGTTCGTCGGTGCTCTTGTCGGCCGAGAAGGGCAAGAACCACGTCAAGGTGATGGACGTCGACGTCGAGGAGGTCATTGCCGCCTTGAACGAAGGCGCCGAGGTCCAGCACTGATTTTTTAGGCCCCGCCAGGTTGTCTGGCGGGGCTCAGCATCCGGCGAAAGCTGGTGAGGAAGCCATGCAAGAAGCTCAAGAACATCGCCCCGCATTTGAAGCCTTCGTCGGCGCCGCCGAGGCCGCGCTGAAATCACGCGAGAAGCGCGGGGGCTGCGTCCGCGAGCACCTCGATTGGAAGCTGGAGGCGTTGGTGCGGTTGCCTCCTGCCGGCACGCCGCAGGACGAGATCCCACATGACCCATACTTCTGGGGGATCAAGGTCCAGGCGCTCCATCGCGTTGATCTCCTGGCGCCGGTGACGCGAGGCCTGCACACCGAAGACACCGTCGAGGATGCCGCCAAGCGCTACCTGATTTCGGTGTGGGAGGCAGCGGAGGCGCTGGTGTCGCCGAAGTTGGACCTGCGAGCTCCGCTCGCGAAATTCAAAGCCGAGAAATGGATCTGGGCGATGGAGACCTGGCGCAAGGGAATCGTCGACGATTGTTTTCGCAAACAGGGCCGCTACATGGTGATGCACTGGTGCATCATGAAGCACTGAAGGTCGGAGAAACGATGCACATCCGAAATCTGTGGGATCCAAACGTCGACTTCGTCACCGAGGGCCAGGTGGTCGGCGCCAACGGCAAGCCTCTGCGGCTGCGCACGATCATCGCCAGGCGCTGGGGATGGACGAAGAGCGCGAGCTACATCGCTGCCGATCGCATCGAGTTGGATGAGCATCTGAAGGGCGAGCCCTGGAAGCTCTACGTCGGCGACGAAAGCCGCAAGCGCCAGCAGGCAGACCTCTTTGAGCGCTGCGACGGGCTGCTCGAGGCCCTCTGCGGTGGGCTTGCCGGCCGCACCAGTCGAGAGGTGCGCTCGGGGCATCCGATCAGCGTCATGACGATTCGGTTCTCGGATCCTGTCGTCGACGGCGGCCTCGTCGCCCGGTCCTTGGACCTCGTGGCGTCGCACATCGGTGTGTCGTCGCAGGAAGAGATCCGCGAGCGCTCGTCGGTGATCGTCACCGACGGCCTGGTCGCCGTGCACGTCGAAGTGGATGGCCTCGATGTCGAGTGAGCCTCTTGTGCCTTGGGTGGTGGCGCCGAAGCTGGCCTTGGCCCGCGGCATCGCCATGGCCTTTGCTGAGGAGAGAGGCCGCGCCTGGGACCGCATGTCGCCTGCGTCGAGGGATGCGTTGCTCCAGGAGGCCTCGACGATTGTGGAGGGCCTGGTGGCGTCACGAGCGGCGATAGAATTTCGGCACCCTTGGCGGGATCCGACGAAGGTGGTTGCTCCGTCGGAGTGACGGTGCGAAAGTCGAAAGGCGGCGAGAGCCGCAGAGGAGAAGCAGATGCATTCACTGAAGACCAAAGAAGATGTCCAGGCGTTCGTTGACGCCGTCAAGAAGTCGTCGTCGACCATGGCTGAGGCTGCTGAGACGCTGGCCAAGGGCACGCCCCTCGAGACGCAGCCGACGCCGGAAAACGGCCAGGCCTCCAAAGAGGTCGGCCCCCTGGTGTGGACCAGGATTGAGAAGCGGATTCGCAAGGCCGCCCTCGATCCGCGCAACCCGGTGGCGCCGGTCGCTTCGCTCTCGACCGTCGACGGCGTGCTCCAGCTGTTCCGCATCCGCTACCTGCAAGGGATCGCTCGGTATCCGACGGCGCTGAAGACGCACAACAAGCGCAACGCCTACGCCGACTGCATCCAAGAGCTCGTCGACGCGCTCTTCTATGAGATTCAAGGCGAGGTCGAGGACGAGGACGTGCTTCACCGCGACGTCGCCCTCGACAAAGCGATCAACCACACGATCGCCGCGCTGCTCTACATGAGCGCCGTCGTCGACGCCGACCCCGCTGGCGCTCGCGTCGGTCGCCCTCCGCAAAGGATCCCTCGTGAAGCGATCAAAGCCCCTGAGCAGAGGGAAGCCCCTAAGCAGAGGGGCG
>CAZZDD010000066.1:0-5046 GCA_964652185.1 uncultured Candidatus Peribacteria bacterium | reverse complement strand
CCGATCGAAGCAATCAAGCGGGGCCTGCGCCGCTCTCGATACCCAGGCAGGGACAAGGACGATCCGAAATGAACAACGCCACGCGAACCTTTCACCACGACAAATACGGCCGCGTCATCCTCGTGGCCCCTGGCAAGGCCAAGCGGCTGATCGCAGCTGGGGTCAAAGAGGGCACCAAGATCCGCGTCGACGGCGTCGAGATGACCTGGTGGAGTGCTGCGAATCCGCTGGCGCCCAAGGACCCGTTGGCGAAACCGAATCGTGCTGAGCGTCGAGCTCACGCGTCACACCATCGTCGCGAAATGCGGCGTGAAGGTCGGGCTGTCGCCCGAGAGGAGAAAGCAAAGTGATCACCGTCCCCATCGTCTGGTCTCCCACCAAAGACCTCGTCATCCAGATCGGCAAGACGCCCAAGCGCATGGACCTCGCGGGTCCATTCGAGTCGTCGTCGATCATCTATCGCGGCGAGCAGGTGAAGGTGGTCCGCGACATCCGCATCGTCGTCGACGCCTTCGCCGCCCAGACCTGGATGCGCGTGGTTCTGGCCATCAGTCCCTCGCGGGGGAAGATGTTTGGCGAGGTGCCAGAGGGCCTTGTCGAAGCGCTGCGTGAGCAAGGCATCTTCGTCGAGGTCATCGACTGCGACCAGGCGAACATTGGGCTTGCCGCCTTGGTTGAGCAGGTCTGCGCCGACTGGCACATGCAAACAGGGTCGGAGGAATCTCCTCGACTTCTGTGCAGCCGCCGCATCGCTGAGGTCGTTGAAAGCGAGCAGCTGTGCCGCACTCCAGTCGTCGTCGACGGTGTTCCTGACAGCTACGTTTACGTCGAGGGCAAGACCGAAGACGGTGACGAGATCTACAGGCCCGGCGAAGCGCTGGCGGTTGAGGTCTTCGCCGGCGACGACGTTGAGCTTTTGCGCAGCGCCCCGCACCCGTCGGCGCCCTGGAGCTGCCTCGTTCGTTGCCCGAGACACAGAGCCACCACCGTTCCGTTGCCAATCGGTCGTCACCCAGCGAAGCAACAAAGCATCACTGGTGGTGGCATGTTCGTCGACGTCACCGTCGGCGAGAAGGTGGTTCACTGCTTCTTCGAGTTCGCGTGATGACGGCGGCAGCGGCGATCGTGGACTGGGTCACCTCTGAGGAGCGCCGGATCCTGCGATCGGCGCTGTGGAGCGGGCCGTACGCGCTGACGCTCGTGCGGCTCTCCCCTGAGCAGGTGGCCCAGCTCTCGACCATCATGCCCAGGGCCTTCAAGGGCCTCGAGGGCGGCGCCGTCGTGGTCACGACCTGGTCTCGGGCCATCGACGTTTGGGGGCCCTCTCAATGGGCCCTGAGCGCCCCTGAAGACGAGTTCGTGGCGGTGTACGGTCCTCATGCGGGGCGTTTCCCGCACGAGTTTGCCGAGGTCTTCTCATGACACTGTGCGTGTTCGCCAACTGCCCCAACGAGGGCACCCTGGTCCCGGTGATTGAGCTCTCAGCGACCAAGGGCGGCGACGTCGCCAGCTGCGTCCTCAACGGCGTCGTCTGCGAATCGTGCCGGTCCAAGGTCACCACCGCGGAGGAGCTCATCGGGCCCGTGGCGATGCTCGAGGTCGAAGCGGGGCTGCTTGCAGCTGGCGGCGACGCCTGCGACCCCGACCTCACCCGGCTGCTTCTGGTGCCCATGGGCCAGATGCTGGTGAGCCCCATGTCTGACCCAGGAGACGGCTGATGTCGTGGAGCCAATGGACGACGGCAGAGCGCCAGGTGCATGAGGAGTTCGTCGCCGGCGTCGCCGAGCTCGTGGCGACGGCGTTCGGAGAGCCTGCGTCGCTGCCTCCCTACCGCGGGGCCGACCCCATGGCTGACCTGGACATCAGGGTCGGCAACCTGGCCTTGCAGAACGGCTACGGCCTTCGCTGGACTGCGGAAGCCATCGTGCGGCGGCGGCTCGTCAGAGTCTACGGCGCCACCCTCGTAACCCGAACAACGGCAACGGAAACGCCTCGGACTCAGTGAAGCGAGAGGACACCGCCAGCGCATTGAGAGTGCATCGGCGGTGTAGCGGGAGATCACAGGCGAGTGATCTGAGACTGCACAGAAAGGAGCAGCGTCGTGGTGGACATCGGTGAGTTTTTGTTCGACGAGCCCGGCCGCTGGGAGCCCGTGCCGAGGCGTGGCGGGGATTCCCGCCACGGCCCCGATCGGCCGAAAACCCCAACTTGCGCAAAATCGCAAACTCGGCATTCCAAAGCCCCTGCTGCGGCGCCCTCAGAGCCAGCGCCAGCGAGGCCTTCGGCGCCGGCGACGCGGGCTTGGTGCCAGGCCTGTACGGCTCGCTACGCGGGGCCTGGCGGCTTCTGCGGGCGCAGGAGTTGCCGGTGACCCTCACCACCAAGGAGCGCCTCGCGGCCATAGAGCCAAGGGACCTGACGTGCCCCCGCTGCGGCTCAACCCCAAAGGAGTGCTGCACCTTGCCCGACGGCCGCCCAACAAAGAGCGGGAGCCACATGTCGCGCATCAAGGCCGTCCACAAGCTCAGGGCCCGCGAGGACGGGCGCCAGCAAGACCTCTTCGCAGCAACCGACACCCACCAGCCCCGGAAGCGCCGATGACCACCAGCGGCCTCAGCAGCGAAACCCACACAGCCCTGGTCGCCGGCCTCCGCAAGGAGCGCGAGACCCTGCGGCGTAAGGCTGACGTCATCAACCGGTGGCTCGAGGTCCACCGCGAAGCCCTTGACCTGGGCATGCTCCAGGACGTCTACGGTTTGCAGAATTCAGCCGAAGACGTCTCCATCGAGATCGCCCGCAAGCTCGAAGAGGCTGAAAAGCAGCTGATGACGGTCACAGGCCAGGGGTCCAGGGCTCTTTCGTTGCCTTACGTGTGCCCTCACTGCGAGAGGCGATTCGCGAACCCTCGTGGGCGCGACGTACACTTGAGGGTCCACACGAAGCCCAAACGGTAACACCTCGAAACAACAGCAGAACGGGAGCACCAGTGAAGCAGAACGAGCGCGGCGTCGCGAAGATCGCAGACCTCAACCCAGCGACCTACAACCCGCGGAAGATGAGCAAGGAGGCTCGCCATGGGTTGGCGGCATCGCTCAAGCGCTTCGGCTTGGTGCAAGACGTCGTCGTCAACAGGCGGAACAACGTCATCGTGGGCGGCCACCAGCGGATCGCAGCACTGAAAGTTGCGGGCGAAACGGAGGTCCCGGTTATCTGGGTCGACCTCTCGGAGGAGGAGGAAAAGGCGCTCAATGTGACGCTGAACAACCCGGCGATCGCTGGCGAGTTTGACGACGGGCTCCAGGCGCTGCTGGCGCAGATCAAGGCTGACGAGAGCCTTGGGTTGGTCTTCGAAGACCTGCGCTTGGACCACCTCATCGAGGACAACGGCGGCGCTGGCAAAGGCCGCACCGACCCCAACGCGATCCCACCGACACCACCGACGGCGATCACGAAACCAGGGGACCTCATCATCCTGGGGCGGCATCGCCTGGTCTGCGGCTCGGCGACGCGCCCCGAGGACTTTCGCAAGCTGATGGGCGGCGAGAAGGCGCAGTTGGTTTGGACCGATCCTCCCTACGGCGTCGCCTACGTCGGCAAGACCAAGGACGCGATGACCATCGCCAACGACGCCCTCGACGCCCCGGCGTTGCGGGCCTTCTTGGCTGAGACCCTGGGCAACGCCTTTGCCCACACGGCGCCAGGGGCGGCTTGGTACGTCGCGGCGCCGTCAGGCGACATCTTCCTCGAGTTTGGCCACGTGCTCGGCCGCGAGGGGCTCGGCGTTTGGCGACACACCTTGGTCTGGCTCAAAGACCGCTTCGTGATGGGGCGCTGCGATTACCACTACAAGCACGAATCCATCTTCTACGGCTGGACGCCTGGCGGGGCCCACTACTTCGTCGACGACAGAACGCTCGACACCGTCATCGAGGTTCCCAGGCCCAGCGCGAATCCCGATCACCCGACGATGAAGCCCGTCGAGCTCGTCGCGAAATGCATCCAAAACAGCAGCAAACCCAACTGGCTGGTCCTTGACTGCTTCGGCGGCTCGGGGTCGACGTTGATCGCCTGCGAGCAAGAGGGGCGGCGAGCGGCGCTGCTCGAGCTTTCGCCCGTCTACTGCGACGTCATCGTGCGCCGCTGGGAGGAATTCTCTGGCCAGAAGGCCGTCAGAGAGGAGGCCTGATATGCCGAAGAAGGGCAAGAGGCTGGCGTCGTCGAAGGGCATGGTTCTCGCGAAGGTCCGCGAGATGGAGGCCTTGAAGCTCCGTCGTGCGGGCGCCACCTACGACCAGATCGCGAAGACCATCGCCGAAGCTCAGGGCAAGAAGTTCACCCGTGAAGGCGCCAGAAGGGCCGTCATTCGGGCCCTGGCGGCTCTCCAGGAGCAGGTTGCCGAGGAGGCCACCGAGGTCCTGTCGTTGGAGCTGCAACGGCTCGACGCCATGCTCCTCGGGGCTTGGGACAAGGCCGCCAAGGGCGACGACAAGGCCATCGCGACGGTCCTGCGCATCATGGAGCGGCGTGATTCGTATCTGGGCCTCTCGGCGCCGAAGCGCGTTGCTCTCGGCGGCGACCCCGACGGTTCACCGCTGACGTTCTTGGAGGCAGCGAAGAAGGTCTTTGCTGCTGACTGAAACAGAGCCACGATCGGGCCCGGTTATATAGCCGATCCCGGTTTGGCATCGAGGTCCGCGCGATTTCGCGGATAAAGAAAGAGGATGCGATGACATTTGAAGGTAAGTTTATTCTGGCCGTGGTCGCCATGTTCGCTGTGGGCGGCATGACCCTCGCGGCGTTCATCGACCACAGGGAGTGCACTCAGGAGATCTACGGCGCCTGCTACTCGCAGACGGGCGAGCACGAGGTCTGCAAGGCGAACGCGCAGGACATCTGCCGATGAGCCTCGCGAGCCGCTACAGGGAGGCGCAGAAGGCGCTGCGCGAGCTCGCCAAGGCTGCGAAGGCCGAGGCGTCTCAGCACGACTTCATGCTCAACGGGCTCATCGCTGAGAACGAAGCGCTGAAGGCTGAAAACCAAGCGCTC
>CAZZDD010000065.1:14391-15682 GCA_964652185.1 uncultured Candidatus Peribacteria bacterium | reverse complement strand
CGGAAGATGCCCATGAATTGCGACTCGACGCGCGTGTTGCTGATGCTTGAAAACGGCAGAGGATGGATTTGTTGGTAAAACGTCCGCTGCTCGATGATCACGACTTTCTGCGTCGTGACGAGGAGAAAGTTGTACCTCCACTGCGACCACGCGTGAAAGAGCAGCATCGCTTCGACTGCGAGAAATACGGCAAGGAGAAGAATGTACCACTCGAGCGAGAGCAGCCCTGCAGCAGTGGCCGTCATCAGCCCGGCCGAGACCGCGACGCCTCCGAGCACGGGCCAAAACGCGTGGATCAGGAACGCCACGACATGGCGGTGCGTCACGAGCGCGGCTTCTTCTCCTTCGACGAGGAACTTCTTCTTGAGGATTTCGATGTCCGTTTCCAGGGCGAAGAAGCGCATACATTGATGACGTCGGAAGCGGCTGATTCTTACATCCGGACCATTTTAGGAGCCAGAATCTCTTTTCGTGCCGGAAGTGTAGGTAAACAGGGAAAAGGGGAGTATTGTCTATTTTTATTCTTCTCTACAGTTTTATATGGCTACAGGCACAGTCAAGACAGTCACCGATAAGGGTTTTGGATTCATCACGCCGGAGGATGGTTCCGCCGATCTGTTTTTCCACAACAGCGAATTCAGCGGCGACTTCAACAGTTTGTCCGCCGGTCAGAAAGTAACGTACACGGCCGGTATGGGCGACAAGGGCCCGAAGGCCACGGCGGTCTCGATCGCCGACGCAGCCTAATTTCGATCCGTCGAAACAGCGTCAACGCTCCGCTCCGATTCGTCGGGCGGGGCGTTTTCGTTAGGTACTGAAAGCCCGATCCTGCCAATTGCTTCGTCAAGACCGCTTGGCATAGCGTTTAGATGCTTTCCCCCCCCTCCTCCATGGATGTCCCTGTGAACTACATCGCGATCGTCGTCGCCGCGGTTGCCGCGTTCGTGTTCGGCTTCCTCGTCCACGGTCCGCTCCTGGGCAAGGTCTGGCTCGACCTCATGAAGATCACGCCCGCCGAGATGGAGCAGGGGAAGAAAGACATGGAGAAGAAAATGCCCCTCATCATGGGCGCGGCGTTCGTGCAGCAACTCGTGATCGCGTACGTGACGTCGCTCTTTGTGTACATGGTCTACGCCACGTCCATTCTCGACGCGCTCCTCCTCGCGTTTTGGCTGTGGCTCGGCTTCATCGCTACGGTTCACCTCAACACCGTGCTCTGGGAAAAGCGCACGCTGCCGCTCTACGGCTTCAACGTCGCGTACCATTTCGTCAGTCTCGCGATCATCGCGAC
>CAZZDD010000065.1:12891-14291 GCA_964652185.1 uncultured Candidatus Peribacteria bacterium | reverse complement strand
TCGATGCAGAGGGGATTACCGCCGTCCTGGCAGTCGGGGTTCTCGAGGATGTTGCTGTACTTCACGAAGCCGGCGTTGGGGTTATCGGCGTAGGGGTTTTCTTTCACTGACTGCACCGTGCGATTGTGGAGTTCCTCGGCGTCGAGGTTCGGCGAGCTCTGTTTGAGCGCGTCGCGTTGGCGGTTGTACGCCGCGGCCAGGCCGACGAACATTTCCTTCTGCGCTTCTTCTTGGAACGACTTTACCGCGTCTCCCACGAATGTGACCGCTTTGAAGGCCGGTCCGGCCGCGCTCTCCACGATGCCCGTGATTTTCTCCGTCACGTTCCCAGTTAGTTTATCCTTCGCTTGCGACGTGATTGTTTCCGTCAGGCGCTCCATCTTTCCTTTTTTCAAGAAGTCGATCTCGCCCTGGCGCTCGAGCATCGCTTCGTAGACCGATAACGCGTCGTTCGCCTTGCTGCGTTCCGTCGGGGGATCGTCGCCGAAGAGGCGGCTCTTGATCTTGTCGAAGAGGCCCGGGTCCAAGATCTTATTCACCGGCATCTTGTCGATATCCATCGAGGGATCGTACGCGTCGAGGAAGATTTTTTTGATCTCTTTCAGCTGGTCGACGGTCGTGCCGACGCCCTCGAGTTGCTCGCCGCTTTTCTCCAGGAACTCCTTGTACGCCTGCAGGCCCGCGAGCTTGGAGGGGTCGGTCTCGGCTTCGATCGCGCCTTCGAGGAGTTCCATGTACGTGCCCGTGGCCGCATCTTTGATCGTATTCAGGTCGCCTTCCACTTTGCTTTCGATGTCATCATCCGAGCCCGCCACGCCCGGTTCGCGCTTCACGCACGCATTCGTCTTTTTGCTCCAGTAGTAGCCGTCGCCGCACTCGCCGAACTTCTGCGCGTAGGCCGTGCGGCAGGCGATCTGGTCTTCCGCTTTGTCGCACGAATCGACCGTATGATTGCGGTAGACGTTATCGAGGCACTCTTCCTTCGAGTAGCTCATGAGCCCACCTTCGATCTTGTCGCAGACCGTCGGGTCGCCGGTGTTCTCCGCGATCTGCAGGTAGCACTTGTCCTTCGGCGGGTTCTGGCCGACAAATCCTTCGCCCGCGATCTTGGCGCAGTTTTCGGGCTCCCCTTCCTGCACGGCGGCGGCTTGGTAGCAGTGGTCGCTATCGGGCCCTGCCTCGCAGAAGATCTCCATCACGTCGCCGAGGCAGCCCGCGAGGAGCAGGGTGGGGGACATGGCCAATAGGAGCGAAAGCCTTTTCATCACCTTCGGCGTTGGAAGAAGATCGGGAGCGAAAGGAAAAGCGTGAAGAGGGTCGCCGCGAGTGAGCCCCACAGGAGCGGGCGCGCGACGAACGGTACGACCGCCCGGCCGATCGGGGTGTACGCAGGTTCGCCG
>CAZZDD010000065.1:10219-12791 GCA_964652185.1 uncultured Candidatus Peribacteria bacterium | reverse complement strand
GCGCGCGACGAACGGTACGACCGCCCGGCCGATCGGGGTGTACGCAGGTTCGCCGGCGAGGATCCAGGCGCACACGACCCACGGCACGACGCCGAGCAGGACGATGACCGGGTGGAGCCACTTCGTTTTCCGCAGGCGAATGATCCGGCGGACGACGTTCAGGATGCCGATCGCGACGAAGCTGAGGAGACCGACTGCCGGACCTGCCGCCCATCCTGCGTAGCCCACGTATCGCTGCACCTCCGCGTTGCCGATGTCGTAGGTGACGAGTCCGAACACCGAAAACGCGCCGACCGTCGCGCCCGCGAGCACGAGACAGACGAGGAACGGGTACCACGCTGATGCGAGGAAGCGACGCATAACTGGCTCCAGTATGGGAGTCGGGCATGCCCCGCACAAGCCGTCCGGCGAAGCTGATTGTTCACTCTGCCGCTTTTGAGCGGGGGACTTGTGTAAGAGCGCGCGGCGCGGCGCGTCCGCTGCTGTGTATCTTTCCCCCATTTCGTATGAAACATCTATCTCATTCCCGCACGTGGCGTCGCTTCACAGCGACTGTCGCTGCAAGCGCTCTCGCGCTGACGAGCGTCGCGACCGTCGCGGCGCAGGACACCCACTACACCGACGTCGAAGCCGGCGTCTGGTATGAAGAGGCCGCCACCGCACTCCTCGAGTCGGGCGCCCTCGACGAGAACGAACCTCGGCTTCGCCCGAACGATCTCGCGACGCGCGCGGAGGTCTTGAAGCTCCTCGTGAGCGTGTACGGCGAGGATTTGGTGTACCCCGCGACGGGCAGCTTTACCGACGTGCCGCGCTCGGCTTGGTACTACCCGTACGTCGAGGCTTCGGCCCGCGCGGGCTGGGTCAAAGGCGATCGCGACTGTTACGGCACGGGCGTGCGCCCCTGCACGGCCCGCCCCGGCGATCGCGTGAACCGCGCGGAAATGGCCGTGCTCTTGCAGCGTGCCTTCCGCTTGGCGTACCTCGATCTCGCGCCGGACTTCCCCGATAATCCGCGTGGAGAGTGGTACTTCAACCCGATCCAAACCGCAGCCGATCACTGCATCCTCGAAGGCGACGACGCGTCAGCCCGCGTGCGCCCCGCCAGTTCCATGAATCGCGCCGAGATGATCGTCATGTTCCACCGTGCGTCGCAGGGCATGCGGTACGGTGATGGTTGTAATCAAGATGCCGGCCGCATCATCTCGGCTAACGCCCTTGCTTCCGACGAAATCGAAGTCACGTTCAACGTCGACCTCGACGCCAATCGCATGGATGACCTCGTGTATTACGACGTCGAAATGGTCGGAGGAGCGTCGGTCGATATCGACCGCATCGAAGTTGAAAACGCGCGCACCGTGCGCTTGATGCTCGGCGACGAGCTGCAAGACGACGAATCGTACGTCGTGTCCGTCGACAATCTTCGGGCCGACCTCGGCGCGACGTTCGACGCGTCGCGAACGTTCGTCTTCCGCGCCGATGAGGTCGTGGTACGGACCGATATCCAAAGCATCACCGCTCACGACATCGACACCATCCGCGTCGTCTTCAGTGGCGACGTCGAAACCACCTTCGCCGACGATATGCACCGCTACATGGTCGTGCGCACCTCGAACGGCGCCGAAGTGGCCATCGATTCGGTGGTGATCGTCAGCGACAACACGGTCGATCTCAACCTCGAAGAGAACCTCCAGACGGGCGTCATCTACCGTCTTTCGGTGGAGAACATGCGTCCCGAAGGCGGCAATGCAGACGATGATTTCGACGATAGCAAGACGTTCACGTCGGCCATCGCGGCGGAAGTGACCATCGAAAGCGTCACGGCTCTTTCGACCACGCGCCTTCGTGTGACCTTCAGCGACGAGCTTGATGAAGCCCGCGCGGAAGACAGGATTCGTTACCGCATCAGCGGCTTCGATAGCGACGTGAACATCGATTCCGTCGGCTTGGTATCGGACGACACGGTTGAGATCGTCCTCGATGCGCCGCTCGTGAACCAGGATCGCTACACCCTGACGGTCACGAACCTGCTGACGATCGACGACGTCTCGTTCACGGATGACATGGCGTTCGTGTACGGACCGACGAGCCTTGGCTTCACGTCGACGCTCAACGGCGCGAAAGAAGTGCCGCTCGTCGTTAGTTCGGCCACGGGCACGGGCAGCTTCACGCTGACGTCCGCCGGCCTGCAGTATGACATCACGCTCCGCAGCATCAGCGGATCGACGATCACCGGCGCGCACTTCCACCGCGGAACGGTGGGCGTGAACGGACCGGTCCTCGAGCCGATTTCGTTCAATACCACGACGCTCCGCGCGTCGGGTACGTGGACCGATCTCACCGCCGAAGAGCGCAGCCTGCTCCTCGACGGCGACGTCTACGTGAACGTTCATACGGTCGCCCATCCGGATGGCGAAATCCGCGGACAGCTCGTTCGCTAAGTATCGACGATCAGAGACCGAGAGACCGGGGGCGCTCCCCGGTCTTTTCGGCTATACTCCGGACATGGCGAAACCACGCGTCTTCATCGTTCACGGCTGGGGAGGGACTGTTCGGGAGGGCTGGTTTCCGTGGA
>CAZZDD010000065.1:0-10119 GCA_964652185.1 uncultured Candidatus Peribacteria bacterium | reverse complement strand
GTCTTCATCGTTCACGGCTGGGGAGGGACTGTTCGGGAGGGCTGGTTTCCGTGGATGAAGCAGCAGCTTCAAAAAGAAGGGTGCACGGTGCGCATTCTCGCGATGCCCCATACGCACACGCCGACGATCCGCGATTGGGTCGCGACGCTGCAGGATGCCGTGAAGAAGCCCGACGAGAAGACGTTCTTCGTGGGGCACAGCATGGGTTGCCAGACCATTCTGCGGTATCTCGAAACCTTGCCCAAGGGTGTCGTGACGGGCGGAGCGTTATTGGTAGCGCCGTTCTTCACGTTAAAAGGCCTGACGACGACCGAAGAGAAGAACATCGCGCGGCCATGGCTGGAGATTCCGATCGATGCGAAAGAGGTGAAGTCGCATATCCGTGACATCTACGCCGTGTTTTCGGATAACGACGAATTCGTGCCCCTGAAGAACGTCGCTCTTTTTGAGACCCGTCTGAAAGCATGGACGCGCGTCGAGAAGAACGCCGGCCATTTCAGCGGGTCGGACGGAACGACGACGTTGCCGTCCGGGCTTGCCGCGATGCGCGAAATGCTGATCGCGGAACCGGAAAAAACGGCGCCAAAGCGCCGAAAGAAAGCGTAAGGAAAGAGTGCCAAAGCCGTCTACTTTAACGATACGACTGCTTTTCTCCTCCTTTTTATGACCATCAGCATCGTCATCCCCGCGTACAACGAGGAAAAATTGATCGCGCAGTGCATCGAGAGCTGTCTGCGCTACCGCACACCGTCGCTCCTCGAAATCGTGGTGGTCGACAATGCGTCGACCGATCGCACGGCAGAGATCGCGGCGCGTTATCCTTTGGTTCGCGTGGTGCGCGAGTCTCGGCAGGGTTTGGGGTATGCTCGTCAGAAGGGTTTTGAGTCGATGCGGGGGGACGTGTACGCCAGCTTGGATGCCGACTCGATCATCGATGCCGACTGGTTACCGCGCATCGAGAAGGAGCTCACCGATGATCCGACTCTTTCCTGCATCAGCGGGCCGTACAAGTTCTACGATTTGCCGCCGTGGCAGCAGCGCCTGACTGACGCGTGGTGGTCGCTGGCGCAGTATCAGAAAGCGACCGTGGTCGGCGGCAACTTCGCCGCGCGGAGGTCGGCGCTCGAGAAGATCGGCGGCTTCAACATCGAGATTCCGTTCTGGAGCGAGGATGCCTACATCGCGCGTCGTTTGAGCGAAACGGGGAAGATCAAATTCGCGATCGACTTCTGCAACTTTTCATCCGCCCGGCGTTTGCAGGGGCAGGGGTTTATGACGGTCGGCGCGTACTACACCGTCAATTACTTCTCGCAGATGTATTTCAAGAAGCCGTTCATGACCGGTCTCGGCGAGCGGACGTGGGAGAACGTCAAACCCGTCACGGTCTCCAGCCGCTGGCCGGCGCGCTTTGCGAAGAGGGCGGGGAAGTACGTCCGGTCCGTGCGTCGCGAGGACCGGGTGGCTTGAGGGTCACTGCCGCCGGTCGTATCGGTCCACGTAGTACGTGGCCAGGATGTATCCGACGTGCGAGAACGCCTGCGGGTGGTTGCCCAGGAACGCGCCCGTCATGGGGTCGATCTCTTCCGCCATCAGGCCGCTCTCGGGCATGAGTCGCTCGATGCGTTTCAGGAGTTCGTCGGCTTTGGCGATCTGCCCCACCGAGGCCATCGCCGCGATCTGCCAAAACATGCAGAAGATAAACGCTCCTTCGCCGCCGTCCAGTCCGTCGTCGGTCAGGTAGCGGTACACGTACAATTCGTTCTTCGTCAGTTCGCGCTTCGTTTCGGCGATGAGCTTCTTCGCTTTTTCGTCGTGGCGGCTGAGGAAGAAGAACAGGATGAACGTGAAATTCGTCGCGTCCTGCGCGTTCGTTTCCGGCGACTGCGTGAACGTGCCGCGGACCGCATCGTAACAATTCTCCCAAATCCATGCGGCGATCTCGTCTTTCAGGGCGGTCCATGCGTCGCGCTGCGCGTCGCTGATCTGCAGGGCATCGGCCAGGCGCAGGGCGCGCTCCACGCCCAGCCACGCCATCACTTTGCTGTAGGTGAAATGACGGTCGCCGCCGCGCACTTCCCAGATCCCGCTGTCCGGCCGTTGCCAGCGTTGTTGGATGCCGCGTACGAGCATCTGAATGACTTCTTTGCCCTGTTGCGAGATCGGCACGCCTCGCTTGTTCATGAAGTAGTAGCAATCGATGAGCGAGCCGAAGACGTCGAGTTGGAACTGTTTCGAGGCGCCGTTGCCGATTCGAACGGGCTTCGAGCCTTCGTACCCGTCCAGATGTGCAAGCGCCGTTTCTTCGTCCAGCGGCGTGCCCCAGATCGTGTACATGATCGATATGTCCAGGTCGCACGTGCCCGTTTCGTCGCAGCGCGTGGCTTCTTTCGCAATGCGCTCGATGAATCGAAAGAACCGTTCCGCCTCGTTCACGAACCCCAGGACATAGAACGCATAGAGCGTGAACGTCGCGTCGCGCACCCACACGTAGCGGTAATCCCAGTTTCGCACGCCGCCGATTTCCTCGGGTAGAGACGTTGTGGGCGCCGCGATGATGCCTCCCGTGGGGTAGAATTGCATGAGCTTCAGCGTGATGGCGCTGCGCACCAAGTGCTCGCGCGAGTATTCGAAGGTTCCTTCGGCGATCCATGACCGCCAGAAATCGATCGTCTCCTGTTCCAGGTTCCGCTTGGAAAGTTCCAACCGTGATTCGGCGGCGTATTCGAGCGCGATGTGCTTTTTCTCGCCTTCTTTCACCTCGAAGGATATGTCGATGCCGTGCGTGTTTTCGCGAGGGGAGATCTGCGCGTTTGCCGGGACGTGCAGCCAGGCGGTCCGATCGTCGATGCGCACTTCGAGCAGCGGGCCGGTTCCGGAAATGATCGATCGCTGGCGCGCGTAGTCGGGTCGGGGGTCGAACGTCATGTGCACGGTGGTGGTCCCCCTGGTTCCTTCGATGATGCGCAGCAAGTGGTGGGGGACATCTTCTTCGGTCGGGCGCGGCACCATGAAATCACGGATCGTGAACGCCGAAGCGGCGTTCTCAAACGACGTTTCCACGATGGCGGTGTCCGGGACGTAGCGTGCGCTCGAGGCATGGTCCGGCATGTCGGGGCGGAATGACCCGCCTTTCTCTTCGTCGAGCACCGCTGCGAACACGCTCGGGGAATCGAAGCAGGGCAGGCACATCCAATCGATCGCCCCGTGTTTGGAGACCAAAGCAGCCGTGTGCAAATCGCCGATGAGGAAGTAATCGCGGATGGGCGTCGCCATGTCGCGCGCATGATTGCCGAAGATGCGCGTGCTGTCATCTGTGGTATACTTTCTCCCGTTTCCTTCCCCATTCCTTCATGTCCCTTTCTTCTCTGAACAAGTTCGGCGACCTCGCGATGCTCGCCATGCGCGTGATCATCGGTGCCATCTTCATCGGCCACGGCATGATGAAGTTCGGTGCATGGTCGCAGCCGGCCGAAGGCATGAACATCGTCATGATGATTCTGTCGATCGCCGAGCCGCTCGGGGGCATCGCCCTCGTCGTCGGCTTTCTTTCCCGTTGGGCGGCCCTCGGCTTGTCGATCATCATGATCGGCGCCATCTACATGAAGCAATTCGTGTGGGGCGGCGCGTTCATGGGTACTCAGATGGCCTGGGAGCTCGACGCCGCGATTCTCGGTTCGTTGCTCGTCATCCTCTGCTACGGCGCGGGACGCCTGTCGCTGGAAAGCATGATGCGTAAATCCTGATCATACGGACTCGGACCCCGCTCCATCATATGGGCGGGGTTTTTCGTATGCCGTTTTAGCCATACCAGGGCCGATGCGAGCGCGGCGTAGTAGGGCAGCAGCGTCCACAGGGGGATGGTGAGCCCGTCGAGCGCGGCGTAGGGAACGGCGGCCGAATAGTCCGCGATGGCGATGATGAGCGCGAGGGGAACGGCGGCGACGAAAGCGACCGGTAATCCGAGGCCTAGAAACGAGAAAAGGAACGCCAGGAACCCTAGGAGCATCGACCAGGGGATGAGCGGCGCGGCGAGCAGGTTCGCGGGCAAAGCCACAAGCGAGAGGTTGCCGAGCTTGTACGCGATCCACGGCGCGGCCATGGCTTGCGATGCCAGCGTGAGGGCGATGCTCTCGCGCAGGCCCAGGACGTTCGGCACCCGTTTGAGGAGCGATTCGAGGTGGGGCGACACTTCGAGGATGCCGAGTACCGAGAGGAACGACAGTTGGAACCCGAGATCGTTCGTGAGTAGCAAGGGGTTCCAGAGGAGCATGAGCCCGGCCGTCCAGGCGATGGTCCTGCGTGCCTGGCCCACGCGCCCGGCGTGGAGCGCGAGGACGCTCAGTCCGCCCATGATGCCCGCGCGCACGACTGATGCGCTCGCGCCGGTGAAGACGACGAACAGCGCGATGCCGACGAGGAGGGGCAGGAGCCGCCAGCGACGAGGCAGCCAGAAGAGCAGGCTTTCCATCATCACGAGGACGATCGCGACGTTCGAGCCGGAGATCGCGACGATATGCGTGAGGCCGCTAGTGCGCAGGTCTTCCGTGAGGGCGTCCGGGAACGACGCTCGCGTGCCGGTGAGGAGGCCGACCGCGAGCGACGCTTCGGGCTCGGGGAAGATTTGGCGGATGTGCCCTTCGATCGATTCCCGAACGAACGTTAGCGTGCCGAAGGCGCTCAAGGGCGCTGGGTCGAGCATCTCGATGCGCGGGCCGTACATCGTGGCTTGGATGCCGCGTGACCGTAGCGACGCGCCGTAGCCGTCGTGTTCGGCGGGTTCCAGTTTTCCGGTGACGCGGATCCTTTCGCCATAAAAGTGCCGTGGCCACATGCGGGTGTCGCGGATGAGGATCGACCCCTGGAGTACCGCGCCGGAGCGCGAGAGCGATGACACGACGTAGGAAATCGACGTGTCGGCGATTTCCGGTGCGCCGTCGATGCGGCCTTCGAGGACGATCGCTCCTGTGCCGGTGCGTTCCACATGGTTCGGAGCGGGCACGCGGTGCATGCGCCAGGCGCCGAGCACGGCGGTGCATGCCAGGAAGCCGATGAGGACGATGGTGGATGGCTGGAAACGCACGATGAAACGGTACCGCCTCCAATCGCGGTCTTGTGGCCTCATAGCATGCTATGAGGCCAGTTTTTCGCATGCGGTAGCGTTCTTCACTTGTTCCCTTTGGCCGCAGAACGGGCCCTCGCCAGCTCTATCCACTCCTGCGTCGTGAGGGTCTGCGGGCGGCGGGTGGGGTCGATGTTGGCGGAGGCCAGCAAGGCCTCGCCATCGGGCAGGCTGCCCAGCGTATTGCGGAGCATTTTTCGCTTCTGGCTGAAACCGAGCTTGAGGAGTGACATCACCGCGTCGATTGTCGGACCGTCCGCGAGGGGTTTCTCGAAGCAGGCGATGTGCATGACCGAGGAATCGACCGCCGGCGGCGGCATGAAAGATGACGGCGGCACGTGCCGGACGATCGAGGGCTTTCCGAATAGCGAGACGACGACCGTGAGCAGGCCGCTGTCGTCCGGGTCGCAGATGCGTTCGGCGACCTCGCGCTGAATGAGCAGCGTGGCGGACGTCGGCGATCGCGGACTTTCGAGGAACATGTGGCGCAGCAGCGGCGACGTGATGTGGTAGGGGATGTTTGCGATGACTTTGTACGGCTCCTCGGGGAAGGGGACGTCCAGCGCGTTGCCCTCGATGACGTCCAGCTTGTCACCCCAGTGCGCCGCGTCGACGTAGGCGTTGAGGAGTGGGATGACGCGCTTGTCGAACTCGATCGTCTTCACCCGCGCACCGGCCTTGAGCAGCTCTTCGGTCAGCACGCCGATGCCCGCGCCGATCTCCACGACGAGTTCCTCCTTCTCTAATTTTCCGCTTGTGACAATCGCTTCGAGCGCGGCTTCGTCGACCAGGTAGTGCTGGCCGAGGTCCGTGTTCAATTTCAGGCCCGTGGCACGGCAGAATCCCGATACGCGATCCCTAAGGGAGGTCATGTGCGAAGATTCTACAGTTTTTGTGATACGTTTGTCGTGTTTCTTCGTTTACATGAGCATATGAAGCTCCTCTCCCTTTCTACATCGGCGTTCCTCGCCGCGACCGTTGCCGTCACTGCCGTTGCGCAGAGTTCCGGACAGCTCGACTTCGACTCGATCGATCTCGACCGGTATTCCGATGCGCCGTTTTCGAACCATGAGACCGATCTCGCCGTGAGCGTGCTTACAGAAGAAAATGTGCTCTTTGGAAATGATGACGGGACGTTCGCCGCGAATCGCACTCTCAATCGGGCCGAGTTCGTCCAGATCGTCATGCGTCTCATCGACGATACGGCATCGGTGAATACAAACTGTTTCCCCGACGTGAACCACAGCGCGTGGTACGCCGAACCGGTGTGCCGCGCGAAAGCCCTCGGCATCGTCCGAGGCAACGCCCGCGCGGGAGTGGCCGAAAACCTGTGGCGTTTCGAGCCCACCCGCGACGTGCAGTATGAAGAAGCGGTGAAGATGCTCATCCAGGTCTACGCCCATCCGATCGTCGGCGACACGGAAGGGGCCGATTGGTATGTGCCCTACGTCGAAGCTGCCGAGGACCTCGGGGTGGATCTATCGGGTTTGCGTCCCGGCGAACGCATCACCCGCGGCGAGATGGCGCGATTGACCGTGGCATTCCTCGCGGAAAGTACCGGCCAACTCGGCGAATTGCGCGATGCCGAAAACGGCGGTAGTTCTTCCTCGTCGTCGTCCAGTTCGAGTCGTTCGTCTAGCAGTTCCAGCAGCAAAAACTCCAGCTCGTCTTCCTCTTCTTCCTCCGGCGGTCTCAGTTCGACCGATCCGGATACCGATCTCAGCGTTCGTACGAATTTTCTTTTGCTCGGAGAAGTCTCGCCCGTCGTCGGGGCGGTCGATTTCTTTGCCGCGCAGGAGCCGATCGACGTTGAAAGGCTGATCGTGTCGTTCGCGAGCGATCCGTCGTCGATCCAGCAGGTGCGCGTGTACGCGGAGGCCGACGGACGCCTCCTCGGCACGTCGTTCCGCGACGGTACGAATGACTACGAGATCGATATTCCCGCGGGCACGTTCATTCTGCCGCATCGTGCCGAAGTCGGCGTGTACGTCCGCCTGCTCATGAAGCCGGCCGACGGCGGCGCCTCGGGCGGGCAGATCGTCCGCATCGAGAGCATCGAAGTCGAAGGCGACGGCGTGTGGAGCAACAGCGATTACACGGTCACCTCGACCGAGACCTTCCTGTCGTTCGAAACGACCCCCGCCGTGATCACGGGGTTCACCCCCGCCACTTCGCTCTCGTCGTCCGTGTTCGTAGCCGGTCCGTCGCTGACGCTCTGGGATTACAATGTGGCCGCTCGTTCAACCGACAACGACTACGAACCGCACATTACGTCGCTCACCTTCCGCGTCGCGAAATCGTCGGATGTCGCCCTGACGGAGGCACTCCTCACGGTGCCCGATTCGGGTGCCGAGACCGATTGCACGGTCAGCAGCGGCTTCATCACGTGCGAGGACATCCCCGCAAGCGTCGGCACCATTGATGACCTCCAGCGCATCCGGCTCATCGCGGATGTTGATTCCGGCGGATCGAGCGATTCGTACCTGCAGGTCTCGCTGCAGGAGTCGGGCTCGGCTACCAGCGCGGGCGACATCGAGTGGACCGACGGACGCACGACCTACGACTGGCTGCCGCTGGAAGAGCCCCTCGCGCGCGGGATCGTGTACGAATAATGAGTCGCGCCGATAGATCGATCGTTGGGGCGTAGCATGCTACGCCCTTACGTTCGTTCTGGATTAGAGCAATTTCAACGGCGCGATGCTCAGCGCAAACGTCTTCTTCTGGCCGTTGTCGAACCCGATATCCACGACGTCGCCGCGCTTGGCTTTCACCGTGCCCTTGCCGAAGACCGGGTGCTCCACGCGCGATTGGACGTCGATCTCGCCCGATTGCTCCGCCGAGTCGTCGCCGCTGTCTTGGTTGAAATCGTCGGCGGTGTTTCCCCCCTGGCGGAAGGGCATGAGCGTTCCGCGTGACCTGGTCTGCTGCACGCCCGATTGCCCAGCCCATGCGAAGGCCGAGAGGACGTCGTCGCTGCGGCGTTCCACGGTTTCGGCGGGAAGATCGTCGAGGAAACGGCTCGGGGCCGTGGCCTTCTGCTCACCCCAGAGGAACCGTTCGTTCGCGAAGAACATGCGCAAGTGCGTGCGGGCACGGGTCATGCCCACGTACATGATACGACGCTCTTCTTCGAGCTGCTCTTTGTCGTAGACGGCGTTGCTGTGCGGGAACAGCCCCTCCTCGCAGCCCACGATCATCACGTGTTCGAACTCGAGGCCTTTGCAGAGGTGCAGCGTCATGAGGGTCAGGCTGTCGCCGCCGTCTTCGAGCTTGTCGACTTCCGACACGAGCGCCGCTTCTTCGAGGAAGTT
The DNA here is from genome assembly GCA_964652185.1 of uncultured Candidatus Peribacteria bacterium. Classification (GTDB taxonomy): domain Bacteria; phylum Patescibacteriota; class Gracilibacteria; order Peribacterales; family Peribacteraceae; genus DALYDP01. The sequence continues at coordinate 1,689 of CAZZDD010000065.1, read as the reverse complement.
TAGGAGCGAGTCATGCGGCGCGAGGTGGTCGTACTTGTGCATGACCGTGAGCAGTTCCCGGACGTTCTGCCATCGTTCCTCTCCTTTCTCTTCGTCGTCTTCGGTGAGCCATTTCTCCATGCCGATGGCGTCGAGCAATTCTTCGGTGAGGGTGCTGACCGGCACCTGCGTGCTGCGCATTGTGAATCGTTCGATGATGCCGATGAACTGGCGCACGCGTTCCTTCGCGCCGTTATCGACCTCGGAAACCATGTCGATTTCTTTCAGCGCGTCCCAGAGTTGCAGGTTGTGGTTTTGCGCGAAGGCCTGCAGGCGTTCGAGGGTGCGCAGGCCGATCTTGCGCGCGGGGACGTTGATCACGCGCAGTACCGAGAGCGCGTCGTAAGGGTTGGTGATTGCGTGAAGGTAGGCGAGGACGTCCTTCACTTCCTTGCGCAGGTAGAACTTCAACCCGCCGAGGATCCGGTAGGGGATGCCCGAACGCATGCACGCTTCTTCGAACACGCGCGACTGCGCGTGGGTGCGGTAGAGGATCACCTGTTCTTTGAGAGGCACGCCGAGTTGTTGCACTTGGCGGATCGCCTTGATCGCTTCCTCTGCTTCTTTCCGTTCGTTACTTACCTGGTGCACGATGACCTTCGGGCCGTCGGTGCGCTCGGTCCACATGTGCTTTTCGGGGCGGTTCGGGTTCACCGAGATCACTTTGTCGGCGCTGGTCAAAATTGGCTGCGTGGAGCGGTAATTGCGTTCCAATTTGATGCGTACGGCGTCTTTGTATTCGCGTTCGAACTCGAGGATGTTGCGGATGTCCGCGCCGCGGAAGCCGTAGATCGATTGGTCGGGGTCGCCGATGACCGCGATGTTGCGGTACTTCTCCGCGAGCATGGAGATGAGCAGGTACTGCGCGTGGTTCGTGTCCTGGTACTCGTCCACGTGGATGTATCTCCAGGTTTCCTGGTAGCGGTCGAGCACGTCCGGGCACTCCTTGAAGAGGCGGATCGTCTCGAGCATGAGGTCGTCGAAGTCGACGGCGTTCGCTTCGCGCAGTTTCTTTTGGTACAGGTCGTAGGCGCGCACGACGGTCTCCATGCGGTCGCTCGTCGCGTCTTTCTTCGCCTGGTCGGGCGTCACTGCTTCGCACTTCATGCGGCCCAGCTGCGAGAGGGCGGCGCGGGGTTTGAGCTGCTCCTCGGCGATGCGCAATTCCTTGAGCACTTCCTTCATGAGCTTCTCCTGGTCGTCGCCGTCGTAGATCACGAAGGTTCTGTCGCGGCCGAGGCGTTCGATGTCGCGGCGGAGGATTCGGGCGCAGATCGAGTGGAAGGTGCCCATCACCGGCAGCTTCGCGTGGCCGGCTTCGTACGGCGACAAATCCTCGCCGCCCGTGAGGTGCAGGATGTTCTTGATGCGCTCTTTCATCTCCTTGGCGGCCTTGTTGGTGAAGGTCACCGCGAGGATCTGCCACGGCGGCACGCCCGTGTGAATCAGGTTGGCGATGCGGTGCGTGAGCGCCTTCGTTTTGCCCGAGCCGGCTCCGGCTAAAATGAGCACGGGGCCGTCCATCGTGACGACCGCCTGCTTCTGCTCGGGGTTGAGCGGGCCGAAAATAAGATCCGTCGCGGTGTCCAAGGGCCGTCAGCGTACCAGCTCTTGGTCGATGTTCGGAGAGAGAACTTTCGATTTCGCTTT